>NZ_JBSRXI010000001.1:3390000-3926409 GCF_054055575.1 Aeribacillus sp. SP014
CAAAAAACTCATTTTTTATGAAGAAATAATAAAACCCTTGGTCAACAAGGGTTTTTTAAATGGAGCATAGGGGGCTCGAACCCCTGACCTTCGCGCTGCCAGCACGACGCTCTCCCAACTGAGCTAATGCCCCGTTTTTCATTTGTCACAGACAATATTATAGCGTGATGATTTTTCCAATACAAGTATAAATTTATACAAATGACGAAATTTCATAAGAGGTTTTTCTCCTGTAAAAAAGTTGATGCGGTAACGCTCTTTTCAAAGATATATCAGAATTTACATGGACCAATTACTTATCAAAATCATACGATGGCTACAGAGGGGGGAACGATAAATGATTGCAATTCAAAATAGGCCTATTACAGCTAATGAATTAAAAGAATTTTTTTCAGATGCAAAAGATCGGGAAATTATTGATTGGATGGCAAACAGCCACAAAGTTTATCGCTATGAATCCTTAAATGAATTAAAGTTTGAAATTTTATTCAGGAGAAAAACGATCGAAGCTTCGCTCGACCTTTTAAAAAGCAAAGCGCAATTTGCGACATTTGAAAATTCATACTGTCATGATCGCTTCTGGCAGCTGAGCAGTAAAGGGGCGTTTTTGTTAAAAAAAGATGTGACTCCGGCAAAAGGAATAGAGGACATTTTTATAAATGGAAATAAATATGCATTTGAATGTGCAACAGCTATAGTCATTGTGTTCTATAAAGCTGCTCTTGATTCAATAGGAGAAAAAGCTTTTAATTATTTATTTGCAGATCTTGTTTTATATGACTGGCATTACGACAAAGACCTCGGAGTCCGAACGACCGTTACGACTGATTTTGTCCCAGGAGACTGCGTTTATTTCAACAACCCGGATTTTAACCCGGAAACACCACAGTGGCGGGGGGTAAATGCGATTCATCTCGGCAATAATCTGTATTACGGTCACGGAATCGGAATTCGTGATGCAAAAGGCGTCATCGAAACGTTAAATCGATATCGAAAAAGACAAGCGGTTGAATCGGCTTATTTAAAAGATCAAGTTACAAGACCGAATTACAAGTACCTATCAACTTATCAAAACTATATTCGTGAAAATAAAAATAAACGAATTTCGGCTAGAATCGGGCAAACTTTTTATACATTTTAACTAAAACCTATCCTTTTAAAATTTTTGCATAATATGTCCGTTTTCTAGGTCCGTCAAACTCGCAAAAATAAATGCCTTGCCATGTCCCAAGCAGCAAATTTCCTTCCAAGATGATAACGTGCTGGGATGCTCCGACAGTACTTGCTTTCATATGAGCAGCAGTATTCCCTTCAAAATGCCGGTCAAGCGGATTCTCCCATGGGTACAGCTCATCGAAACGGCGAATCATATCCCGCTTTACGTCAGGATCAGCATTTTCATTGATCGTAATGCCTGCTGTCGTGTGCGGACAGTATACCACAACTATCCCTTCTGAAACGGCTGATTCATGTACAAACTGTTGAATTGACATTGTAATGTCAATCATTTCATCACGCCGGCTCGTCTGTAATATAAATTTTTTTAACATGATAAACACCGCCTCTTAGCCTTGCGCTTTTTCTAAAATGACAAGGGGCCTATTATACGAATAAGCCCCTTTTCCAATTTTTATTCTTCTTGAGATTGGAAGAAAATCATCACGAATTTCAGAAGTTCAAATAGAGATATTAAAGCTGCCGCAACATACGTTAAAGCCGCTGCATTTAATACTTTATTGACTCCGTGCTCTTCTTCGTTTCGGATAAAGCCGTCGCTTACTAAAATAGCTTTTGCTCTAGAGCTCGCATTAAACTCAACAGGCAATGTGATCAACTGAAATGCAACTGCAGCGGAGAAAAAGATAATCCCAAGCCCTAACAAGTTTAAGCTTTGTAATAAAAACCCGGCAATAAGCAAAATCGGAGCAATTCCCGATGTAAGATTGACAACTGGAAACATTTTATGTCTTAACACAAGAGCACCATACCGTTCTTTATGTTGAATTGCGTGTCCGCACTCATGCGCCGCGACGGAGACGGCCGCAATCGAATTTCCGTAATAAACCGGCTCTGATAACCGCACAACCCGATGAATTGGATCGTAGTGGTCTGTCAGCTGCCCGTGAACAGGCTCGACTGGAACGTCATAAAGTCCGTTTTGATCCAAAATTCTCCGCGCAACTTCTGCCCCTGTTAAATGACTCGAAGCGATCACATCGGAATACTTAGCAAAATTCCCTTTCACACGGAATTGCGCCCAAATAGATATTCCGAAGGCAATGAACACCAGAATGTCCATCGGATGAAAAAGCATTTTGAAAAACCTCCCGTTCTATTTTTTATAGTTAACAATAATATAACAATTTTTGAAGGAATTTGTACAGAATTTTGTATCAACGTAAAAGAACTGACACATGTCTTTACTATTCTACGATGACATGAACCATTTCATTCAGCTTTACTGTAAAATCACCCCATAATTATGAATTCAGCTGTCCAACATATTCATACGCATTTGTATACGAAAAGTTTCATTTTCAAAAAAGAATTTGCACATACTAATACAGGGGTGTTGAGATGAAACTTAATAATGAAGAGAAAAAACAACTGAGTACCGCAATTGATAACATGAACGATGCGTTAGATGTTTTTATCGAGCTGTACAATGAATCAGAAGAAGATGTAAGCATTATAGAATTTGAAGATCAAACCATCAAGGCGATTAAACGCGCGGTCGATGCATACGGAAAAGAGGCCGTTTCCAAAAAAATCAATACAATTATTACAGAAATTTTCTCTTTTCTTGCCGAAACGAAAGGAAGTAAATCATGAAATCGACAAAGCTTTGGATTCAATATTTAAGGTGGCCGGTTTTTATCCGAATGTCTGTTATTGTGTTAATGATTTTAATTTTGTTTGGCACGATGATTTCTTACATAGAACCGAAGGAGTTTCCTACACCTTTTGAAGGCATATGGTGGGCTCTTGTAACAATGTCTACAACCGGTTATGGCGATTTCGTTCCAAAAACTTTTTTTGGGACGTACATTCGGAATGATACTAATTTTGACCGGAGTAGCATTTTTAACATCCTATTTTACGAATTTATCAGCTGCTGCTGTAAAAAGGCAAAATGCCTATATTGACGGGGAAATTCCTTTCAAAGGGAAAAACCATTTTTTATTAATTGGCTGGAATGAAAAAACAAAGGAGATTATTGAAACACTGCGTATTATAAAATTTTACTGCCCTATTGTTCTTATCGACCAAACATTATCTGAGGCACCTTATATTGATGAAAACATACACTTTATTAAAGGAAATCCTGCCGATGATCAAATTTTAAATAAAGCAAACATTAAAGAGGCAAAAGCTGTCTTCATCACAGCTGATCAACATAGAAACGAATTGGAAGCCGACATGCTCACGATTTTAGTATTAATTACGGTAAAAGCGTCAAATCCGTCCGTGTACACCATTTGCGAAATGATGACAAAAACACAAACATTGAATGCCAAACGGGCGGGAGCTGATGAGATTATTCAATCTTTCCAGGTGGTTGGTCAAGTCTTTTTAAACAGCTTCTTATTTCAGAATGGATTTTCGAATGTTATATTAGAGCTCGGGAAAGCATACGGCGCCCGCTTAACAATTGAATCTCCAACAGACCAGGACATCGGGAAAAATTTTCAGCAATTGCATAATGACCTGTTTTCCAATGGCATCATTCTTTTTGGCATCAAAAGAGGGGAAGAGATTTTTCTAAACCCTCCCCACAATTTTAAAGTCGTTCAACACGATTGTTTAATAGCTTTAAAAAACTAATTTAATCTTCTTTCAAGCTCTTGAATTAGTGTCTCTCCTAATTGAACATAAGGCTCTAAAACATCGGCATCTTTTTCCGCCGGTTCGGAAAACTGATTAAAGGAGGCTTGGAAATTTCCAATTGCCGCATGATCGTCAAGTCCCTCTTTATATTTGTGGGTTAAAATAAAAGGCCGGCCGAGTCTTACCGTTGCATTATGTGCATCCAATTGCCCGTCGACAGCACGAAACGGTATTCTTAAAAAGTGGTATCCGTCGTCATCATCCATCAGATAATCAAAATAACCGTGATCATAATCCCAATTCCCTCCAATTGTGTATCCTAACTGTTTTAATTCCAGTTCTAAATCGTATAAAGGATATTGTTTTCCTTCCAAAGATGAAGAAATTTCAATCATAACTTAAACACCTTCCTGCTCATTTTTTATTATGTTTACCCAATGGTGAAAAAGTAGTCATGAAAGATGCTCTTCAAGCTTTATGGAAAATGGCGATTTTTGCATCCGGCAAATATTCGAGCGAATTTTTCGTTTGATGGAAAGTCATTATTTTAAGTTAAAAAATTGGTTTTTTATTTCGAATTTTGCTCTAACTATGCGGATCCCTCTTCCCAATAATATTCTCTACGCTCTTACAGCGGACAGATAAAAGTTAAAGGGCTTCTGTTAATGGAAGGGATATAACGTGACAGTCAAAAATATTGCGATGAAGAGCAAATTGTGTATTTATTTTTCTAAATAAAGGAATAAAAGAGCAACATTGCATTCCAATTGTCGGAAGCGGGCAGCAGATAAACAAAAATAAAACAGCTGTAGCAAGAAATAGCTACAGCTGCTGCTTAATCAAATTCTGTCTGCTTGGCAAAGGAAAATTCAGCAACAAATTGCCGTTCTTTTTTACATGATTCCCTTTTATTTCAAGCGTTTTTCAAGCTCAGCTTTTTTCTCTTCAAAGCCCGGTTTGCCTAAAAGAGCGAACATGTTGATTTTGTATGCTTCTACGCCTGGCTGGTCAAACGGGTTAACGCCAAGTAAATAACCGCTCATTGCACAAGCTTTTTCAAAGAAATAAACGAGATATCCGAATGTATAAGCGTTTAATTCAGGAATGGAAACAATGAGGTTCGGTACGCCCCCGTCAGTATGAGCTAAGAGAGTCCCTTCAAATGCTTTTTTATTGACAAAATCAACAGATTTTCCGGCTAAATAATTTAATCCGTCTAGGTTGCTTTCATCTTCTTCAATCGTTATGTCATGCCGTACCTTCTCTACATGTAAGATCGTTTCAAATATGTCCCGGCGCCCTTCTTGCACATATTGTCCTAACGAATGCAGATCTGTCGAAAAGTTGGCTGAAGCAGGGAAAATACCTTTCAAATCTTTTCCTTCACTTTCCCCGAAAAGCTGCTTCCACCATTCCGCAAAATATTGAAGAGCCGGCTCATAATTGATGAGCATTTCAATTGTTTTCCCTTTATTATAAAGAATATTGCGCGCAACGGCATACTGGTAAGCTGGATTCTCCATTAGCTCGGAAGAAGAAAAATCTCTTCTTGCATCTTGAGCGCCCTTCATAATCTCTTCAATATCCACTCCGCTTACCGCAATCGGAAGAAGCCCGACAGCAGTTAGAACAGAATATCGTCCGCCGACATCATCCGGGATAATAAATGATTCATATCCTTCTTCATTTGCGAGTGTTTTGAGGGCTCCGCGCGCTTTATCTGTCGTAGCATAAATACGTTTTTTCGCTTCTTCTCTTCCATATTTATCCTCTAATAATTTACGGAAAATTCGGAACGCTATCGCTGGTTCTGTCGTTGTTCCAGATTTAGAAATGACATTAATGGAAAAATCTTTTTCTTTTATAAAATCAATAACATCTTGGATATATGTAGAACTTATATTGTTTCCGACAAAAATAATTTGCGGCGCTTTTCTTTGGCTTTTTGAAAGAGCATTAAAAAATGAATGGTTCAACATTTCAATTGCAGCTCGAGCACCTAAATAAGAACCTCCGATTCCGATGACAAGCAATACATCAGAATCCGAACGGATTTTTTCGGCACATTGTTGAATCCGTGCAAATTCCTCCTTGTCATAATCTTGCGGCAAATCAATCCAGCCTAAAAAATCACTTCCTTGACCTGATTTTTCATGCAAGGAATGATGGGCAACCTTTACAAAATCTTGATAATATGTAAATTCTTGCTCACTAAAAAAAGATAAAGCTTTAGAGTAATCAAAACGTACATGTGCCATAAGCCAATTCCTCCATCTCTAAAAATTTATCTGCCATGTCTTCCACTTTATCGAAAATATTTGTCGAAATCAAGAAAACAATAAACAGAACAGGCTCATTATTCCTGCTATCAGATGTATAAATTTTTCATTTTGATACAAGTTAATAAGGAAAAATTCAACTTAAAGGAGGTAGCAACATGAGCACTTTACAGCGGATTGCACTGCTTTTTACAATAATCGGAGCCCTGAACTGGGGTCTTATCGGATTTTTTCAATTTGATCTTGTGGCAGCTATTTTTGGCGGCCAAAATGCTGCTTTATCTAGAATCATTTATGGTATAGTCGGTATTGCCGGTCTCATTAATCTTGCTCTCTTATTTAAACCTGATGCAGAATTTGCCCGTAATGAGCCTAAGACGGAAACAAGATAAAGACAACAAGCATTTCAATGGGATCAAAATTCGGAGCTTAAAAAATCGACATAATTTTCTGTAAAAAAACCTTCTATAATTTTTTTCTAAAATCGACAGAATCGAAAAGTAGGGTTCAAATAAACCGGCATAATTGCCGGTTTTTTTCATTAGCGCAGCTTGAAGGATTGCCGTTTTCGAACTTCTATAACCGAAATGACATTCGATAAATCTTTAAAAGAATGTCCGGGCAAAGTTCGATAGCAGTCTTTGTAACACGAATAAGTATTATAAAACAAATTCGTGTTCTACAATAACGTTTCCGTAAAATTCCGCCATGACCGTGATGCGTATGTCTTTATTTTTTTATAATATTTTCGTGTTTTGATTGTTCAATCCATTCCTGCAGTTTTTCACGCAATGTGTTAAAGCCTCTTGACGCTTCGTTTTCTGTTTTTTGTTTAGCAATTGGTTTTGATTTTTCTTCCACTGCCTTAATGGATAAGCTGATCTTTCCCGATTCATGATCAACAGAAAGAATTTTTACATTTACTTCATCGCCGATCTTTAAGTAATCCCGGACATCTTTTACATATCCGTGGGCAATTTCCGAAATATGCACTAGACCTTGCGTTTCTTCATCCAATGCTACAAATGCACCGTACGGCTGGATTCCTGTCACTTTACCAACTAAAACAGCCCCGATAGGATATTGATTAGCCATTTAAACACTCCTAATTCATAATTTCTGCTTAAAACGAATATGCGGTGATCAATTATAACACAATGTACTCATTTGAGCAAAAATAAATAAAAAAACCTGGCCTCATATTAGGCCAGGCAATAAAAGCATTATAAAGATTGTACAAATCGTTTGATCCTTTTCATCGCTTCTTGAAGCTGCTCCATAGATGATGCGTATGAACAACGAATATATCCTTCGCCGCTTTGGCCAAAAACATTGCCGGGGACTACTGCTACTTTTTCTTCTAAAAGCAATCTCTCCGCAAATTCCTCGGAAGACAATCCGGTGCTTTTAATGCTTGGAAAAGCATAAAAGGCACCGCCCGGCATATGGCAAAATAAACCGGCTTCATTTAACGACTGAACAATGTAGTTTCTTCTTCTTTGATAGCTTTTCCGCATGTATAAAACATCTTCATCATTTTCCAATGCTTCTAATGCAGCGTATTGGGCCATTGTCGGCGCGCACATGATCGAATATTGATGAACCTTCAACATTGCACGCGCAAAAACTCGGTCAGCAGCTATATACCCAAGCCGCCATCCTGTCATGGCAAAGCCTTTAGAAAAGCCGGAAATAAGAATTGTCCGTTCCTTCATACCTTCAATACTCGGCATGCTTACATATTCATCTTCATAACAGAGCTCAGCATAAATCTCATCAGCCACTACCAGCAAGTCATATCGCTTAGCAATTTGTGCAACTGCTTCCAGCTCTTTCTTCGATAAAACCGTTCCTGTCGGGTTGTTTGGCGTACAAATCATAATGGCTTTTGTCTTACTTGTAATATATTTTTCCAAAATTTCCGGATTGACTTTAAATTCTTCTTCTCCAAAGGTAGATACGCTGACAGGCTTCCCTCCCGCGAGAGTGACCAGAGGCGCATATGAAACAAAGCAAGGTTCTATTATTAATACTTCATCCCCGCTATTAATAATAGACCGGAAAGCTATATCGATCGCTTGACTCGCACCAACTGTTACAATAATTTCTTCAGCCGGATCGTACTGTAAATCAAAACGTTTGAACAAATACTCGCTGATTTTTTCGCGAAGCTCATACAATCCAGCGTTTGCTGTATAAGACGTAAATCCTTGTTCCAAGGAAAGAATGCAGGCTTCGCGTACATTCCATGGAGTGACAAAATCAGGCTCTCCTACACCAAGTGAAATAACGCCTTCCATATTGGCAGCCAGGTCAAAAAACTTGCGGATGCCTGATGGCTTCATATTTATGACAGTTTCTGACAAATATGAATTTAACGTCTTCATTTTCATGGTGACACCACGATTCTTTTATCTTTATCTTCGTGATCAAAAATGATTCCGTCATGTTTATATTTTTTCAAAATAAAATGTGTTGTTGTAGATAAAACGGATTCAAGCGTTGACAGCTTCTCCGATACAAAACGGGCTATATCATTCATTGTTTTTCCTTCAATCACGACAGAAAGATCATAAGCGCCTGACATTAAATAAACCGATTTAACCTCGTTAAATCGATAAATGCGTTCAGCAATTTCATCAAACCCTACGCCTCTTTTTGGAGCCACCTTTACATCGATCATGGCTGTTACGCCTTCATGCCCGTCTACCTTTTTCCAATCAATGGTTGTCGCATAATTCACGATGATTTTTTTCTCTTCTAAACCTGAAATCAATTTCTTTGTCTCTTCCTCAGAAAGTCCAATCATTTTTGCAATTGTTTCAGGTGTTAAGCGGCTGTCTTCCTCCAAAATTTCTAAAATTTCTGTTTCCTTTTCAGTCAATTTCATTTTTGTAAATCCCCCTAAAATGGAATCTTCAGATAATTATATCACGTTCCAGAATTTTTACATCACTATGCCAGAAAATTTTTTAAATTGATGGATAAACTAACGGTACAAAATTACTGAAAGGAGAAATAAGCATTGCTAAAGGAAATCCATCACAAGATGAAAATATTAGGAACAAATATATATTACGAATATTATCATCATCCACAACAAACAGATACGATCGTGCTGATTCATGGATTTTTATCCTCCACCTTCAGCTACAGAAAATTAATCCCTTTATTAAAAAAGCACTTTTCCATTATAGCCATTGATCTTCCCCCATTTGGGAAATCCGAAAAAGCAACAAAGTTTTTCTATTCCTATCACAACATGGCAAAAGCGGTTATAGAGCTTTTAGAACGTCTGCAAATCAAACAGGCTGTAATTGTCGGCCATTCCATGGGCGGACAAATTTCTTTATATGCAGCTAAGCAAAAACCTGATTTGTTTAAAAAAATTGTGCTCATTTGCAGCTCTGGTTATATGCAAAAGATGCCTTCCTCTCTCATATTTTGTTCATATCTCCCGTATTTTTACCTTTACGTTAAAAGACAATTTATCAGGCAAGGCGTATGGAAAAGCTTATGCAGTGTCGTGCACGACCAATCGCTCATTAACGAAGACATGATATACGGATATAGCGAACCGTTTTATGACGATAAAATTTTCAGAGCATTGACCCGAATGATTCGTGAACGTGAAGGAGATCTTTCCTCACAAGACTTAAAAACGATTGAAATTCCATGCTTATTAGTATGGGGGGAAGAAGATAAAATCGTTCCAATCGAAGTCGGATACCAGCTTCAGAAAGATTTGCCCATCTCTCGTTTTGTCTCCTTCAAACAAACAGGCCATTTAGTGCCTGAAGAGCGGCCATATCATGTTAGTAATCACATTTTTGATTTTTGTTTCGGCTAAATAGGCAAGTGTTTTTACAATAATTGGCATGACACATTTTTTTTAATCGCCAATAGTTTTTTGGCGATTTTTTCACATTCCTTTAAAGGTATAACCTCTTCAAAAGAGAATTCGTAAATTGACTGAATCTTCCTAGCCAACTGTAAAGGGTGATCAATTGTATGAACGGCTTGAATGCAATCAACTATTTCCAGTTCGTAAGCATCATTGCCCAGTTGGAGCGGATCCCATTCACTTAACAGTTCAATCATAAATAAATTTGCCTCTTTTTGTTCCATATCGCTTCCCCCAAATTGGTACAAAATGTTTGCAATTGTATTTTAGCACATATACATTGGTATTGAGGTGAGAAGATGAGTGATTTTGATCAAGTAATAAAAAGAAAAGGAACACAATCTTACAAATGGGATTTCACAAAAGAATTGTTCGGACATGAAGATGTTTTGCCAATGTGGGTAGCTGATATGGATTTCAAATCTCCCGATGCGGTCATAGCGGCTTTGAAAGAACGAGTCGAACACGGTGTGTACGGCTATACTGGCGTCGCCTCCAAAACAAAAAAATCGGTTCAAAATTGGCTAAAAACAAGACATGGATGGGAAATTTCAGCCGATTCACTTGATTTTTGTTCAGGCGTAGTGGAAGCAATGAGCATAGCCATCCAAGCATTAACGGAAGAGGGGGATCGGATTGTGATTCAGCCCCCGGTATACAAGCCTTTTTTTGACATGGTGAAGTATAATAAACGCATTGTTGTGGAGAATGAATTAGTTTTAAAAGACGGGCGTTATTCTATCGATTTTGAAGATTTGGCGGAAAAGCTGGCAGATCCATCCGTCAAAATGCTGATTCTTTGCAACCCGCAAAACCCGAGCGGAAGAGTATGGACAAAAGAGGAGCTTGCAAAAATCGGCGAATTGTGCTTAGAAAACGGCGTGTTTGTTTTTTCAGATGAAATTCATTCAGATATTTTGCTGTTCGGCAATAAGCACACTCCTTTTGCTTCCATCAGTGAATCATTTGCTCAAAATTCCATTACAGCTATTGCGCCAAGCAAAACATTTAATCTTGCCGGCCTTCAAGCTTCAGCAGTGATCATTCCTGATAAGAAAATATTAGGTAAATTTAAACAAGTGAAAAGAAAGCAGGGGCATTTTTCTTTAAATATTTTTGGCATTACGGCAATGGAAGCAGCCTACAATAACGGACATGAATGGCTGGATTCACTTCTCCTTTACCTTGAAGAAAACGTAAAACTTGTCGAACAATATATTGGGGAGCATTTAAAAACTATAAACGTAATCCATCCTGATTCTACGTATTTAATTTGGCTTGATTGCCGTTCATTAAATATGACTGAACAACAATTAAAAAAACAGCTGCTTGAAAAAGGAAAATTAGCATTGGAACTGGGCAGTAAATACGGCAAGGCTGGAGAAGGTTTTGTGCGGATGAATATCGGCTGTCCGCGGCAGATGGTCCTAGATGGATTAAAGAGACTAAAAACGGCTCTTTCTTAACATTCGTTGGGAGGCATCGCCTCCCGGTTTCAGCTTCTTTTTTTCTCATTTTCTGAAAGCTTTTTCAGCAGCTCATTCGCTTTTTCTTCTTCCTTGCGGGATATTTTTTTAAAAAAAATGATCGCAACTACAGCTAAAATGATAAACGGAACCATTTGCAAAAAACCATATAAATATTCAATTTTATTTTCCGGAAAATATAGAATAAAATTTAGAAGCCATTCCATGATCATCACGACCTTTCAAATCCATTCTATCTTTCTACTATAGCAAAATTTTGCTTTATCATGCCATCTGCTCTGAAAATAAAAGTGTACAATAGGTGAAAACATTACAATTGCTGGAGGGGAAAACTTTGGACATAAAAGTCGGGGATATCGTTACAGGCATTTATAAAACCGGTAAATATATCGGGGAAGTTACCGAAATTCGGGAGAATCATTATTTAGTAAGAGTAAAAGCGGTTTTAAAACATCCGATGCAAGGGGATTTGCACCAGCCGAAACAAGCAGATGTTCCGTTCTTTCATGAACGCAAAGCACTTTCCTTCAATGAACAAGCAAATATTCCAAAAAAAATGGTTCACCATTATAACGGGGAAATTCCTGATTACGAAACTTCTCTGAAAGAAGCTTCCGCTGCTTTAAAGAAGGAGCTTGAGGAAGATGGAAGCGATTGGGCATTGCGTTCTCTTGAAAACTTGAATCGATTAGAGAGAGAATATTTTAAAGCATTATGAAAAGGCCACTACAAATTGCAGCTGGCCTTTTCATGTCGCTTGCTTTTGCCATAATTTTGTTAAATCTATTCGTTCACCAATTGTCAGCGGCTTTGGTTTCAAAAGATATTGCTTATCTTTTTCAATCAGCTTAAAAATATTAAAAGTTGTTAACGCATCGTCAAGTGCACGATGATGCTTGCCGATTCCTTTTTTGCCGTATTCCTCCACAGCTTTCCACAATCCTGTTTGATTGCGGTCGCCAAAAAATTTTTTATATTCCATTGATAAATCGATCTCCGTACCTGCTATTGGAAATGGCAGTCCATGCTCTTTGCAATTATGGCGAAGAACTTTCATGTCCATGTTGCCCCATGTCACGATCATTGTTTCTTCCCCAAAAGAAAGCTTGCGAAGAAGATGAACCAATTCGGAAAACGATAGACCGTTATCAACTTGTTCTTGGGTAATTTCCAAAAAACGCTTACATCGTTCTGTTAATTTTGGAAAAAATCTAGGTTTTACAAATGTGGAAAACGTCTCTTTAATTTTTCCCCTTTCTACCTTTACGACACCCGCTTCGATAATTTCCGGAAAAAAGCCTTCCGGATTCATTTTGTTCTCAGCCATTGTAAATTCAAAATCAATAAATAACTGCTTCTTGGCCTCCACGTTCATCCTCCCTCCTTATGCAATCACTGCTCCGAAAACACCGTTACTTCATTATATCATTTAACAAGAATAAATATCTTCCATTTCGGAAAATAAAAAATTTTTTATGAATTTTTTCACTAGTGTTGCATTAATTTAATTTTAATATTAAAAAGACTCACAATCTTCACTTATTTTATTTTGTGAAAAGAAAAAGTCCTTTATAATGGATAAGTCAGGTGGTAACCCGTCCAAATCCACTAAAAAGGACCAAACTCATGGACAAGATTACACGAAAAACTTCATTTGGACAATGGTTTTCGCCAATAAATCTTCAATTATTTGAAGAACAGGTGAAAACGATGAAATTAGATTACTATACGAAAAAATTAACGACAGAGTCATTTCTAAAATTACTGCTTTTTGCGCAATTGGAAGAAATCGAAAGTCTCCATGCGCTAAGCGATTGCCTTTTTGATGACCAACTTCAAAAAGGGGTCGACCTTAATTCTATTAGTATTTCACAGTTGTCACGGCGATTAAATGGTATAAACCCAGATCTATTTCAAAAGCTTTTTCTTGATTTAGTCGCAAAAATTCATGCCAAAACACAATACACAAAACGGGTCATGCCTTTAAAAATCATTGATTCAAGCACATTGCCACTTAATTTGACCAATCATAAATGGGCGAAGTTTCGCAAAACAAAGGCTGGTGTAAAGCTGCATTTGCGCCTTGTGTTTATGGAAAAGGGGATATCCTATCCTGAAAAAGCTTTGATGACAACGGCAAGAGAACATGACCGTGGACAGCTTGAAATCATGGTGGATGACAAGGAATGCATGTATGTGTTTGACCGTGGCTATCTAGACTATGAGCGCTTTGATCGTATGACGGATGACGGCTACTTCTTTCTTTCCAGACTACGGAAAAACGCTGTTATACGGGAAGTTTATGATTTTAAACTACCCGAAGATACGAGTGTTTTGTCGGATCAAATGGTATTGATTGGCACAACTCAAAACCGTGCTGAAAATTACTTTCGCCTTCTAAAAGTGATGGATTCAAAAGGAAATGAACTCCATTTAATCACAAATCGTTTTGATTTAAGCGCCGAAGAAATTTCCGAGATGTACAAATCACGATGGGCTATTGAACTGTTTTTTAAATGGGTCAAACAACATCTCAGCATCAAAAAATTCTATGGTCAAAGTGAATGGGCGATTCAAAATCAAGTATTTATCGCACTTATTGTTTTTTGCCTACATGTTCTGGCACAAATCGAAACAAATAGTACGCGAAAAACCTTACAAATTAGCCGTTATTTAAGGGCTGCATTGTGGAAACCAGCGCATATCTGGCTTCGAAAAATTGAAGGAAAAGCCATCCCTTAATAAGTAAATTGTCGTCGTCGCACAGGTCTAATTGTCAATAAATTTCCAAATGGATGGGGTCACCTTTAATTGGGTACTTACCTTTTTGGCTCTAAACAGGAAAAATAATAAAACTGAAAATTACGACAATATTTATGCAACACTAGTGGAATTTTTTATTATAAAATGGAAGAAAGGAGTGAATATCGATGAAGCCAAAAAAAATCATTCTTTTCGACGGCATGTGCAATTTTTGCGATTCGACCGTAAATTTCATCATTTCGCACGATCCAGATGAAATTTTTATATTCGCACCGCTGCAATCAAGCAAGGGAAAGGAATTATTACAGCAATTCGGCCTTTCGACTGAATCTTTTGATTCGCTCGTATTATTGGATGGGAATCGCTGTTATACAAAATCCACTGCTGCTTTACATATCGCCAAACACTTAAACGGGTTTTTGAAAATATTTTACGGATTCATCATCATCCCGAAACCAATTCGCGATTTTTTTTATCAGATCATTGCTAAAAACCGATATAAATGGTTCGGTCAAAAAAACAAATGCATCCTTCCTAGTGAAAACATAAAAAAACGTTTTTTACAATAATCCGAGGAAATTTTAAAACTTCCTGTTCATCTCATAAATTTTTCTTCCTGTAAATAAAGAAAAAAACTGGGCAATCGCCAATTTCCTTTAAAAAACTCGATTTTACTTGTATTTTCTTAAATATTTTTGGCATTTCATTCTAAGTAATTGATGACACGAATGTATTCTCTTGGTGCAAACGTTTCTCCCTTCATATTTTTGGAAAAAGTATTGATTGGCGTCCACTCATATGATGGATGTACATACGTCTGTTTCGTTTGTTCATGCAAATACCATGAAATGCTGAATAATAAGATAAAAATTAAAACGGCTGTCATTACCTTTTTTGCCATCATACCACCTCATTTTCAAGGTGGGAAATTTCACAAAAAAATATACATTTTATGATTTTTTTGATACGATATTTGTGGTCTTATGAACTTGAAATTTAAAATGCTATATATGCAAAAAATATTGAGAACAATAAAATACAGCTAGTCCAAAACATTGGATAAGGAGGGTTTACATGACATTTCTGCATTGGGCTATATTATTTCCATTTCTATTTGCTTTCATGGTACCATTCCTATATAAGACATTTCGGAAAATACATACTGGATGGTTTGTGCTTCCCCTTCCTATATGTTTATTCATATTTTTTCTTCAATTTTTGCCGGGAGTTAAGTATAAAGAAGGTATCGTACAAACTGTTAAATGGATTCCATCATTAGGAATTGATTTTGCTGTTTATGTGGACGGACTCAGCCTTCTGTTTGCTTTGCTCATTACCGGTATCGGATCTCTCGTTGTTCTTTATTCGATTTACTATTTGTCGAAGGAAAAAGAACAGCTGAATGCGTTTTACGTTTATTTGTTGATGTTTATGGGGTCAATGCTTGGAGTAGTCTTAACTGATAATACTATTGTTTTATATACTTTTTGGGAAATTACCAGCTTTTCTTCTTTTCTATTAATTGGCTATTGGCATTATCGGGAAAGATCACGTTACGGGGCGCTAAAATCGATGCTTATTACTGTTTTCGGCGGGTTTTCCATGCTTGGCGGATTTATATTGCTCTACATCATGACTGGAACATTCAGCATTCGTGAAACAATTGCCCAAAGCAGCAGTATCGCCGACAATGGATTATTTATCCCAGCCCTTATTCTGCTCTTATTGGGAGCATTTACAAAATCCGCCCAATTTCCTTTTTACATTTGGCTGCCTGATGCGATGGAAGCGCCAACGCCAGTCAGTGCGTATCTCCACTCAGCAACGATGGTGAAAGCAGGCATTTATTTAGTTGCTCGATTCACACCTGTATTTGCAGGAAGTGCCGAATGGTTTTGGATCGTTTCACTTTTCGGAATTTTCACCTTATTCTGGGGATCCTTCCATGCGGTGAAACAAACAGATTTAAAAGCGATGTTAGCCTTTTCAACTGTCAGCCAGCTCGGCATGATTATGTCCCTTTTAGGTGTCGGCTCCGCCGCCCTCTTGTTTGATCATTTTGAATTTTATTCAGTTGCGATTTTAGCAGCGATTTTCCATTTGATTAACCATGCGACATTTAAAGGCAGCCTATTTATGGTTGCAGGCATTGTTGATCATGAGACAGGTACTCGAGATATTAGAAAGCTTGGCGGACTCATGTCCCTTATGCCCATTACCTTTACGATCGGTTTAATCGGCGCGTTTTCTATGGCAGGTCTTCCACCATTTAATGGATTTTTAAGCAAGGAAATGTTTTTTACCGGTATGATTCGAGTATTGAACATGGATGTATTTCAAACAGAAACATGGGGGTTTTTACTTCCAGTGCTCGCATGGATCGGCAGTATTTTTACATTTATTTACAGCATGATGTTTGTTTTTAAAACATTTGCTGGAAAATTGCAGCTGGAAAATCTGCCTAAAAAACCCCACGAGGCGCCGATCGGAATGCTGATTCCGCCTATTGTGCTGGCATCCCTTGTTGTTATTTTTGGATTTTTTCCAAACTTGCTTGCTTACAGCTTAATCGAACCGGCAATGAAATCTGTCATGCCTAGCGTGTTGAAGGATGGAGAACATTTTCACATTCATATTTCACATTGGCACGGCTTTACTGCGGAATTTTGGATGACAGTTGGCGTAGTGATACTTGGAATATTCCTATACTTGACAGCGTCAAAATGGAAAAGAGTTTACGATCTGCAGCCGAAAAGGATGACGCTCAATCAATTATATGATCATTCTTTAAAAACGACAGGCAAAACTTCCAACCGGCTGACAAGCTTTTATATGACTGGATTTATTCGCGACTATCTCGTCTATATTTTTGCATTTATGATCATGGCAGTTGGAGCGACAATGATCATCAAGCAATCAATCTCTTTTGCTGCGGATGATGCTGCACCTGTCGGAATTTATGAATTGATCCTGTCGATTGTTATGATAGCCGGTTCAATCACAGCTGTTTTGGCAAGATCCAGATTGACAGCCATTATTGCACTTAGCTCCGTCGGGTATTCACTCGCACTGTTTTTCGTTTTATTTAGAGCGCCGGATTTAGCCTTAACGCAGCTAGTTATTGAAACGGTATCAACTGCCTTGTTTTTGCTTGCTTTTTATTTCTTACCTGAGCTGCAGAAAAAAGATAAAACTCGAAGATTCCGCCTAGTGAATTTTATAATTTCAGCAGGCGTCGGGGGGATTGTAACGCTGCTGGCCATTTCCGCAAGCAGCGAACGCACTGGAAAAACGATCGCGGAATACTTTCTGGAAACGAGCTATAGCTTGGGCGGCGGATACAATGTCGTCAACGTTATACTAGTCGATTTCCGCGGCTTTGACACGCTGTTTGAAATAACTGTTTTGGCAATCGCAGCGCTTGCTGTCTACAGTATGATTCGCCTTCGCACAGGAGGGAAAGACGTTGAAGAAAACGGGTTTAAAAACGAATGATCTTATTTTGCAAACAATTACAAAAATCGTACTTTTTATCGTGATCATTTTTTCGTTCCATTTATTTTTCGCTGGCCATAATGCCCCTGGAGGCGGGTTTATCGGCGGGCTCATCACATCAGGAGCAATCGTTTTATTATTGATCGCTTTTGATGTCAAAACCGTGAAAGCGATTTTGCCCATTAATTATGTTAAAGTGGCGGCGTTCGGATTATTGATTGCGATTTTATCGGGGATCGGCTCCTTTCTTTTCGGAGTTCCGTTCCTTTCCCATACACATGGCCACGTTCACATACCGGTTTTAGGCGATACGCATCTTGCGACTGCTGTCATTTTTGATCTCGGTGTATATTTTGTTGTTGTTGGTGTGACAATGACGATTATTCAAACGATTGGAGAGACGGAATAATGGAGATTGTAACTTCCATTGTTGCAGGAATTTTGTTTATGACAGCTACATATTTAATGCTTTCAAAAAGTTTATTGCGGATCATTATTGGAACAGGTCTTTTGAGTCACGGAGCTCATCTCCTCATTTTAACGATGGGGGGACTGAAAAAAGGAACTGTTCCGCTGCTAGATGAACACGCAGCTTCTTATGTAGACCCTTTGCCGCAAGCACTTATATTAACTGCAATTGTCATTAGCTTTGGAGTAACAGCCTTCTTTTTAGTGTTAGCCTACAGATCTTATCAAGAACTTGGAACAGACGATATGGATCAATTGAGGGGAAATGATCAGAAATGAATAACAATATCATTATTTTACCGATTATTATTCCTATGATAACTGCAGTATTGCTTATTTTTTTCAATAAACAAGAAAAAGTGCAAAAATATTTAAGCGCTGTTTCTTCCGTTATAAATATCGGCATTTCCGTTTTCCTTGTTCACTATGTTCATACAAACGGAATCATTTCCCTTGAAGTCGGAGATTGGAAAGCGCCGTTTGGGATTGTTCTTGTAGCCGATATGTACGCGATTCTGCTTGTTTTAACGGCAAACATTATTGTTTTTGCCTGTTTGCTATTTTCCTACAAAATAGTAGATTATAATCGAAGCAAATTTTTCTACTATTCCGGCGTCATGTTTTTATTGACCGGAGTGTCCGGTGCTTTTCTGACAGGAGATCTTTTCAATCTGTTTGTGTTCTATGAAGTTATGCTCATGTCTTCTTATTTTTTAATTGTTCACGGAAATTCAAAGCCGCAATTAAGAGAAACTATTAAATACATTTTAGTAAATGTTATTTCATCGGCTTTATTTGTCATATCCGTTGCATTTCTATATGCTGTAACAGGTACATTAAACATGGCTGACTTGAGCCTGCGAGTCGCAGAATTAGGCTCATCCGGCATCATCGCGGCCATCTCCATCATGTATTTAATTGTATTCGGATTGAAAGGAGCCATTTTCCCGCTTTTTTTCTGGATGCCCGGCTCCTATCAGGCTCCGCCAGCAGCTGTTACGGCTCTATTTGGTGCTCTTTTGACAAAAGTTGGCGTCTATTCGATCACAAGAGTGTTTACGCTTATTTTTTTGCAGGACATTGCATTTACTCATACGTTTATCGCATGGCTAGCGGTGCTTACGATCATATTTGGCGTTATTGGCGCCATTAGCTTCTCGGATATTAAACAGATCGTGATATACAACATTTTGACAGGCGTTGGTGTCATTTTATTCGGAGTGTCCACAATGACCGAATCAGGTTTAGAAGGATCTGTTTATTACATGATCCACGATATGATTATTAAAGGGTTGCTGTTCCTTTTGGTCGGAATCGTCTTTTCGATCACTGGAACAACAAACCTTGATAAATTCAGTGGACTAATAAAAAAATACCCAACACTTGGGTGGATGTTTTTTATCGCCGCATTAGCTTTAGCCGGCATTCCACCATTAAGCGGTTTTATCGGGAAACTGAAAATAGTCCAAGGGGGATTTGAGCAAGGTGAATTTGTATTAGCTTTCGCAGTCTTGCTTTCAAGCCTTTTAGTCCTATATTCTGTGATGAAAATATTTATTAACGGTTTTTGGGGAGAGGAAAAAATTCCGCAAGTTCGGGAAACCAGTCAAGTAAAAAGTCTTTACGTTCCGGCTGCTTTCTTGCTTGCTCTCTCATTATTTTACGGGCTTGGCACAGAATTTATCTCTTCATACATCAAACAGGCAGAACAGGTTCTTCTTTCTCCAGATCTTTATATTGAAGCCGTATTAAAGGAGTAGATCACATGGCCTTTCAAATACTGTTAAATTTTATGATTGCCATTACATGGATGCTTTTGCAGGATGACTACTCATTCATCACATTTTTTATCGGATATCTTTTAGGTATTATCATTCTTTTCGCGCTGCGCCGTTTTTTTCCAAGACGATTTTATCTGTACAATATTGCCGCTGTCATAAAGCTCATATTCATCTTTTTGAAGGAGCTTGTCCTTGCAAATATTGCTGTTTTAAAAATCGTTTTGTCGCCAAAATTGAAAATGGAGCCTGGAATTTTTGCCTTTGAAACAGAATTGGAAAAAGATTGGGAAATTACGATTCTATCCAATCTCATTACTTTAACACCAGGAACATTTGTTATTGATATTTCCGATGATAATAAAACGCTTTATATCCATTCTGTGGATATAGCGAATGTCGAACAAGCAAGAAAAGATATAAAAAGCAGTTTTGAGAAAGCTATTAAGGAGGTGAGCCGTTAATGTTTGAATTTATTATTTGGATTTCTTTGGCTCTTATCGCTGCTTCCTCTCTCTTATTGATGATTCGGCTCATCAAAGGCCCATCCGTTCCAGACCGCGCCATATCATTAGATGCGATCGGCATTAACTTAGTCGGGATCACAGCGATCATGTCGATTGTTTTAGATACAAGCGCTTTTTTGGACATTATTTTATTAATTGGAATTTTAGCTTTTATCGGCACAGTATCGATTGCTAAATTCTTGGAGAAAGGAGAAATTATCGAAAATGATCGAAACAATCAGTAAGTTTGTGATCGGATATCTCATTCTCCAAGGAGCCTTTTTCAGCCTAATTTCCGCCATTGGTGTGTTGAGGCTACCAGATGTATATACGAGAAACCATGCGGCTTCCAAAAGCGCGACATTAGGTGTGCTCTCTATTTTACTAGGGGTGTTCTTATATTTTTGGGTACTTGAAGACCATATGAATGGAAGAGTTTTGCTGGGAATTCTGTTTATATTTTTAACATCGCCTGTAGCAGGACATTTAATCAGCCGCGCAGCTTACCATACAAAAGTGAAACTATGGGAAAACAGCAAAATTGATGAGTTAAAAGAAAAAAAGAAAGCAAAGGATAAGGTTCATTCATGAGCCTTATCTTTTTTAGCAATCAAATTGGACGGGACTCCTTATTTAAAGAATGCCTTCTGACTTCGCAATTAATACGGCTTCTGTCCGAGAGCTGACGTGCAGCTTATTAAAAATGGAAGTCAGACTATATTCAATCGATCTTTTGCTTAAATGCAGCTTATCTGCTATTTCTTGATTTGTTAACCCTCTTTCGACTTCCATTAAAATCATTTTTTCCCTATCTGTTAAAGGCTCATTTGCTTCTTTCATAGATGGCGACTTTAATGTCTGTCGTTCAATCAATTTTTTTACGTAATCAAATGATAGAATAATCTCACCAAGCAACGCATGGCGAATGTGAGATAATATTTTCTCTTTTGACTCCGTCTTGCTGATTACTCCATGAATGCCTAAGGAAATCGCTTCTTCCATATAATCATTGACATCATATCCAGTATAAAGAAGGACTTTGCATTGGTGTTCTTGGGATGTTATTTGCTTTGCCAGTTCAATCCCGTTGACGTCACCTAAATTCATATCCATAAGAACTGCATCATATTGCAAAAAATCGATTTTCTTCATAAGTTCAGCCGTATAAGGAGGCTCCAGACAATCCACTTCAACTTCAGAATCCGTCTCCAATATCGCTTTTGTCCCTTCTCTCACAGCAGGATGATCGTCAATCACTAAAATACGAATCATGTTTTCCACCTCTTTAGACAAAATCTACAGTAAAATGGGGCTGTCCGATAAGTCCCTAAAATGAAGCAAGTGGAGAAAAACAATTCGTTTCTCTCCACTTGCTTTTATATTTTTTCGATTTTTATCTGAAAGTAGCTGGCGGATGCCGGCTACTTTCAGTATGTTGTGGGCTAATGCCACAATCCCAAACTCAACATGTACCTTGTCGAGGCCCCGCAAAGAAAATCTGCGGAACGACCGATTGCCCTTGATGTGACCGAACACACTTTCTGCCTCGACTTTGCGTCGAGCGTAGATTGCGGCTTTCTCTTCACATTCAAGGGCTGTTTTGGCCTTTGCTTTCATTTCTTCGAAGATGGGATTCCAGTGAACTTGACGATTTCCCTTCGCTTTTGTGCATTTCGCTTTCAATGGGCAATCGGTACAATCTTCACATTCGTATATTTTGAAGCTTTGTTCATAGCCAGATGGATTCTTTTTGTTTTGGTATTTTTTAAACGTTACTCTCCTTCCATTCGGGCAAATAAAACAATCATCCTCTTCACAATAGGTCCAGTTTTTGGCATTTTTAATGTCTTTTTTGTATGTACGTGTTTGTTCTTTTACATAGCTCCCATAAGGAATTAGAAACTCAAAACGGGGCTCTTTCTCATCACCAACTGCATATACATAGTTTTCTTCACTACCATAGCCTGCATCCGCAATGACCGTTTTGGGCATCGGTAATGAACTGGAGGCTAGCTTCTCCATATGTGGGATAAAGCAACGTGTATCGGTCGGTCGTTGATGAATGGTATAAAACAAGATAAACTGATTCTCTGTCCCCATTTGCACGTTGTATCCGGGCTTGAGCTGACCGTTTTTCATATGGTCTTCTTTCATGCGCATGAAGGTTGCGTCTTTGTCTGTTTTCGAGTAGCTGTTACGGTCACCGAACATTTCCTTTTGTTCCTTGTATCTTGCCATTCGGGGCAGGAAATCTTCACGAATTTGTTTCACCGATTTCTTTAATTGACTGCGTTTTTTTCGCTTCTCTTTCCGAATGGATGTATCGGTCTCCTTTTCGATTTCTTCCGTTAGCGTTTCAACTTTTTCTTCTATTTCTTTTGCGATTTCCTCCATGTTTTGTTCGGTGATCTCTGTATGTTGATCGCTTTCCTTTTGCCCTGTTCCGGCTTCTAATTGGGTTAATTCATGAATGTGCTTTAGTGTTTCTTGGATTTTTTCTTTTAATTTCTCTTCGAATTTCAAAGTGGATTTTTTCCACACAAAAGAATACTTATTGGCATTGGCTTCGATCTTAGTGCCATCCAAAAAGTAGTTTTCCATCGTGATGTAATGTTCTTTTATCAATTTGAGAATCATGACTTCAAAGAGCTCATCCATGAAAGCTTTCATCCGTTCCCCTCGGAACTCATTAATGGTGCGAAAATCTGGTTGTTGCATCGCTGAAAGCCACATGGCAGGAATATTTTCTTTAACGAGTTTTTCGATTCCTCGGCAGGAATAAACCTTTTGAGAATAAGCATACAGAATGATTTTCAGCATCATTTTGGGATGATAGGAACTTCTGCCGCCGCCTTTATAATGAGAAAACAATTGTTTATCTGGTATCGCCTCCACCATTTCGTCCACGACACGTGCCACGTGATGTTCGGGTATAAGAGATTCAATATCATAAATCATTTGAACTTGACGGTTGTCATATGGTTTGAAAGTAGGGGCTAAATTTCTTTTGGCAGGAGTTTTTTCTTCTTTTCCATCTAGAGGAAGTGTCATTTGTGTGTTATAATTTTCACGAGTAATCATTTGATTGCTCATAAAAAATCGTCCTTTCTGTAATGTTGTGTGGTAACTTCATTTTACTAGAAAGGACGATTTTTTTGTGCATTTTTTTTAAAAAGTGAAAAAATGAGGGGCTCCAAAAAGTCAGTTACCCTGACTTTTTGGACAGCCCCAAGAATGTGATTAAATTTCAATTAAGACCCGAAATCCATTTCCCGGAGAAGTCTCAATCTTCATTTCACCATCCAAAGCTTTTACCCTCTCTCTAATTCCGGACAATCCCATGCTTTCTGTTTTCGCATACAACAGTTCTTCATCGATGCCTACGCCATCATCTTCATAGTGCAATACAATTTTTTCTCTTATATTGACGAGCATAATTAATATTTGCTTCGCGTTCGAATGCTTGCGCGCATTTGATAAAAGCTCCTGAATGATCCGGTACAAATTAAGCTGCATGTTTATATCAAGCTGCTTGTTAAAATTCCCCGTATTAAAGCGGATTTGAAAATTACACTGTTCTTCGTATTGCGCTACTAGCTTTGATACCGCCTTGACGAGTCCCAAGTCATATAAAATTTGCGGACGCAGCTCTTGACACGTTTCCCTCGTCATATGAATGATATCAAGAATGTTTTGATTCATGCTCTGAATTTTTTCGATCGTAGCAGCAGGATATTGTCCAGATTCCTCCAGAACCAATTCGCATTGCCTTTTTAACGAAATCAAATCTTGCAGCACAGAATCATGCAAATCTTTCGCCAAATTGGAGCGCTGCTTTTCTTCAATTGCAAACAGCAGTTTTTTGAGCCATGCAGGATTGCTGTTTCCCTCTTCCGCTTTTTCAAGCCTTTCCATCAATTCTTCTATTTTCAAAAAGTTTTCTACAGTTACATTCGTATAAAAAGCAAGGGAATTCAGCCAAGAAATTTCATCACGAGTCAGTTTAGGCGTTTTAATGACAGAAAGGCAAATAATAACATATTTCCTTCTATTCGTTTCACCGACAGTTAACACAAACCCTTTATCAAATTCTACAATTTTCCCTATTTCTGTTACAGCATTTAAAATATCTTTTTCGTATGGGGCAATTTCTAAAAGAACGCCATCCCCATCATCATCAACCATTTCGATCCGTCCACTCTCATGAACAACAAGGCAGTATGCACGGCTGACCTTCAAAACCTCTAAAATAGTCGATTTTAACTCAGCCATCATCTGTTTTAAACTGCCTGCTTTCCGGATCCTTGACGTATACTTCAAAATGCTGTCCTGATAATTATATTTTTCCGAAAACCGCTTAAACCGGAAGCGGAAGTCAACAATTTCTTTAAAATAAAAAACACATATCATTAATATATATATAATAATTGAAAGTTGAATAGGGTAAATTTTGGGATTATGTTCTTTTAGCAGTATGATAAAAGCCACTAAAAAGATAGTCGGCAAAATGGAAAGGAGAGCATAATATTTGACTCTGCCTAGAATAAACTCAATATCATATATCTTTGATGATAGAAACTGATACACAAGGGAAAAAGGTACTAATAACAAAAATGACGCTAAAAGGGCAGGCGAAAAAATTGCTTGTTCCAAAAACAAATAAGGGATGACATATAGAACAATAAACGGTGAAAAAGCAATAACGTTTGTAACGATTAGTACTTTGACCGGATATTCAATTTCAGAAAATTTAACTTTACTTAAACCAACAATTTTGGTAACAAAGCTTATAAAAAAGACAACTAAAAAAGAAAATAAACTAAAAAATTTTGTGAATAAACTTAAATGATTATAAAAATCTTCAATGATTCTCGCAACTATATTGAGGAAAACGATAATATACCCTGCATATATCAGTTTTTTGTTGAACAATACGTTTCCAAATTCAAGAAAATAATAATATAAAAAATGTAAATAAATGACTGGAACACTAATAAAAAATAAGAGTACTAAGTATTGTGAAACATGATCACCACGTGCCGAAGCACTGCCGCTTAAATAAGCTAAAGAAATAAACAGTAAAAAAATGTTTAAAAAATATGGAGAAATACTATTTATTTTTTCATTTGATTTATATATAAAATAGCTGCAAAACAAACAAAGAAAATAAATAATTAATGGAATAATGAGCATGTACAAGGAATGCTCAGAAAAAATTAAATTTTCTACTTTTAATACTTTAATTCCATCTTGAGATTTAATCTTCAAAATACTGTCTTGTTGAAGTTGAATATTTATACCTTGAATTCTTTCTCCATTAAGTTCTAATAATATATCCCCCTTTTTTATCCCCGCTTTGCTCGCCCAAGCAGCAGGATCTAAATCAACGATTTCAACTTGACCTTTCTCATTTAATTTAAGATTAGCTCCAATATATGGAGCTTTAAAAAATACATATAATGAATGAGAAACAATGAAAACGCTAATGATGACTAATGATTTATAAAATCGATCCATTATTTTAAACTTTTCAATCAACACTACCCACCGCTTAACGTTTTAAAATTATGATAACCAATAGCTGTAATTTGCAGAAAGCGTATCTACAAACCCATCAATTATACCCAATAATTCTTCCAATTCAACTCCAATCAAACTAGCTTGTCCATTCACGACTTTCTCCAAAACATCAGGGTTTTCGATTAAGAAATTTACGATTTCTTGCATATTGATCTCTCCTTTTTTATTTTTTGATTAAATTTGTTAATAGTTCATCCAATTTCTCAGCAGACAGCGGAAGTTTTTTTATATAAGTTTCAGCCTTCTTAAGCGCGATGTGTTTCATCACATTTAAATATTGGGTGACTCCCGCTTCCAACAGCTTTTCTTTAAAAGCTACAATGCTTCCAAAGTATTCGTCGAAGTCTTTTCCGCTGTGCACATATTGTAAAATATCCACGCTTGTTTGATTAAATTTCCTTTGCAAATAAAGTAATGCCAGTGACGGCTTCAAAAACTTCCTGTCCTGTTTATGCGGAGTAAACAATCCTTTATAATCATTCTCAATCTGGCCGGCAATCCCTACTTGGTGCCCGTATTCCTTAACTTCCTCGTATCTTTTCCCGCATGCAAACATGACACCCGCTTCAGCTGCAAGAGCTGTAAGGGAACCTGATTTCCATCTCATCATTTGCAAACATTCTTTTTCTGTCTTCACGGCATTTGCCAAATCAATATGCTGGCCTTTCATAGCCTGCAAAGCATATTCAAGAAACAGACCAAGGATCTCAGAACGATAAGGTGATGACAGCGAATGGATATGCGATAAACTTAACGTATAAAGAAAGGATGAGCTGTTAATCGCTTCCCCTCTATCAATATCCATCCACGGTTCTGTAAAGTTGTCCAGATCCTCCAAATCATCAAACATATCAAAAGCTAGGACGAGCAATTCAGCAGCTGCCATAAGCTTGTACAATTCTTCTTCATCATTTTCGCTGTTGAATACGTTCGCATGCAAATAACAAAGCTCTGCAAAAGGAAATGTTTGTTTAGATTCGATAAAACGATGCAAAAGATTCCGCAAATAAAGCCAGTCTACAGACCTTTCGACCGCATCCTTCATAAACATTGCCACTTGAACTTTGTTTAATAATAACTCACTTTTTAATGCCATCCCCTCCTTTTGATCTGATTTATATTCAGCTTGAAATCTATGGATGTTTTGCAATTATTATACTATAAATTATATATTATCATAAAAAAGGCGACCAAATTTGGTCGTCGCCTCATTATACAATTTTCGTATATTGATATTTATCGTATTTGTCAATGCTCTTATTGATATTATCAAGCGCCTTTTTCGTTTCGTCTAACTCCCTTTCAAGCATTAAGAAGATCTTGTTGATTTTTTCGATTTCTTGATGATTCAAAGTATCACACTCCCTTGAAAAGATCCTTTTTTCGATCTTTCATATTTATTTTATAGAATTTTCGATCATTTTTCACCGAAAAACTAATTTGAAGTTTTATGCGTGATACCGAAAAACACGCAATGTGATTGTATGTGTCTTTTTGCGATGTATGGCAAACTTGTTATAAAGATTGCATGATCATGATTTTTATAACAGAAGGACTCCTTCTTCCCCCCATTTGTTAAATTCATATAAAAAAGAAGGAAAATTTTGATAAAAGAGGGTTGAATGAACGAAAGAACATTGATAGAATATTTTCTAAATCCCGAGAAGATATGACAAATAAGGGTGAACATAGTGGAAAAAAAAGAATATGTTATACATATTAAATTGGACAATTTATTGAAACAAAAAAGAATGACCAAACGAGAACTTGCCCGTCAAGCTGATATTCGCCATACGCTTGTATGGGAAATGTGCCACAACAAAACGAAGCGCCTTCCTCTAGATAAGCTTGCAAAAATTTGCTCCGTATTACAAGTCGACATACATGATGTCATAGAATTAGTAGAGAGAAAAGAAAGCAATCTAATGTAACCTCCGTCTGACAGCAGAGGTTACATGTTTCTCAAATCCTCTTGAAAATTTACATTTCCTGTATCCATTGAGTAATTTTCGAAGAAAGTGAAATGGCAATGTTCTCATTCGATCTTTTTGCAATAGAATTTTGTAAATGTTCTCTTGTTTTGTCATTGATTTCTTCATATTTAATGATCTTGGACCATTCAAGCTGCGGTACAGCAACTAATATATACTCCTCTTTTTTGTTTTCATAAATATAGACGTTTCTGATCTCTTCACCGTTATGTATTATATTTGCCTTTCGTACTTTCATTGTTTCACTCCTTTTTTCCCTCTATATAAAAAAATACCTGAGTTGAAAGAAAAATCAATCTCAGGTTTTGCAAAATATTTTACCTATTCCCTATTATCGGTTGATCAAAGAAACTTTTCGAATGTTCATTCGTTTTGCTACGAACGTCAAATGTTTTTACATAGTCTCCAACATTTAAAGCTCCTGAACCAAGCGCAGATTTTAAACTCGCCTTAGGAGAAATAGAAAAGCTGTCACCCACTTTTATGATTCCTGAGTCGACTTCATTAATCTCAATTGGACCTACAAAAGAAGGCAAACGAAACCACCACTTCCATTGTTTGTTTATAGTATTGTATGATCAAACGCCTAAATTGTTCACTTATACAATGGATTTTAACTGAGAATAGTACTTTTCAACTTTTTTATCTAGAGTCCTAATTTTCTTTAAAGCCAGCTTTTCGTCAATTTGACGGTAATGATGCATTCCGCCTGGTTCTTCATCCAATTCATCAGCAAGCCGAACTATACGCTGAAGAGGATTTTGCTTTAAATTACCATCAGGCAAATACGAATCCGTATGAAGGAGAATAGCTAAAGCAATTTGCTTGGCTGCTTCAGGCTTTTCCCCAAGCCTTATCAGCAGTTTATGCGCTCTGTTCGCTCCTTTTATTGCATGAATATCATTTTTTCGATATTTTTCATAATCCCATTTACCGTCCGTGTACCATTCATAATGGCCAATATCATGCAACAGCGCCGCCTTTGTCGCAAGATCGGGATTTACATTGAATGCTATCGCAAGACGAAAAGCGTGATCAGCCGTTTTAATCGCGTGAGCGATGCCAGATCGTTTTAAATATTTTTGTGTAATTGGATGAGTGAAGACTTCCATTAAAGTGACCCTTTTCACAGCTCATCCCTCCTAAATATTTCTGTATAAGATACCATATGTTCGAAATTTTCGCAACGGAAGTGGATTTTATAAATTTATGCAAATATACTGGCGGTTTCGCTGAAAGCTGCAGACAAACATACACGGATTTGCATATGATATAAAAACAAAAAATTCAATGAATGATTGCCAGCAGGAAAAGAAACAATAAAATGGACAGGTACATGAAAATTCCGACTCATTGTTGGTACATATGGAATATTAAAACGAAATTATACTATACAGGAGGGATTGCAATGATAATTGGTGTACCGCGGGAAATTAAAAATAACGAAAATCGTGTAGCCATTACACCAGCTGGAGTTGTTTCATTAGTCAAGGCAGGTCACCGTGTACTCGTAGAAGAAAGTGCAGGTCTTGGAAGCGGAATTCATGATGAAGAATATATTCAAGCAGGCGCCGAAATTCTTCATGATACAAGCAAGGTTTGGGAAGCAGATATGGTGTTGAAGGTCAAGGAGCCGCTTCAAGAAGAATATAAATATTTCCATGATGGTCTTATTCTGTTTACTTACCTGCACCTTGCAGCTAATCCTGAGCTGACAAAAGAGTTGAAGGAATCCGGTGTGATTGCGGTCGCTTACGAAACAGTTTCTGACGGTCATTCGTTACCCCTGTTAACACCGATGAGCGAAGTGGCCGGTCGTATGGCAACACTGGTTGGAACGCAATTTTTACAAAAACCGTACGGCGGAAAAGGTATTCTATTATCCGGTGTTCCAGGCGTTGAACGCGGCAAGGTCGTCATCATCGGCGGCGGGGTAGTCGGTACAAATGCTGCAAAAATGGCTATCGGTTTAGGAGCTCATGTAACGATCCTTGACGTAAGTCCTAAGCGTCTTCGGGAATTAGATGATCTTTTTGGCAACGACATTCAAACGCTCATGTCTAACTCCTATAATATTTTCGAAGCAGTAAAAGAAGCGGATTTAGTCATCGGTGCTGTCTTAATCCCCGGTGCAAAAGCGCCAAAGCTTGTGACTGAAGAAATGGTAAAATCGATGAAACCTGGATCAGTCATCGTTGATGTTGCCATTGACCAGGGCGGGATTTTTGAAACGAGCGATCATGTCACCACTCATGACAATCCGACATATGTAAAGCACGGAGTCCTTCATTACGCAGTTGCGAATATGCCGGGAGCAGTTCCGAGAACATCTACGTTCGCCCTTACTAATTCGACCATTCCATATGCATTGCAAATAGCCAACAAAGGGTTAGTAGAAGTAATCGCCAAAAACGAAGCGATCAAATTAGGTGTCAACGTTGCCAACAAAGAAATAACGTATGAGGCAGTCGCCCGCGATCTTGGGTACAATTATGTTCCTGTAGAAAAAGTTTTTGAAAAAGAGTTCGCAAATATGAATTCTGCCACATAATACACATATATTTTCGACTTACCTTAAAAGAAGGAAAACAGTTCTTGCCGAATCTATTATCAAAAATGCAAAAAAAGCCTTCGCTCTCTTTTAAAAAGCATTAAAAAATGCGCACTTATAAACATGTTAAGTACTGAGCTAATCGTTCACAATACAGACCAAATCAGGATAAATGTGCAGCAATTTGTTAAGTCAGAATGTGCCGACACATTATCCTAATTTGGTGTTGCTTCCGACAACATACATGTCAGAAAGAAATCAATCCACGATTTTCAAGCATACTGAATGGCGCTCATCTATTTTACAAAATAAGGAGAATAGATTCCGTCTCTTCTCCTTTATATTGAATTGTGGCTCCTGCCGAAAAACTGAAACAGCAATAACATTTCTGACATAAAGCCTAATCTGCAATAGTTCAACCGAATGATGGATGATCCCATCATGATTTAATCGGCACGAATTTTTCCACAAAGGCCGCCAATGTTCGAGACATTACACCAGTTGCTCCTTCAGGTCCTAGAGGGCCTTTCTTAGCAGTAGTGGATGTCCCGGCAATGTCTAAATGAACCCACGGCGTATCTTGAGCAAATTCTGCTAAAAAAGCACCGCCCATTATCGCATGTCCTTCCCGGCCAGGGGAATTATTCAAATCCGCCATTTTACTGTTTTTTACCCGCTCGCGGTCATCTTCAAAAATTGGCAATCTCCATATTCTTTCATTACATTCAACAGACGCTTTCAAAAGCTGATCATACAGTTTTTCGTTGTTCGTCATCGCACCTGTTGTGTGCTTTCCGAGAGCAACAATAACTCCACCGGTTAAAGTGGCAACATCGATAATGTATTTCGCTCCATGCTGCTTTGCATAAGTGATGCCATCTGCAAGAGCTAAACGCCCTTCAGCATCTGTATTTAAAATTTCAATTGTTTTTCCGCTTAATGACACGATGACATCATCCGGTTTCATCGCTCCGCTGCCAATCATGTTGTCAGTAGCCGGAATAACGGCTACAACATTTTGTTTCGGTTTTATTTCACCGATAATTTCCATCGCTCCTAAAACGGCTGCTGCTCCTGCCATATCAGTCTTCATGTTTACTAACCCATCTCTAGGTTTTAACGAGTAGCCCCCAGTATCGTAAGTAATTCCCTTGCCGACTAAACCAATCGCATCGTCCCAAATCTTTTTTCCTTGGTATTTTAACACAATCATTTTAGGGGGTTCACTGGAGCCTTTATTTACCGCCAATATCCCCCCCATGCCCATTTCCTCCATATCCTTTTTTTCAAGGATTTCGATCTCAAAAGAATATTTTTTGGCCAGTTCGATGGAATAATTCGCGAGTTCTGTCGCAGTTAATAAATTTGAAGGCATGTTCACAAGAGTTCTTGCCGAATTTGTTCCTCTTCCATAAACATAACCGGCAGTTAAGGCTGCGTTTATTTTCGCTTTATCTGCATCTGTCAAAACATGAACAGCTTCAATGCTTGATTCGCTGCTGCTTGATCGTTGTTTATAGTTTTTTATTTTGTATGTAGAAAGGGCAAACGCTTCCGCTAGTGCATGAGCTGCATCTATCTCTTCCACATCTCCTCCAATAAAGGTAGAAAGCTGTACGCTTACGATCTTCTTTTGATCTTGTTGAACAGCTTGAAACGCATGCCCAAAAGCTTCCATTGCCTTTTGGAACGTGAATTCTTTTTCTTTCCCAAGCCCGACAAAATAAATTCGTTTTACGTTTTCAGCATCGAATGTATATAGTTTTGCGACACTGTTTTTCGCAGAAGAAATTTCACCTGATTTTATAAGCTTGGTGAGTTGATTGTTCAATTTTTTATCCAGCTCCTGCAAAGCTTTTGACAAATTTCCGTTTTGCTTAAAAAGGCCAACAATTAAACTTTCCCCTTCTAAACCGTCTAGTACTTTAAACATTTTTCCACCTCCTTCAATTATTATACGAGGTCGAATAGAACTTTGCTTTATTTTCAAACCAAAAAATAAAGCCCATCCCTGTGGGATAAGCTACCGTTGTCTAAAAACTTCCATCGTTTTATTTTCGTTTAATTTTTTTAATTCCTCTTCTGTTAACGTTCCGTTTCCTTTTTTAACTAAATAAACATCCACTTTTTTCTTTCCCCACTGATTGTAAACATCTTCTACTGTTTCATAATACAAATCAAGCCGATTGCCTTTAATCGCAGCACCTTTATCTGCAACAACTCCGTAGCCATATCCGGGTACATAAAGTATCGTTCCGATCGGAAAAACGTTTAAATCTGCTGCTATAGTGGAAAAATGATCCCTTTTTACTTTAACACCTGAATAAGTAATTCCATATTCAGGGTGGCCAGGATGTTTTCCTGTCGACTCATATCCGGCTGTATATCCGGTAGCCACAACTGTTTTTTTTGGATACTTTGATAAATCAATGGATTTTTCCATCGTCTGTCCTTGATTTGCATGATTAATATTTTTTGCAACGGCTTGTTGGGAATTTTCACTTTGATTATATTGTTTGATCACCCATTTTGTCAGTTCATCTGCTTTCACACCTGAAATGGTTTCAAAAGTTGTTAAAAACGCCCCAATAAACAACAGACTCATCATAATTCTTCTAGTCCACATTTTTATACTCTTCATTTTTTCTAATTTCACTCCTCTCACCGTCTATTTGTTTCCAAATCGCAAACAAAATATACGTTGGAGGAGCTTTTGAAAGGAGCGTATTTTTCAATACGTTCCGACATGTATAAATTTTCCGATAAATTAAAAATAAAATGTAGGCACTCAAATAACATTGTTAAAAAAAAAAGCCTTCCGATTATACGGAAAAGCTTAAAACATTTGATATCCTCTTGCTCGAAGCATTCGAATGACAATCCCTGATAGAATCGCACCTACCATCCCGCTTCCTAAAATGAGAATGTCTGCTACGGCAAGAGAGGCGATTTTTTCACCCAACAGAGAAAATGAGCGGCTAGGTGATTTGAAATAATCAAAAAAATTCACTTCATCAATTAAAAAAATACATACTAACGGATAAAGTATCGCCATTATCCATGACATTCTTAAAAGCATATTTAATAAAAAACCGATTCCAAAAAATAAAACTAAGAACAGCAGCATGGAAATCAACAGCACCGGTATGTTCATCATCGTGACCTCACCCTCAGAAAACTGTCGTATTATTATTAAAAGTTCTTATGTGGTTTAATAAGGATAAAACTTGACCAGCCTTTGTTAATTTGCCAGATCCTCTTACATGTGCCAAACCTTTAAAGCAGCAAATCGATAAATTGTTACCTTAATTATTAACCTATTTATTCCAATATATCAAGTACAAGATTTAATTTAATCGGCATAAATCAGCAAAGCAAGTTTGACATGCACACAAAAAGGTTCTCAGTAGGCTCTCCAACCTTTGAGCAGTTCAAAATTTATACAAAAAAACTGGAAGTTTCCCCAAACGTTTCAAAATGCCAAAAATCACCTTTAAGAAAGATTGTCCTAATGTACAGTGCTTTGTCTGTTTTTTACTCATGTGAGATGCTTTTGTGCTAGTACCATAAAGAGGGATTTGGCTTCAACATTTAAGAGAGAACTTTCATTCCTTCAAGCACAAAAAAGACGGTGTAAACAAACAAAAGAAGCACAAGAACTTGAGAATAAAACGAAGAACTTTGAAGGAAATATCGGGTATAGCTGTCCGACAGACCAAATACATCAGGCTACTATATAATTGCAGATCTGCATGGCGATTTTATGCTGAATCGAACCCTCTAATCGCAATCAGCATAGCGAGCTCTTTAATTTAATTTGTTTAAAAGCTTATTACTACGAAAATTCAATAAATACAGAGCGGCTCCTTCTCCAAACATTTTACTTTCCTGCTTTAAAAGAAATTACAAAAGCTGTTCATGTTTATAAAACATTATTTTAAAAGAGCAAAAGCCCTTAAGCCTTTGCTCTTTTCTTCAGCTTAAAAAAATTTGAATTTTCCTTTTTTCAACACGAGACCTGCTCCGCCAACCATATATAACGCGCGGTTATCAATCATTTTCTTCATGAAGGATGCTTTTGTACCGACCATTTTTTTGCCTAACGCAATACCTACTGCATCATCTTCTCCTAGAGAAGCAACAGTTCCTTTAATATCTGGCTTAAATGGTTCGAGTTCTTTTTTACCGCGAATTAATGCAGCTAAATTTCTCGCGCAAACTTCTCCCTGCTGCATTGCAATTTGCGCTGTCGGCGGATATGGACGATTGATTTCTTCATTAATAATTAATGAACAGTCTCCAATAATAAACACATCATCATGTCCTGGTGCGCGCAAGTCTTTCTCTACTTTTACGCGGCCCCGCATTGCCTCAAAACCAGATTCTTCAATTACACTGTTTCCGCGCACACCAGCCGCCCAAATAACAGTGCCTGCTTTTATTTCTTCCGTTTGATCGTCTTTCCCAACAATAATTCCTTGTTCAGTACATTCTTTTATCGCTGTGCCGATTCTAAACTCAACACCTTTGCGCTGCAGTTGATTAACTGCGTACTCCACAAGTTCAGGATCGAAACCTGGAAGTGCTGTCGGTGCTGCTTCCACACAAATAATACGGACTTTTTTAGGGTCAATATCATACTCTCGGCAAAGCTCAGGAACACGGTTGGCAAGTTCGCCTAAAAACTCAATTCCAGTGAATCCTGCACCTCCGACTACAATGGTTAGACGTGTATCATCTTTTTCTTCTTCTGTATTGTATGTAGCAAATTGATATTCAATATGCTCTCTAATTTGTCTAGCAGAATTAATGTTGGAAATTGTGAAAGCGTATTCTTTTAACCCTTGGATTCCAAACGTTTCCGGATGAGCCCCAAGAGCGACTACTAAGTAATCATAGTTAAGCTCGCCATTTTCAAGAATGACTTTTTTCTCATCTGTTTTAATTAATTTTACAGAATCTTGCACAAAGTTTACTTTGTTTGTGTCAATTACATCTTTAATTGGATAGCGGCATCGGTCATGATGAAGGGTGCCTGCAGATGCTTCATGCAGCCATGTTGTTTCATAATGATAATCATGCTTATTGACAAGTGTAATATCAGCCTCGTTCACACTCACCATTTTTTGTAGACGTGTTACGGTCATTAATCCTCCATAACCGGCACCTAAAATAACAACTTTAGGATTTCTCACAAGACACACCAACCTTTTCCGTAATTTTTAAAGCGGTCAATTCTAGACTCACTTTTCACATAATTTGTGAAAATATTCACGTTCTTGGACAAAAAATTATAAGGGCAAAATTGTCAATAAAATTTAACATCTTTTTACCTATAGTCATGATATCCGTTTGTGTCCAACTTTTCAAGTTTATTTTTAAGCTAAATGATCAACTTTATAAATCTTTAAATGACAGAATTTTTGTATTTTTACAATCTTTTTTTTATGATATGATTAATAAAGATTAACAAGAGGGGGAATCGTCTGTGAAAGAGGACAGCAAAGTCTACGATATAACGATTATTGGCGGGGGACCTGTCGGGATGTTCACAGCTTTTTACGGAGGAATGAGGCAGGCTTCCGTTAAAATTATTGAAAGCCTTCCACAATTAGGAGGGCAATTGACAGCGCTTTATCCTGAAAAATACATATATGATGTAGCGGGGTTTCCAAAAATTAGAGCTCAAGAATTAGTCAATAATTTAAAAGAACAAATTGCCTTATTCAATCCAACCGTCTGCCTTGAACAGGAAGTTCAGGAAGTTGAAAAACAAAGTGACGGGACATTTAAGTTAACGACAAATTCAGAAATACATTATTCAAAAACGATTATCATCACTGCCGGAAACGGCGCATTTCAACCACGTAAACTTCAGCTGGAAAATGCTGAGCAATTTGAAGGGAAAAACCTGCACTATTTTGTAGAAGATTTAAACTATTTTGCAGGCAAAAAGGTCGTCCTGTTTGGAGGCGGCGACTCAGCTGTTGACTGGGCGTTAATGCTTGAGCCTATTGCAGAAAAAGTAACGGTTGTCCATCGAAGAGATAAATTTCGCGCGCACGAGCATAGCGTAAATCAATTAAAAAATTCTAAAGCAAATATATTAACACCTTTTGTTCCTGTTGAGCTTATCGGCAAGGATCGAATTGAACAAGTCGTAGTCGAAGAAGCAAAAGGAGATCGGAAAGAGATTATTGATGTAGATGAAGTAATTGTCAATTTTGGCTTCGTTTCCTCTTTAGGCCCTATCAAAAACTGGGGGCTGGAAATTGAGAAAAATTCGATTGTTGTTAACTCAAAAATGGAAACAAATATTCCGGGAATTTATGCTGCCGGAGACATCTGTACTTATGAAGGAAAAATAAAATTAATTGCGACTGGGTTTGGCGAAGGTCCAACAGCTGTAAACAATGCCAAAGCTTATATTGACCCAAGCGCAAAAGTTCAGCCAATGCACAGCACAAGTATGTTTAATTGATGAAAAAGATGTGGGTGTCTAATAAGTCGTTTTTTCGGCTTTTTGACACCCTCTTTCATGTTTTAGAAACGTTGAAATACCAGGACTTATGATTTTTTGTTTTTCAATGGGGATCTGCCTTTCTGAACAGCCCCCTTACAGCGGGAATAATAAGCAAAAGTAAATTTTATTGGAAAGAATAAAGGCTGTCTCGTAAAAGGTCATTTTTTATGACCTTTTGAGACAGCCTTTTTGTCAAGTACTTTTCTAAAGAAACCATACTGCATCAAGAAGAAGGGGCTTATCGGACAGACTATTTTTCCTTTGTTTACATCCTTCAGAAGTTTTATGAAGGACTTTTCTTATGCTCTCTTTCTGAATTAGTCTTCAAAAGTTTTATGACGGACATTCAGCACATACAATTGCTTCTTGTTGGACTTCATTGCCTCTATGAAGGACATTTACAAACTCCTTCAAAGTAGCTCCAAAATCCTTCATTTTAGAAACTCATCGGACAGCCCTATCTTTTTTCAACTTTCATGGTAATTCATATAGTCTTTCGCACAGTCTTCCATGATGAAAATCTGTGATCTGTAAATATCCTCATTTAATTCTCTATCACTTTTAATAAGTTGCATTTAGCCGTTTTTCCCATAAAAATATCCTAATAAAGCAGACTTTTTTTTGGATTCCACTTTATTAGGATATATTTTATTGTGAGTATAGAAAAAGTTAAGGAATAAAGCGATCATTATGCTTGGCTTCAGGAAAGAATCTTTTTTAGCACTCTTCCGGTGTTCCAGCGTGTGTTGCAGTTCTAAAGGAGGCGCCGCAACCGCAAGACGCAATCGCATTAGGGTTGTCTATTGTGAATCCTCCACCAAGCATCGATTGTTTATAATCAATCTTTGTTCCCTTTAATATAGGGGCGCTGTCTTTATCCACTAAAATTCGAATGCCGAATTGTTCAAATTCGTGATCATCTTCTTGTTTTTCTTGTTCAAACCCGATGCCATATGAAAGTCCAGTGCAGCCGCCGCCTTTCACACCAATACGCAAATAGGCGCCTTCTTCCTCATTTTCTCTCATCATATCTTTTATTTGAAAAGCTGCCGCTTCGGTAAGCATAACAATTTCAGACATGACCCATCCTCCTTTTCATTAATTTTTGAGTCACTTTTAGTATACCTTTTCAGAAAAAAACTCTCAAATTTCTGAACCGGCTTCATAATAATAGGTCCCCGTGCAAACCGTTTCAGCAGGTCCTTTCATCAAAATTTTCCCCTCGTCAGTCCATTTAATAAATAAATCGCCGCCGGCAAGATGGACAACTGTTTCTTTGCCTCTTGTTGTTTGCTCGTTTAATACGGATGCGACCACTGCCGCACATGCTCCGGTGCCGCAAGCTTGTGTGACACCTGAACCTCTTTCCCATACTCGAAAATGAAGCTCATGGTCATTGACGATTTCGACAAATTCTACATTTACCCCTTCTGGAAATCTTGCATCTTTTTCGACAACCGGCCCCAATGTTGTTAATGGAGCTTTCTCAATATCGTCCACAAAAAAGATGATGTGTGGATTTCCCATCGAAACCGCTGTGACTTCATATTTCGAGCCGTTAAATTCCATGATTTCACCAATAGCTGTTTCATCTCCGTTTCCGGCCATCGGTATTTCCTTTTTTAACAGCTTAGGGTGACCCATATCAATTGTGACGCATGATACTCGTCCATTTTCTTTATGGACTTCGGCTTCAACCAAGCCAGAAAGTGTTTCGATCAAAAACTTTTTCTCTTTTACTATGTTATGCTCATAAACATATTTTGCGACACAGCGCAAACCGTTTCCGCAGTTTTTTCCTTCTGAACCGTCACTGTTGAAAATTCTCATTTTCACATTCGCACGTTCAGATGGAAGAATTAATATTAGCCCATCTGAACCGATGCCGGTATGAACGTTCGCAACTTTTCGCGCAATATCTGGCAGGAGATGCTCCGGAAGCGTTTCTTCGAATCCATTTACATAAATATAACTGTTTCCTAATCCATGCATTTTTGTAAATTGAAAAGTTTCCATCTTTTCCTCCAAAACAACAAAAAATTTGTTTTTATAAGTATAAAACGTTCAAAATTTGTTGACAATAAAAATATCCCCCGTTTTCATATATAAATAAAAGCTCCTCGGGAAATATAAGAGGGGCTTTTATTTTTTATATCATCAGCCTGCCGCTTCAAACATCTTGCTCATACGTAAAAAAAAGACTCATCCGCAAAGGCAAGCGTCGTACTGAGAAACAATATTGAGATTCATACTTACATTTTATAATATGCTCTCATACCTCGAATGAAATATTTAGAAACAGGATCAAAATCAGGAGAATCAAAAGCTTGTCTCCCTTTTAATTTTATCATTCACTTTTATTTTCTATTAAAACATTGGATTTTCTTCTAAAAATTGATAAATATTTTTCACTAGCTCTTCTGCCGTTTCCCCTTCTACCGCTTCTCCGTTTACGAGGGCAAAAAGCGATTCGTAGCATTGGCCGCAATACCCTAGGCAGCTGTATTCAACTATATCTAAATTAGGATCTTTTTCTAATTGTTCTAATGCTTTTTGTGAACCGTTTGCTAAGTTGCTGACACAAAACTCTATAATTGGTTTCACGTGAATTGTCCTCCTTCTATACTCAGTAGCCTATCATAATGCTTTTTTTCTTCATTGTCAAAGCATTGAACTTCAAGGCTCATTTAACATTTTGCCATAACAATTGTGCTATTTTTCCTTAAGTATGTTGTGATTTATACATAAATTCGTTATACTTTTAGTGGCATTTGTTACGATTGTCACAGTTTTGGGGTAAACATTTGCAGGGAAAAGGGGAATCGCGATGAGAAAGTTACTGCTCCTCGGAGGCGGCTATGGCGGCATGAGAATTCTTCACAAGCTGCTTCCCAATAACTTGCCGGATGGTGTCGAAATAACATTAGTGGATAAAAACCCTTATCATTGTTTAAAAACGGAATACTATGCGCTGGCTGCGGGAACGATTTCAGATCAGCACGTGCGCGTGGCCTTTCCAGAACACCCGAAATTGAACATTCATTACGGTGAAGTCACGGACATTGACCTTGAACAAAAGCTTGTACATTTAAAAGATCAATCTCCAATCACGTATGATGATCTTATCATCGGATTAGGATGCGAAGACAAGTATCATAATGTTCCGGGTGCTGACAAATACACTTGCAGCATTCAAACAATCGATCAATCACGTGAAACGTATCAAAAGCTGAACAATTTAGGAGCAGGTGCAACAGTCTGCATAGTTGGAGCCGGATTGAGCGGCGTTGAATTGGCAAGCGAACTGCGTGAAAGCAGATCCGATTTAAAAATCAAGCTGTTTGACCGCGGAAAAGTGATCTTATCAAACTTCCCGGAACGATTAAGCAAATATGTCCAAACATGGTTTGAAGAGCACGGGGTTGAAGTAATCAACAGCGCCAATATTACAAAAGTTGAGCCAAATATGGTTTATAACCATGATGAACCGATTCCTTGTGATGTTGTCGTTTGGACCGCAGGAATTCAACCGAATTATGTCGTAAGGAAATTGAATGTTGAAAAAGACCGGCAAGGACGGGTTATTTTAACAAAATACCATCATCTTCCTCAAGATGAACATGTGTATGTTGTTGGAGACTGTGCAAGCCTTCCTTACGCACCAAGTGCTCAACTTGCCGAAGCGCAGGCTGAACAAATTGTACAAGTATTGCTCAAAAAATGGAACAACGAACCTCTTCCAGAGGAACTGCCGCCGTTCAAATTAAAAGGCGTTCTCGGTTCTCTCGGAAAAAAATCAGGTTTTGGGATGGTAGGAGATCGCGCACTCACTGGACGTGTGCCACGTCTTTTAAAATCAGGAATTCTTTGGATTTATAAATATCATAGTGGAGCATGAGAAAACCGGGCGTTCATTTGTACGTCCGGCTTCTCTTTTTCCGGAACTCTTTCACTGGAAAATATAAATCAAGAGAAATACAGTTGTCTATTATTTTGCATGCAAAAAAACGAAGCAGCGTTTTTTTAGCGGATCTGTTCTTTTGGCTTGAAGAAATCGACAATGCACTTTTTCTTTCACAGTTCTGGATGACGAGTAAACTCTTTCTTACACAGGTTGGTAACCATGTTTTTCCATCTCTTGAAAAATCCTTTTTATCTTTGGATTTCCTTCTCCTACTACCACTCCATTTATGACAACAAGGGGATAAAAATATTCTTCCTTCACGATTTGATCGGCTATTTTCTTTTTCTCTTCATCTTCCGGAGGACAATATATATCAATATATGTGATGTCAAATGGCTGATCTGGATATTTTCTAGTCAGTGCTGCTTCCAGCCATTCAAATGTATCTTTTGCTGAAGGCGAATTTACACAGCTTGGACATAAGTTTTCTGCACCATAAACGCAAATTTCTACCGGTTTTCTCATGTTTGTTCTCTCCTATTTAATAAAATGATGATCTCCTAGATTATCCATATTAGATTTAAAAAAAATGTGATACAATGAATTTGAAACTTACAAATAGATTTTATCGCTCATTTTGAATATAATGATGGATAAGAAAGGAGTCGATAGTATGTCAGATGTTCAAATAAAAGAACAAGTACAGGAAGTTTTAGATAAGCTGCGCCCGTTTTTGCTTCGTGACGGCGGAGACTGCGAATTAGTTGATGTTGAAGAGGGCATTGTGAAATTGCGCCTTTTAGGTGCGTGCGGGAGCTGCCCAAGTTCTACCATTACTTTGAAAGCAGGTATTGAGCGGGCTCTGCTGGAAGAAGTTCCAGGCATCGTAGAAGTAGAACAAGTATTTTAATGAAACAAACCGGCGAAAAGCCGGTTTGTTTCTTTATATCAAGCTTTCAATATGAGTAAACCAAGACTTTGTCCCTTCATAATCAATTTCTAGCTGTGTTACTTCACAATGAGGAAAAGCCTCTTTTAGTTTAGGACGCAATGAGTGTCTCATGCCTTTTGGAGCAAAACACAATATCGTTGGACCTGCACCGCTCAATACAGTCCCGTACACACCGTGCTCTTTTCCTATCTTTCGAACAGCTGACAGTTCAGGAACTAGACTTTCCCTATACGGTTGATGGAATATGTCCATTTCCATCATTTGGCCTGCCAATTCCCAATTATTATTCATGATGCTCCCAACAAGCACATTGCTGATCGCACTGGCTTTCACCGACTGCTGAAATTTAAATGTCTTCGGCAAAACGCCTCTAGAATCCTTCGTATATAAATAATATGGCGGAATAACCGCGATAATATCCACATCCAGATTATCCACTTTTACAAAATATGTGTGGTCATCTGTTAAATAGCCGACCACTAGACCGCCTACTATAGAAGCTCCGGCATTATCCGGATGTCCCTCAAACTTGCTGGCAAAATGAATTTTTTCTTCATCGCTCAAATTCAGTTTACAAACACGATCGCAAAGCTCAATCCCTGCTGCAATGGCGGCCGCGCTGCTTCCGAGTCCTCTTGTCATCGGAATATCACTTGAAATTTCCACATAACATGCAGGAAGATTAACACTATGTTTTTCTGCTAGCTTGGAAGCGACTTTATAAATTAAATTCTCTTTCCCTTCCGGTACGTTTGCTACTTCTTCACTTACCGGCTTAAATGTCCAATTTTCCGCAAATGTAACGGCTAGTGTTAAATAGCGGTTTAAAGCGAGCCCTACAGAATCAAAACCGGGGCCAAGATTGGCTGTACTTCCGGGAACTTGAATTTTTAACATGTCTCCTTCTTTCATACATGCCCATCTCCCTTGAGATGGTCCATCACAGCTTTCTTTTCATTAGGCAGCACGATCGGCTGGATGGATGACACATCGATCGCAGTATTCGGATCTTTTAATCCGTTGCCGGTCAATACTGCTACAACTGTGCTTCCTTTCGGGATTTTCCCCGAATTTACATCTTTCATCACTCCTGCAATAGATGCACTTGAAGCAGGTTCAGCAAAAACGCCTTCCGTTCTTGCAATTAATTGATAAGCATCCAAAATTTCTTCATCTGTTACCATATCGATCTTTCCGCCTGATTCATTGGCAGCATTGACAGCAAATTCCCAGCTTGCTGGGTTTCCAATTCGAATGGCAGTTGCCACTGTTTCCGGATTTTCAATCACTTGATTTTTTACAATGGCTGCGGCGCCTTCCGCTTCAAAACCGTGCATTTTTGGAAGCCCTGTTTGGTGCCGCTCATTAAACTCTTTAAATCCTTTCCAATATGCTGTAATGTTTCCAGCATTTCCAACCGGAATCGCCAAATAATCCGGAGCTTTTCCCAGCTGTTCACAAATTTCAAACGCCGCTGTTTTTTGCCCTTCAATTCGGTAAGGATTTACAGAATTGACAAGAGTAATTGGCAGCTCTTCACAAATTTCACGAACCATTTTTAAGGCATCATCGAAGTTTCCTTCAATTGCAAAAATTTCTGCGCCGTACATAACTGCTTGGGCAAGCTTTCCAAAAGCGATTTTTCCGTTCGGTATAACAACAATGGAACGCAATCCTGCACGTGCCGCATAGGCGGAAGCAGCTGCAGACGTATTTCCAGTTGAAGCGCACATTATAGTTGTGCTTCCTTCTTCCACCGCTTTTGCAACTGCCATCACCATACCGCGGTCTTTAAATGAACCGGTAGGATTCGCTCCTTCTGTTTTCACATACAGCTCAACGCCTAATTTTTCAGATAATTTTTCTAAATGAATGAGAGGAGTATTACCTTCGTTCAATGTCAGCATCGGTGTTTTGTCCGTTACTGGCAAAAATTCTTTATATTTTGCAATTAGTCCATTCCATTTCATAATAAGCCGTTCCCTTCTACTCGATACGTACTTTTAACTTCCTTAACAACCTGCAAATCTCGGAGCTCCATTAAAATTTCCTCAAAATCTTTTTTCGATGCTTTATGGGTAACGATGACAATTTCCGCTAAATCTTTATTTTTCAGAGGTAATTGGAGAATTTTCTCAAAGCTTACACCTCTGTCTGAAAAGAGGGATGTAATTTTTGAAAAAGCTCCAACTTGATCTTCTACGTGAATTCGTAAAAAGTATTGGGCAAAAATTTCTTCAGGTGCCTTCAATTGTTTCTGATATTGCGGGGCTACGGCGCTTCTTCCATTTACACCTAGACGCATGTTTTTCAATACGCCTACTAAATCCGAAACAACAGCGGTTGCAGTTGGCAAGCTTCCTGCGCCGGGACCGTAAAACATTGTTTCCCCTACTGCTTCGCCGTACACATAAACCGCATTATATTCATCTTGGACGGAAGCTAACGGATGATGATCGGGCAGCAGTGCAGGCTGTACACTAACTTCAATTTTATCACCGCTTCGATGGGCGATGCCGATTAATTTCATCGTATAGCCGAGCCGTTTACTGTAATCAATATCCTCTTGTGTAATATCCGTTATCCCTTTTACTTCCACATCTTCTAAATCTACTTCCATAGAAAATCCAAGTCTTGCCAAAATCGCCATCTTTCTCGCTGCATCCAAGCCTTCTACATCAGAAGTCGGATCAGCTTCTGCATATCCTAATCTTTGCGCTTCCTTCAGCACTTCTTCATAAGGGGTTCCGTATTTTGACATTTTCGTTAAAATAAAGTTTGTCGTTCCGTTAACAATCCCCATCATTTTTGTAATCCGGTCTGACGCCAATCCATCTACCAATGTACGCAGAATCGGGATGCCGCCTGCGACACTTGCTTCATAAAAAAGATCGCAGCCGTTATCCGTCGCTTTTTTGAGCAACTCAGTTCCGTACACTGCCATCAAATCTTTATTTGCCGTCACAACATGCTTCTTCCGATTTAATGCTTCAAGCAAATATTCCCGCGTTTGCTCAATTCCCCCCATGACCTCAATAATGACGTCAATATCCGGATCTTCTATTACCTCATGAACATTTGTCGTTAATTGGGAAGGTTCTACATGAACGTCTCTTTTTTTATTTGTATTTTGAACAAGAATTTTTTTTACTTTCACGGGGCACCCGATTAAATGAATGAGCTTATCCTGGTGGTCTTCAATGATTTTTACTACTCCGCTACCAACGGTGCCTAAACCGAGCAGTCCTACTGAGATTGATTCCAACCAATTCATCTCCCTTATGTTTATTTATAATAGACAATTGTCTGCCGTAAAAAGACATTAACTGTTTTATAAGACATTATAAATTTCAATGACTGATTTTACAAGAGAAATTTTCATCATCCGCATATGTAAACGCTTTTTGGGCGTTTAAACAACGGCTGTTTTCGGTTTCTCGCCCGTTAACACACGTTGAATATTTTCGACGCAAAGTTCGATCATTTTTATGCGGGTTTCCCGACTCGCGCTGCCGATATGCGGAAGTGCTACAACTTGTTTCAATGATAAAAGCGGATGATTGGAATCAATCGGTTCTTCTTTAAACACATCCAATCCACAACCAGCGATTTCACCAGTTTTTAGAGCATTATACAAAGCGTTTTCATCAACAGATGCTCCTCTGCCAGCATTAACAAATATTGCACTTGTTTTCATTTTTTTAAAGGCTTCCTCGTCAAACAAGTTTTTCGTTTCATTTGTTAATGGTGTTAAATTAACGACAAAATCGGCTTTCTCTAGCAATTCATCAAATGTGCAGTATTTCGCTCCAAGCTCTTTTTCCACTTCCGGTTTCTTTGAACGATTATGATACAAAATTTCCATATCAAATCCTTTTGCCCGTCTCGCAACAGCTTCTCCAATTTTCCCCATCCCAACGATCCCAATCGTTTTATGATGGATATCGTTTCCTGCCAACAAAAATGGAGACCACCCTGTCCATTTTCCTTCTTTTACATAATCCGCAGCTTCAACCAATCTTCTTGCCGCTGCCATTAACAAAGCAAAGGTTAAATCGGCAGTCGTATCTGTTAGTACATCCGGTGTATTAGATACAGTCACGCCGTACTTTTTCGACGCTTCGAGATCGATATTGTCATACCCGACTGCTAAATTAGCAACGATTTTTAATTTTTTGGCTTTTTGAAGCAGTTCTTCATCCACCCGGTCTGACAGCATTGTAAGCAGAGCATCAGCTTTTTTTGCCTTTTCCAATAATACAGACCTCGGACATGGAGAATCCTGCTCCCACATGTCGACAACTCCGATGGAACGAAGAGGATCCAATAGGTTTTCTGGCAGTTTTCTTGTTACAAAAATATATTGGGTCACTGATTCATCTTCTCCTTCTTCTAATAAATAGCTATTGTTTTGAATTGATATGACAAAATCAATGCTTTGTTCGAAACAGCTGCAAGATTTTAGCTGCTTTCTTTTTTATGATACCACAACAAAATGCGACTGAACCTTTTATAACCATGTCAAAGCCGGCAATACAATTTGCTTTTTCCTCAAATATATCATAGATGAAAACGAAGATAAAAATTGCTCATATTGCGAAGATGTTTGCAAAATTTTTTCCATTTGAAATTGCAGAGAATCCCTTTCTTCTTCCTCTGCAAGATAATAGTTTTCAACACATTCAAAATAATGAACAGGAAACAAAAGCCTGCTAAAAACTAACCGCCAAAAAAAAGAGGATAACGGAGACGTTCGGTCGTATTCTGCCAAAAAAAGCTCATCAATTGTTTGCCTTCCTGTCAGAAAATCATACCTTAAACATTCAGCAATATCTCTTCCTCCATGATCAAAAACGAAATCAACAGGCAATGAAAATGCGTTTTCCCATGTTTCTCTCGTAAAACGTTGATGACATATGGTGCCGGAATCAACCGGCAATGGTCGATCATCAAGCTCAGTATCCGCTAAATATTGGATGGCATTTTCGCCTAAGCCTAAATAATATGGAAAGGATTCAATAAATAGCTTGTCAAAGGCGTGATGAGGCTTTGAAGCAATTTGAATACTCCAAAATTGCTCCATTTGATCGATCCGCCTTGCCCATAAATTTCTCCATTGCCCAATTCGATTCGAATGAACGGGAGTAAAAGGCAGCCTTCTGCCAACTTCGTGAAAAAATGACAGCTCTTTTCCTAGAGAAGTTATATTAAGCCGCTTTGTTTGTTGAGGTATTTGAAACACAGCGTAGCGCGTTCCATTATGTTCTGCCGTAAGATCCCCATTTACAGTTAATAAAAACGAAGCAGCTTTTCTCTCGCTAGTCATAAGGAGATAACGACTCATTTCATACAGTTCATAAAGCTCCTTATGGTCAATATGTGAAACAGCAGCAATAAAACCGATATTTCTTTTTGTTTTAAACCCCTGCCATTGACCAATTGAAAAAAAGTCGAGTACATCTATTCCATAATGCTTTTTTAAAAGCTCTTTCATTCCTAGTTCCCCCTATAAATCCATTTTTCAAAAAAACACCCCAATATAAATAATGAAAAAATGCCATAAACTATAACATGTAGAAAAGCTTTTGTGTATACAATATAAAAAAGATGTTGATGCTTTTTGAAAATTTAAGCAAGAATTTATTGAAATCGGCGTCACAGCCGATTTCAGCACTTTCATATACTTGTAAAAGATAGGGTGAACGACATGGATAAAATAGAGCAAACTGCAAGAAAATGGCTGAAAGATAGAGGAGTTACACCGGATGACATCGCAGAGCTCGTCTATTTTTTACAGCAGCAATATTATCCGAACTTAACAAAAGAAGACTGTTTGCAAAACGTGGAAAGAGTTCTTTCGAAAAGAGAGGTTCAAAATGCCATTTTAACCGGAATTCAATTAGATGTTCTAGCAGAAAAGGGGGGTTTACGGGAGCCTCTTCAATCGATCATCCAATCGGATGAAGGATTATATGGAATTGATGAAATTCTTGCGTTTTCCATTGTGAATATTTACGGATCAATCGGGTTTACGAACTATGGCTATATCGATAAACAAAAGCCTGGTATACTTGCTCATTTAAACGATAAAAGCACAGGTAAGTGTCATACTTTTCTAGATGATATTGTCGGAGCCATTGCAGCGGCAGCTTCAAGCCGTCTCGCCCATCGATCCACTGATTCACAGTAGGGGCAGCGGAGCACCTATTGTGAAATCAGCTGGAAAAGAAAAAGGCTTCATCATAGCACATGCCATTCCGAAAGGTTATTCACTGTATAAGTCGGTTGTATTTCTTTGTGTTTTAAGTGTTCTTTCGTTGTTACGCCTGTATGCACAAGAAGGGTGTCCATCCCTGATTGGATACCTGCCTTAATATCCGTCTCGTAATTATCTCCGACAAGAAGCGTTTCTTCTTTTTTCGTTTTCAGCATTTTCAGCCCTTGCTCTACAATAATTTTTTCAGGTTTTCCGATAAAAATCGGCTGAACATTTGTAGATACTGAAATGACCGATGTAATGGCGCCATTGCCTGGAAGCAGTCCTCGCTCAGTCGGCAGAGCAGTATCCCCGTTTGTTGAAATAAATGTTGCACCTGCGCGAACCGCTAAACAGGCCTTGGCAAGCTTTTCATAATTGATGTTTCGATCAATACCCACAACGACAAAATCCGGATTTTCATCGACGAAGCGAAAACCTTTTTCCTCCAAGGCCTTTCGCAGCCCCTCTTCACCGATTACATATATAGAAGCATTTTGTTTTCTTTCCCAAATAAAATTGGCTGTGGCAATGCTTGAAGTTAAAATTTGATGCTCTTCCGCCGGAATGCCGAGACTGATTAGTTTTTCAGCTACTTGCTTCGGAGTTTTAGAAGAATTGTTTGTCATAAATAAGTACGAAATTCCTTTTTCCTTCAGTTTTTTAACAAATTCTTCAGCTTCTTCAATTTTTTCTGTACCCCGATACATGGTGCCGTCTAAATCGATGAAATATCCTTTATATTTCTTCAATTTTTTTTCACTCCTTCAATCAATCCATTACGGCTTAAAAGCTGTAACTGGTCCAAGTTCATCTTCCAAGTAGGTTCGAACACGATGGCAAAAATTTCTCAAAACTTGTAAATGGGTTGATATTGAATCATACAGTTCTTCATGCCGTATGTTTAAATAATCTTGAACGAGCATTTTTCTGTAGGAAATTAATTTTTTTAATCCTTCCGCATCCCTGCTGTCAACGACAGATTCATCTTCTAAAATGTCAATAATATCTTCATAGCTTCCCGGGTCCCGCATAATAAAACCGTCAATAATTCCGTTTCCGATATCTAAAATCGCCTCAATCAACAATTGGGCAATCCGCTCCAACGCTTTTTTTTCAACATCAGACTCCCACTGTTGATGTCCTTCAAACATGGATACAAGATCTTCTACAAATTTTACAGTATCTTCAATCTTTTTTCTGTCCACAAAATACATATAATTTCTTTCCTTTCTTAAGGTTTTTGTATCCGTTTTTTATTTTACCATACTCGACCATTTGAACTACCTACTACTTTACACACTTTTGAGTTTTTTAAAGCAGAGCACTAAAATCCTCTCGTTAGACGGATCGATTTTGGCAAACAGAGCTGATGTTTCTAAAATTTGGATTTCGTGATTGAGCAGGCGTAAGCTTTCCGCGGTTTGATACATCTTGCATGCCGGGTAGGATCCGCTTAGATTTTTTCAATTTAATAAAGAAATTCCTAAACGCGCACAAAAAATTGCTTTTACAGATGACGATTTTTCATGACAAGCAGAGGAGGATTTTGAATATGACTTTCGTGCCGATTCATGATATGTTTCTCCAATTAACTTCCCATTCGATACAGAAATCATGGCTGATTGGCAGCAGATGTGCGGGCTGATAAAAAAATTGTGTTATTTTGCTTCTATTTCAACAGAAAAATCGCTTGCGAATCGAAACAGAGGTAAGTTTTCTCACAAATTTGCGATAAATCGTTGTGAATGCATCATCTTATGCTACAATGCAATTATAAGAAACGGAGGTAATGAACCATGGCCGAACGCTTTTTTTTGTATGATGAAACCGTCGAGACAAAAACAAGATTTGTTAGCTTTATGGGAGAAAATCAACGCTTTGATTTAGCCATTATTCAATCGGACCGCTATTACGGAAAATATCTTGTACTAAATTTGCAAAGCAACCGGTTTGCGATCATTGGGGAAGATGATCTTAAAGAACCGGGGTATTTAGAAGATGTTTATCAATTAAATGATGAAGACGCAAAAGAGCTTCGGGAGTTTTTATATGAGATCGTCTAATGTATAAATTACCTTCCATGAGGAACGATAATGGTAAAATCATGGACAGGTGAACAAAATGGACAAACATAATGAATATACTGATTTTTCAGTAGTGGAAACAATGCGAAACTATATTATCCCGGAGGATATGCCGGAAGGCGCCTACGGAGCTCCGCGGGGAAAGGATGAACCTGTGGAGAATAAAAGCACACCTTGGGAAGAAGGTCAGCGTCCATATAGCAGTTTTAACTATGAATTCAAATCCTTGCATCAGAATTTGCCGAGACAATTTCCGGGCAGTCATCCTCCTCATGATGAACCTGATAAAAATGAAGAAGACCCGTATGAAATAAAGTAATCAGGACGGCTGTATGCCGTCCTGATTACTTTTTCACACCCAGATGTTTTTGCATCTGGCGTTTATTTTTTTATTTTCTTTAATACAAAATAAGCACAGCCGAAATTGCAATATTCATACAAATATTCATCTAATGAGCTGATTTTCGTATCATGTGTTGCTTTTTGGTTTTGATCATCAAAAAATCCTCTCAGCCGCAATTGGCTATATCCCCAATCGCCGACAATATAATCATATTTGTTTAAAATTTCACTGTACCTTGCTTTAAAAGCCTCTTCATTAAAACCATTTTTAAAATCTTTTATAAGCTCGTATGTTTGATTAAAAATTGTGATCATTTACAAATTCACCCTCTTCCATATGTTTATCATAAACAAATGATTTCCCTCCATCAATTGCCTGACAACAATTTTTTAAAAGCGGCAATCCTAAAATTATAAGGAGGTGCTGAAATGAAAAAAAGGCTTTTTACTCCTTTTATCATAGCTGCGCTTGCAGCCAGCGGGTGCCAATATGATCAAGAAGGAAAAGGTCTATATAATGAAAACGGGAATACGGTAAACGTGGCAGAAAGAAATGATAATTATAACAGCAATAAAGATTCAGACAGCTTTGGATATGTCCGGCATCAAAAAAGTCCAACAGCCGGAATAGAGAAAGCCACAGTAAAAACTCCTGTCATCAATCGGGAACAATTAGCAGACGTAATCGGAAGGCTTGCCGTCCAGCTTCCAAATGTTCATGATGCTGCTACGCTCGTAACAGATGAAGAAGTTCTTATAGCGTATAAAACCGATTCAAACAACAAATTTGAAACAGCTGACCAAGTGAAAAAGACAGCTGCATCCATTGTTCCGCGTTATTTTCATATTTATGTAACCGATAATCCTAATCTGTTTAAAGAAATCGAATCATACAGCACTCTTGATGGAGAGTCTCCAAATATTAACCGCAATTTAAACCAGACCATTCAGCGCATGTTAAAGTCTCCCCAAGGAAGAAAATTGAATGCTGGTGAAAATGCAAATGGCGAAGGATTCGGAGAAATGAACGAAAGTATTGATCACGACATAAAAGATCAATGAAATAAACGTTGATGCATAGGTGAATTTTTTAGAGGTTATTTACCTATTTTTATTAAAACGGGCCGTCAAGAAGTTCTTGACGGCTCTGTGGCTTTAAGCTTTTGCCTGCCGCTGTTTGGCTGCCTCATTTACTTGTTCATCAGCATGATAAGACGAACGGACTAACGGACCTGCCTCGCAATGGCTGAATCCTTTTGACAAAGCAATTTCTTTTAATTCTGCAAATTCATCTGGATGGTAAAATTTTTGAACTTTTAAATGTTTTTTCGTAGGCTGCAAATATTGTCCGATTGTGATGATGTCAACATGATTTGCACGAAGGTCGTCCATCGCTTCGATAATTTCTTCTTTCGTTTCCCCAAGCCCGATCATAATGCTTGATTTTGTCGGAATATCCGGATTGATTTCTTTTGCTCTCCGCAAAAACTCCAAAGAACGTTCATAGGTTGCACGAGCGCGAACCCTTGGGGTTAAGCGCCGAACAGTTTCAATATTATGGTTTAAAATATCAGGTTTAGCATCCATTAATGTTTTTAAATTTTCGTACACTCCGCCCATGTCAGATGGAAGAACTTCTATTGTAGTAAATGGATTTTTTTTGCGCACAGCACGAACCGTTTCAGCAAAAACGGCTGCTCCGCCATCTTTCAAATCATCACGGGCAACTGCAGTGATGACAACATGCTTTAAGTTCATAATGCGGACGGAATCCGCTACACGCTCCGGCTCTTGCCAATCAAGCTCGGTTGGCAGTCCTGTTTTCACTGCACAGAAGCGGCATGCGCGTGTACAAACGCTTCCTAAAATCATAAATGTTGCCGTTCTTCTCACTGCCCAGCATTCATGAATATTGGGGCATTTCGCTTCTTCACAAACCGTATGAAGCTTTTGCTCGCGCATCAATTTTTTTAACCCTGTGTAATTCTCGTTTGTATTTAATTTTATTTTAAGCCATTCAGGTTTTCGTAAACTTTCTTCTTTTTGAGCCATTTTTCATCATCTCCAATATGTAATCATTAAAAAAATAAAGATGATACACTATAGTCAATTTAACATAAGGAAAGATATTGGACAAGAAAAAGGAATTTTATATTCCTTCAATTTCCAGCCATTGAAACTTTACTTTTTTCTTACACTAAGACATGACATGATGGAAAGGAGTTTATCAATTGTGGTTCTCAGAAAAATGTTATTATTGGCTGCACTTTTATCTTTATTTTCCAGCCATGCCAATGCGTCCAGTCAATTAACTGAACAACAAATAAATCATTTGCGAATGAGCCTGTATAAAAAGGTGGAAGCCATCACCCAGATTCCTTGGTATGTATTGGCTGCGTGCGACCAATACGAACGAAACGTCAGAAAAATAAAAAATGATATCCCAAAACAAAAAGGAGTTATTGGCATTTACATTCCTCCTGATAAATGGGCTGGGACAGCCAATCCGAATTTGAACGACCAAAATCCGGTTAGCATTCAGCTATTTGGGGGAATCGGAATGGATGGAAACGGCGACGGCAAAGCGCAAATGGATCATGATGAAGATGTCTTATATAGTTTTGCACATTTTTTATCAAAATATGGTAATGATATAGAAAATTTAAAAATTGGTTTATGGTCTTATTATCACCGTGATAAAACGGTCGGAATTATTTTAGGTCATATGAAATTGTTCAAACATTTCGGGCATCTGCAATTAAACGAGCATGCTTTTCCTCTTCCCGTCAGAACTGATTACAGCTACCGTGACACATGGGGAGATGCGCGCGGATGGGGCGGCCGGAGAATTCATGAAGGCACAGATATATTTGCACATTATGGCGTACCGGTTCGTTCCACTTGCTACGGAATTGTCGAAATGAAAGGCTGGAATCGCTATGGGGGCTGGAGAATCGGTATTCGGGACATTCAGAATACGTACCATTATTTTGCACATTTAAACGGCTTTGCCAAAGACATTCACGTTGGACAAATCGTAAAACCGGGGCAAATCATCGGTTCTGTCGGAAGCAGCGGCTACGGCCCTCCAGGAACATCTGGCAAATTCCCGCCGCACTTGCATTACGGGATGTATAAAGACAACGGTAAAACCGAGTGGTCTTTTGACCCTTATCCGCATTTAAAACTATGGGAACGGCTTGAATGGCAAAAAGAAAAAAAATAAAGAGCCCGCACCAACTCAGGAACGGGCTCTTTATGAATCAATTTTATGTTTTTTACTCGACTGAATGGCAATTACTTGCGACTATATCGCTGATCAAATGATAGAAAATACTTTTTCATGTCTGTTGAAAAATCCATTAAGGAATACATCTTATTTAAATTCATAGATGGTACGTTTTGGAAACTTCTTTCATCTGTACACTATAGATGAGCAATAATCATTCTTTTATAAAAAGATAATGGTTGTTTTTTATTTTTCTACCATTTTCAATAGTGCTTCTTTGCCTGTCATCCCTGCCTTAATGCCAATTGCCTCCGCTTCTGTTGTGACTGATTCCAATGGGGCTTCAAGAAGCTGCTCAATTGTCCTCACTCCGACAGCGCGGCCGGCAATAATTTTTCTCTCTTTTAATTTTTCATTCAATAAGGCTACATCAAGCGCACCGCACATAATATAACCTTTTTCGGCTGTAACAGCCATGAAATTCGTTTTTGGCAGCTGAATGGTAATGGCGGTAAATTGATGATCACCAATTTTAACCGGCGATACAGATACCATAAAATACCCTCCTTCCCTACTTCACTTTATGAAAGGAAAGGAGATGTTGACAAAAATTTATTGATGGATTTGCAGGAACTGTTTCGATAATTTCCAAGCAAGTACATCTCTTAGCAATTCAGGCATGAAGTATATTTTATTCTTTACACGGCTTAATTGCGGATATAATGGACCTAATGTAAACATATCAATAGTTGCCACTGCATACACATGATTTTGATCAAGATGTTTTCCATTTACAAAGATCTTTTTCACATGTTCCTTGCCATCTTCCAACGTTTCCATGACCGTTTCAATGCCGTCAAAAACCATACGCCCCATTACTTTGCCTCTGAAGCCTAATCCTTTAAGCTTCAATTGCTCCATTTCTTTTGTCCGTGCTTGTAAAATAACTTCTTTTAATTGATCGCCTTGAACCATGATTTTACAAGGATTAATCGGATGAGGACAAATCCGGTGCAAATCGCCTTTTGTGACGAGTCCTTTCGGAAGCGATTCAAGCAATACTCCGGCATTCACCATGGAAACTTCCCCATCGCACCATTCTTTTAAAGCGGAAGCCAACAGCTTTGCAAATGGTGAATCTGAAAACCAATCAATCCGTAATTCTTCTTTTAATTCCACAACAGCTTCGTTAAGTTTTTGAGCACTTTCAGCTTTTTTTTGATCAAGCCACTTTATGGTAAAAACATCTTCTTTTTCAATCGTTTTCGTTTCAATAATCTCCGCTTTTTTATTTACCAGCTTCTTTTGAGCAGAGTCGATCTTAAGTTCAATATGTCCAAGCCACTGTCCAAACTTTCCTGCTCCCGCCAAAAGCGTATTGCCTACAAGCTTTCCACGATCAAGCACATGATGTGTATGGGCTCCTAATATAACATCGATATCAGGAAATTGTTGAGCAATCCATTCATCATCGGATATTCCAAGGTGTGATAAAAGAATGATAACATCTGCTTTGCCCCGGATTTCCTCCAATGTTTCTTTTATATTTGCCATCGGTTCTGTTATCATCCACCCTAACTGACGGTAAAATTGCTCAAAGCAAACCGTTACGCCTAAAATACCGATTCGGACTCCATTTTGTAAATGTTTAATCACATAAGGCTTTGCCCATTTTGGTCTAGTACCGTCTAAGTAAAATAAATTAGACACAATGACCGGGAATTGTGCATGATTATACAGCCGATCCAATGCTTCAAAAGGAAGAGTAATTCCTTCATTATTTCCAATCGTTATTGCATCTGGTGTTAAATGATTCAGCAGCTCAACATTTGCGACTCCCCCGGTCGCTTCAGTAATTGGGTGAAAGCGATCGACGTGATCGCCGATATCGAATAAAAAAACAGTTTCGTTTTTACTTTTATGAATATGTTTTTTTGTTTTTAGATAATGAACGATTTTCGGCCAATTTTCAAAATGACTGTGCAGATCATTCGTATGATATATATGAACCGTCTCAATCAAAGTCGCTCTCTCCTTCAGTGGGATACTTTTCAAAACACTCAAATAAATCAAGCTGCCTTGGCGCTAAATCATGATATGTAATTCCTAACTTTTTCATCAGTTCTTTTCCATTGTCCGCCGCGTCTCCGCCCGAGTTGTTGTTGAAAATGAGATAGAGATCTTTAGTTTGCTTTTTCAGCATTTTTATGTGTCCTTTCCATTCATCAAGCTCTTGTTCATTATATCTATATAAATATCGTACTTCACGCCAATTCCCTTCTTTTGGCCTCAGCCATCCATGAACATTTCGTCCATGAAATCTTACCAAGGTCTTTTCTCTATTCGTGCAATATAATACGGTCGGAACTGAATTTTCCCCTGCCTGCGGCTCATCACAAATGGTGTGAATCCACCCTTCCTTCTCCATGAATTGAAGCGTTTTTTCATAATATGTAGGAAGGAACCAGGAGCGGTGGCGAAATTCTAGTGCACAAGGGGCATCCTTCATTTGCTCTTTGCACCATCGCAAGAAATCAACATTTTCTCTTTTGCAGTGAAACCAAGGGGGAAATTGAAAAAGGACCATTGCCAATTTATTCGCTTCTTGAAAGGGCTGAATCATTTTATAAAAAGCAGCGAACATTTCTGAGCGGCTTTCGAAAGATCCTAAGCCTGTTTCGTGTCCAGTCATTCCTTTATACGCCTTTACAATGAATTGAAAATTTTTGGGCGTCTCGTTCACCCATTTTCGAACGTTTTTCTCAGGCTGTATCGAATAAAAAGTGGAATCGACCTCAACAACAGGAAAATGTCCTGCATAAATCGTTAATTTATCATTCGATGATGTCCCGGATGGATAGAGAGAATCATGATCTCCCCAACCTGTCAAGCCTATGTAAATCATTTCTTACTCCTATCAATGTAGTCTTTATATACTCATCATAATACAGCATCGAAAAAGATTCACGATTTAAGCATTTTTTTGTTATAAAAGGCTGGCAGTATTTTTGGACATTGTATTTATAACAACAATAAAAATAAAGAGTTTTGCAACAAAAAAGTTCAAATATCTCATCCTGTACAGTTGCTGATCGAAGAAACAGGTAAAGTAAAGATGTTATAAGGATCTATGATCAGGAAATAATTCACAGATTCATCATTTACAACTTGAAAAAGCTGATGCTGCCAATTGGACTACTTCAGATAGAAAAATTACAGAAAATGGTATAATAAACATATAAGAGCACAGTTTGGCCAAATGATAAAATACACCGTATTCTACAATTTTAGTAACCTCATACAACTGTAAAAGGATTTCCACAGAAAGATTGTTAGTCCTTGCTGGATGAATGATAAAAGGAGTGATAGCCACAACATGTCAGTACGAATCAAAATGACTTTAGATGCTTTGAATAAAAGACTAGATGAAAAGAATATGCTGGTTGTTCAAAATGAAGAAGGATTTTTAGGAAAACTACAATTTCGTTTCAATCCCCCTGCAACAGAAGAAGAAATCAAGAAGCTGCCTTTTAATATTCCTAGTGACTATGAAGACTTTCTGAAAATATGTAATGGTGCTACATTATTTGATGATCCTGAAAACGGAGGTGGACTGCAATTATTATCTGTCGAAGAGATACTAGAGGATTATCAATATATTGATTATCCTCCAGATTGGTTTCCTATTGGATATGGCTACGATGGCTGCCGGCTCATTATAGCTTTAGCTCCCGAAAGAAAAGGATATCTTTATTGGCTTGACAACGGCGGAAGTTTGGACGATCCGTTTGGGTTTCTAAACCTGACTTTTGAAAAATGGTTTGATTACTTTATAGTAGCCCAAGGTAGTAAGTTTTGGGAATGGACATGGGATTTTAATAGGTAAATTATCGCTTAGGGCTAAATATATTTTGATCGTATAAATGAGTTTGCTTCTTCTTTATGAAAGGATCTCATTAAAAAGGATGAGGCTTCAGAAAATGACGCGCAATACATATGTATTGCGGTGGTTGTGTTGAAGATCGTGAAAGAAGCCGTGATTGTTTCTCTTGCACTCCATAATTATATATTTTAGGAACAGTTAAATTTGGCCAAAATCTTATACTCCTAATATGATGAATTTTTATCAGGAGATGAAATTACTGCAAATAATATAGCATTTGGTTTTATCAATCCATTATTTTTCTTGTTATCTTTTATTCTCCTTGCAGTAATTTGCGGCTCGGTTTTATTTTTGTATGAGAAGATGTTCAAGCCTCATAGAAAAACGTAAGCTATCATTTATGGTGTTCTAGAGGAGAGGGGCAAGCGAAATTTTAAAGCCTTCTGATTCTTCTTTCTCACAGCCACTATTGGCATTGGGGAAAAGCTGTTATGTAATGTAAACTATTAGAAATAGTCCGGTGAGTGACGTTTCCTGCTTGTGACCGCCACAGAAGTGTGCAAACATGCAAACTCCCTGTTCTTTCTTTACATGATGCTCTCCTTTAGCTGGAGCGAAAGATTAAGATACTAAAGCATAAAAATACCGCTGACACATATCTCCATGTGACCAAGAAAATTGAGGACGAGGCACTGGAGTTGTATCAACGGTATACAAACATGAATATCTAATTTTTGTGGGTGAATTGTGGGACTGTCCAGAAAGTCAAATCCCCATTGAAAACAAAAAATTATAAACACCGATATATCAACTTTTCTAAAACATTAATGGGGGCGTCAATAAGCCGTAAAAACGACTTATTAGACACCCCCTTAGTATTATAAGGATTATCCAATACTTCCTTCCATTTCAAACTTGATGAGGCGGTTCATTTCAACGGCGTATTCCATTGGCAGCTCTTTTGTGAATGGTTCAATGAATCCCATAACGATCATTTCGGTTGCTTCCTCTTCAGAAATGCCGCGGCTCATGAGATAAAACAGCTGCTCTTCAGATACTTTCGATACTTTTGCTTCATGTTCCAAAGATATATTATCGTTTAGGATTTCATTATATGGAATCGTGTCGGAAGTTGATTGGTTATCCATGATTAATGTGTCGCATTCAATGTTTGCACGTGCTCCGTCTGCTTTCCGACCAAAATGGACTATACCTCGGTACGTTACTTTTCCACCTTGTTTCGAGATCGATTTCGAAACAATCGTAGATGAAGTATTCGGCGCTAAATGAAGCATTTTCGCTCCTGCATCTTGATGTTGACCTTTACCGGCAAGGGCAATGGACAATGTCATGCCGCGTGCACCTTCACCTTTCAAAACGACTGCAGGATATTTCATAGTTAATTTCGAACCGATGTTTCCGTCAATCCATTCCATTGTTGCATTTTCTTCACAAACCGCACGTTTCGTTACTAAGTTATACACATTGTTTGCCCAGTTTTGAATTGTTGTATAGCGGCAATAGGCTCCCTTTTTCACAATGATTTCTACAACAGCACTGTGCAGCGAGTTAGTTGTGTAGACAGGCGCCGTACATCCTTCAACATAATGAACGTGGGCACCTTCATCAACTATAATTAACGTCCGTTCAAATTGTCCCATGTTTTCTGAATTAATTCGGAAATATGCTTGCAAAGGCGTATCAACTTTTACTCCAGGCGGAACGTAAATAAATGAACCCCCTGACCAAACTGCAGAGTTTAAAGCGGCAAATTTGTTATCAGTCGGCGGAACGACCGTCGCCCAATATTTTTTAAAGATGTCCTCGTTTTCTTTTAAGGCGCTGTCTGTATCTTTAAAAATGATGCCCATTTTTTCAAGGTCTTCTTTCATATTGTGATACACAACTTCTGATTCGTATTGGGCAGAAACACCTGCTAAATATTTTTGTTCCGCTTCAGGAATTCCGAGCTTATCAAAAGTGCGTTTAATTTCTTCTGGAACTTCATCCCAAGAACGTCCTGAGTGTTCAGAAGGTTTTACGTAATAAGTAATTTCATCGAAATCTAAAGCAGACAAATCGCCGCCCCATTGAGGCATTGGCATTTTATAAAAATGATCTAAAGCTTTCAAGCGGAATTGCAGCATCCACTCAGGCTCATTTTTCATTTTCGAAATTTGTTCAACAATTTCTCTTGTCAATCCGCGTTCTGCTCGGTATATAGAAACGTCTTTATCGACAAAGCCATACTTATAATCGCCTATTTCAGGCATTTTTTTCGCCATACTTTCTCACTCCAATCTAATTTAAATTTTATCACTCGACTTCAGATCGCACACCTTTTTCCATCGCTTTCCAGGCAAGCGTTGCACATTTGATTCGAGCTGGAAATTTTGAAACGCCTTGCAATGCTTCAATATCTCCTAAATCAATATCATCATCGTATTCCTTGCCTTGCATCATATCGGAGAAGATTTTAGAAAGCTTAAGAGCATTTTCAATCGTTTGTCCTTTGATCGCTTCGGTCATCATGGATGCCGATGACATCGAAATGGAGCAGCCTTCCCCTTCAAACTTCGCATCGATGACTTTTCCATCCTCAATTTTCATTGTCAGATGAATTCTATCACCGCAGGTTGGATTGTTCATGTCAACCGTAACGCTGTCTTGAAGAGAGCCTTTATTTCTAGGATTTTTATAGTGATCCATAATGACTTGACGATACAATGTGTCAAGATTATCAAATGACATTGCCGAAATACTCCTTTGTTTTTTGAATTGCGCGAATGAATAAATCAATTTCTTCTTCAGTATTATATAGATAAAAGCTCGCCCGTGCTGTCGCTGATACTTCTAAGCATTTCATCAATGGCTGGGCGCAATGGTGCCCGGCTCGGATCGCAATACCTTCCGCATCCAGAACAGTTGCCACGTCGTGAGGATGAATGCCTTCGAGGTTGAAGGTAACGAGCCCAGCCCGTTCTTTCGGTCCGTAAATTGTCATGCCTTCAATATTTGAGCATTGCTCCAATGCATATTGGGCAAGTCTATGTTCATGATTGAAAATATTCTCAAGTCCAATTTCTTCTAAAAAGTCAATTGCTGCGGCTAATCCAACTGCTCCGGCAATAATTGGTGTACCAGCTTCAAATTTCCATGGGAGCTCCTTCCATGTAGATTCATATAAACCGACAAAATCAATCATCTCTCCGCCGGTTTCAACCGGTTCCATATTTTCGAGCAGCTCTTTTTTTCCGTATAGAACACCGATTCCTGTCGGAGCACACATTTTATGTCCCGAGAAAGCAAGAAAATCACAATTTAAATCTTGAACATCAATTTTCATATGTGGTGCTCCTTGAGCAGCATCTACGACAAGAACAGCTCCGTTTTGATGAGCAATTTCGCCTATTTCTTTTACTGGATTGATCGTGCCAAGAACATTGGATACGAGCGCAATCGAAACAATTTTCGTATTGGCTGTAATCGTATTTCGAACATCACTTAACGAGATAGTTCCGTCTTCTTTTAGTGGTATATATTTTAACGTAGCTCCTGTTTCTTTTGCAACTTGCTGCCATGGAATTAAATTGGCATGATGCTCCATGTACGTAATGACAATTTCATCGCCTTCATTTAAATTGGCCCTTCCATAGCTCTGTGCCACCATATTTAGTCCTGTTGTTGTTCCCCGTGTAAAAATAATTTCCTGGACGGATTTTGCGTTAATAAATTGACGAACTCTTTCCCGTGAACCTTCATAGGCATCTGTAGCTTTTGTACCAAGTGTATGAACACCGCGATGCACATTTGAATTGTACTCGCGGTAGTATTTTGTGATTGCATCAATGACGACATTTGGCTTTTGCGATGTTGCAGCATTATCCAAATAAACTAAATCGCGGCCGTTGACCTTTTGACTAAGGATCGGGAACTGTTTGCGAATTTCTTTAATATCCATTACCGAACTTTCCTTTCAATAACCTCTGTCAATTGGTTTTTTACACTTTCAATCGGCATTTGTCTTACAACAGGATCTAAAAATCCATGAATAATTAATCGCTCAGCCTCCGATTTTGAAATTCCTCTGCTCATTAAATAATAGAGCTGAATCGGGTCAACACGTCCCACAGATGCGGCATGGCCGGCGACAACATCATCTTCATCAATGAGCAAAATCGGATTTGCGTCTCCTCTTGCCTTTTCACTTAACATTAAAACGCGGGATTCCTGCTCAGCATTTGATTTCGATGCACCGTGCTCAATTTTGCCGATGCCGTTAAAAATGGACGTCGCACTGTCTTTCATAACACCATGTTTTAAAATGTTGCCTTCGGTATGTTTGCCAAAGTGAACGACCTTCGTCGTAAAGTTTTGAATTTGGCTTCCTCTCCCAACAACAACTGTTTTTGTATCGCCTATAGAACCGTCTCCGACAAGATTTGTTGTGTTTTCAGAAATCGTATTGCCGTCATTCATTAATCCTAATGCCCAAAGAATTTTTGCATCGCGTCCAGCAACCCCGCGGCGGTTCACATATGTTGTGATGTTTTCAGTCAGATTGTCAACCGCACCGTAGGAAACTTTCGCATTAGTATTGGCGATAACTTCGGTAATTAAATTAAACACAGCACCCTCTGTTTCGGTGGTCGAGATGTAGTTTTCGACATACGTAACAGAACTATTATCATCCGCAACGATGATCACATGATTAAACAAATTGGCTTCAGGGTTTTCATGTATAAAAACCGCCTGAAGAGGCTTTTCCACTTCTACATTTTTCGGCACATACACAAAGACCCCGCCGTTTAAATAGGCTGCATGCAAAGCTGTCAGCCGATGTTCATCAATTTTTACTCCATCTTTCATAAAATATTGCTTAAGCAAGTCTCCGTGTTCCTTCGCAGCCGTGTGAATGTCAGTAAAAATAACTCCTTTTTCTTTCAAATCTTCAGAGACTGTCAAAAAGGCAGGTGTATTGTCACGTTGTATATAAAGATTTTTATGTTCTTCATCTGCCTCAATAAGCGTTTTTACTTCTTCCGGCAGCTCATCAAGAGAAGATAGAGTGCTGCTGGAAACGACATGTTTAGAAAACTGTGAGAAATTCCATTTGTCGATTTTGGTTTTATCCGGCTTTGGCAATGGAAGCTCTTCAGCTTTTGCAAGAGCAAGCAAGCGAAGATCTTTCAGCCAGTCCGGTTCTCCTAACTGTTTGGAGAAATTTTCTATATATTTCTGGTCAAACGGTAGTTTCGTTTCTACAGTCATTTTGATCCTCCTAACGCTTACGCTTCTTGCCCTACTGTTTCGTCTTCGATGCCTAATTCCTTTTTAATCCAGTCATATCCTTCTGCTTCAAGACGCTGAGCTAGTTCTGCTCCGCCGGATTTCACGATTCTTCCTTGCATCATAACATGAACAAAATCTGGTGTAATATAGTTTAACAGACGTTGATAGTGTGTAATAATCAGGCAGCCAAACTCAGGGCTCCGCATTTCGTTGATACCTTTGGAAACAATTTTCAACGCATCAATATCTAAGCCTGAATCAATTTCGTCCAAGATGGCAATCTTAGGCTCAAGCATCATTAATTGAAGTATTTCATTCCGCTTTTTCTCACCGCCCGAGAATCCTTCATTTAAATATCGCTGCGCCATCCCTTGATCCATTTCAAGAAATTCCATTTTTTCATCCATTTTGCGAATAAATTTCATTAAAGAAATTTCGTTGCCTTCGCCTCGGCGGGCGTTGATAGCTGAACGCAAGAAATCAGCATTTGTGACTCCGCTGATCTCACTTGGATATTGCATGGCAAGAAAAAGTCCTGCACGCGCACGCTCATCTACTTCCATCTCAAGCACATCTTGTCCGTCGAGAGTTATGGATCCTTGTGTCACTTCATATTTTGGATGTCCCATGATCGCGGAGGAAAGAGTTGATTTTCCTGTTCCGTTCGGCCCCATGATCGCATGAATTTCTCCGCCTTTTATTTCAAGGTTCACACCTTTTAAAATTTCTTTCCCTTCTACGGAAACATGCAAATCTTTAATCGTTAATGTAGATCCTGACATAACCAATACCTCCATTAATCTATAGGTCAAGTATTAATATCATTCTCAATTTATTCTCATTATTATTTTATAACAAATTAAAAGTGAATACAACCTTTTAATATCTCACAACATTATTCATATTACCAAATTTTTAGGAACAAAGTATATAGTCATCTTAGTATCATTCAAACAAACTTGTTGTATGTATTCAATAAAAAGAAAAACCAGTCTTTGCCGACTGGCTGATTTAGTTTAGCGTAGACAAAAACAATTTCCCTTTCAGATTAGCTGTTACAATTTGGCTGCTGCGGTAATTTCGTTCTCTTTTTCTTTCAACCTTCATTCGCTTCTTATGTGTTCTCCTATATTCGTTATATCCCATTCCGTGAAATTGATGCATTGCTTTTTCCATTTCAGACGTAAATTTAATGTCTATCATTTCTTGGTTTAAATAAATAATGAACCAATCCTTTCATTTTTTATACAATTTAATGTTAGCAATGATTACAGCTTGCAAGCAACCTGCTGTATCGCTGATTAAAACAGCTTAAAACCCATTTTAAGCCAATGAGAAAGGATTAAAGGTTCAATCTTACAAATGCTCCAAAATACTGAAAATTACATCTTTATTTGTTTTTCATGCAAAACATTCCGTTCTAAATGCGGCCGCTAAGCTCATCACAATTCCTTCTTCGAAAGCTGGTGCAAATCCTGCTGCTTCATATATTTCCTTTCGGCTGCATTCCCGCTGGAGAGAAAAAATACAATATTCATCTTGCATTTGACACTGATCGTTCATGCTATTGATAGCTCAACCTTTTTGAAACAAGCAATTGTAAAATTATGTTGAGTAAATGCCCCATTCCCTTTCTTATGTTCTGCTGATGCGCTTAATTGAAATGAACAGCACTTTCTATTTGCTTTTTTGGCTGCATAAATTTCACCTAAGTTCGTACGATTTTTCTTAAATGAAATTTTGTCCAAACAATACCAGCTCAGCTTGATCCAAAAAAAGAAGCTGTGCGTAAATATGCACAGCTTCCCAATTGATTATTCAGCAGGAATAACGGAGCCTTGATAATTTGTTTGAATAAATTCTTTAATTTCATCTGATTGTAATACTTCTACAAGAGCTTTAATTTTTTCAGAGTCTTTATCTTCACTGCGGACAGCAATGACGTTTACATACGGATTGTCTTTTGGCGATTCAAGAGCAATGGCATCTTTTGATGGGTCAAGTCCTGCATCCAGAGCAAAGTTCCCGTTAATTAATACAGCGTCGCCTTCATTGTTTTCATAAGCTTTCGTCAACATTGGCGCTTCGATGTCTGTTTTGAATTTCAAATTCTTTTTGTTTTCTGCTATGTCATCAACTGTCGCTTTCGTTTTATCAACGCCATCTTTCAGCTTAATTAAACCTTTTTCCTCCAGCATTGACAGCATGCGTCCATGGTCAGCAACTGAGTTACTCATGATAATAGTAGCTCCATCCGGAAGCTCCTCTAAAGATTTATATTTTTTTGAATATACGCCAATTGGCTCAATATGAATTCCGCCGGCATTGACAAAATCATATCCATGTTCTTGTTTCTGTGCTTCAAGGTAAGGGATATGCTGGAAGTAGTTTGCATCAATATCCTTTTCCGCTAAAGCTTTATTCGGCAATACATAATCAGTGAATTCTTCAATTTTCAATTTATATCCTTTTTTCTCAAGAAGCGGTTTTGCTTCCTCTAAAATTTCTGCATGTGGAACAGGTGATGCGCCAACTTTAATTACCTCATTTTTCTCATTGTCAGAGCCGCTGGAGCTGCCTCCCTGATTACTTCCACCTCCGCAAGCAGAAGCAAATATCATCGTCGCACCTAAAACAGTCGCTAAAAGCCATTTTTTCATATTATTCTCCTCCTTCGTTTAACGCTTATCAATTGCTCTTGTAATCATATCGCCGATCAATTGGATGATAAATACAATAATCAATATGAGTACAGTTGCAACAAATGTTACATCACTATGATTACGCTGAAATCCTTCTAAATAGGCAAGGTTTCCAAGACCACCGGCACCAATGGCGCCTGCCATGGCTGTATAACTTACCAATGCAATTGCTGTGACAGTTATTCCTGAAACTAAAGCAGGCATCGATTCTGGAAGCAGTACCTTGAAAATAATTGTGCTCATTGTAGCTCCCATCGATTTTGCAGCTTCAATCACCCCCTTGTCAACTTCCCTCAGTGCAATTTCCACCATCCTTCCATAAAAAGGCGCAGCACCAATGATGAGTGCAGGAAGTGCAGCATTAGCACCTAAAATGGTACCAACAATTGCTTTTGTAAAAGGAAGCAGCAAAATGATCAAAATAATGAAGGGAATTGATCGAAATACATTGACAACTGCTGCAACAAACGAGTGGATAAACCGATTTTCCCACATGTTCCCCTTTGACGTTAAAAACAATAAAAGACCTAAAATAATTCCGAGAAAAAATGTAGCAAATACGGAAACAGCTGTCATATAAACCGTTTCATAAGTTGCATCAATGACTTTGTCCCATTTTACATTTGGCAACAATGTCTCAAACATTCGCAATCACCTCCAGCTCCACTTGTTGATTGCGAATAAATTCAATGGCTTGTTCAACTGTATTTTCATCTCCATCAAAATGGATGATTAACGTCCCGTATGATCCACTTTGAGTTTGTGAAATTTTCCCTTGCAAAATATTAACCTCTACATCGAACTCTTTAATGATTTTTGAAATCATAGGCTGCTCCGCTCTGTCTCCTACAAAGGTAAGTTTGACAACCTTTCCATGCTTGTACTTTTCAAGCAGGTAATCAATCGTTTCCATTGTTTCATCAGGTTCTGTAACTTGTTTAACAAATCGTTTTGTAATGTTAGCCTTCGGATTTCGGAAAACCGTCAACACATCACCATATTCAACAATCTTTCCGTTTTCCATCACAGCCACTCTATGACAAATTTTTCGAATTACATGCATTTCATGGGTGATCAAAACAATCGTTAAACCTAATCGCTTGTTAATATCTACAAGCAAATCAAGGATGGAATCAGTCGTTTGAGGGTCTAAAGCAGAAGTCGCCTCATCGCACAAAAGAACTTTCGGATTGTTCGCAAGAGCTCTTGCAATGCCGACTCTTTGTTTTTGTCCTCCGCTCAATTGCGAGGGATATGCATCTTCTTTTCCTTCTAAACCTACTAGTTTAATAAGTTCATCAACTCTTTTGAGCCGATCGCTTTTCTTCATGCCAGCAATTTCTAATGGAAAAGCGATGTTCTCCCGCACTGTTCTTGACCACAATAGATTAAAATGCTGAAAGATCATACTAATCTCTTTTCTGGCGGATCTCAGTTCTTTTCCTTTAATTTGGTCTATTCTTTTTCCCGCCACTTCAACTGTCCCATTTGTCGGCTTTTCAAGACCATTTAACAAGCGTATTAATGTACTCTTCCCAGCACCGCTGTATCCGATGATCCCAAAAATTTCTCCGCTCTGGATTTGAAGATCAACTTGATCGACAGCTTTTACTTGGCTATGATTCGTATGATAAATTTTTGTAACACCGTTGAGAGAAATCATGTTTACACCTTCTTTCACACATGCAGCAGCTTCGGTTTAATACTAAAAGCCTTCCTGCACAGCTGCAGAAAGGCACGATTACATTCAATTGACCTTCCTTTTTTTCAACGCAATTGTAGACAAAGCTTTATTGTACATGTGCACCCGCTATTTTTCTATTAAAACATTATTTTAAACAATACAAACTAACTGGGAGAGATTGTACCATTCAACAAACATTGTGTCAATATATTCTTTTCCGATATCTTTACTCTATTTTAACCTGTTAGGCCAATAAAGACAAGACAGATTCTAATCTTAAAATATCCCGAAATCTCCCCTCAACTTTTACTGCTTTCAATTTCATTAGTTGTTGGAGCTTTAGCTGGCCTGTAATGAGCTCTTCCATTTGCTCTTCATTTCCTATAATTTTTACATCAATGGATTCGATATTCCCATCAACTCGTCTTAATCCTTCCAAATCCAATTGATAACAATAAATGCTTTGGCCATACTCAAAAGCAATAAACATAGGATCTGCCGGAAATAAAGGCTTTAAAAAATGATGATCATTTGCCTTTTCTAATAAAAAATCAAACATTGACAACCCCCCAGCAAATATTTTATTTTACTCATTCTTTCTAGCTTTCCTTCTTCCTGCTGGGAGTTGTCGACGCTTTCTAGAAAAAACTGACATATTTCTCAGGAAATATAATTATATGGTAGAAAAACTTTTTAACTTTTGATATAAATAGTCAATAGAATGAAACGCATATATTTTTTCGGCAATTTGTCCTTTTTCAAAGATCAATAAACATGGAACACTTTCAATTTTCCATTTTTCAGCAAATTCAGGGATATAATTCAAATCTTTCGTATATATGTTTATGGAAGGAATGATTTTTTCTACAATTTCCAGCATGCTTTTAGCTAATTTACACGTCCCGCAAAAAGGTGTATATAAAAATATAATGGTTTGCTCTTCATCGCTAATCGCATCTAATTGCTCTTTTGTTATTTCAATCATTGAACACACTCCACATTTATGATAAATATCTTGCATGTACATCAATATTTGCTCTCAGCAAAACGGCGGCAATATGCTGTTCAGGTGCGGATGCAACTTGACGGTACATTTTGTCTATATATAAATGGTTGGCTTCCGGAAGCTCCCGCTTAATTTGTTTTCTCAATTTTTCTCCTGCTTCATCCGCATCGACTAAAATATAAACATCCTTGAAAAATAAGCTTTCCGCCAATTCATCGAGCTTGGACAAGCTTAACGTGCCATTTGTACAAATAATCTCAGCAGGTTCATTAATAATTTTCTCTACTTTTTTCTTATCAGACTTTCCTTCAACAATGATAACTTTCTCAATCTCTATCAGTGCCATTGTTATCACCTGCTTATAGATGCTTTTTGATATATACTTATTCTAAATGAAGTGGTTGATTCCTTCACACAAAATACTTTGGTTGTCCGCACTTTTCCATTTATAAAGAAAAGGAAACCCCCTTCTCAAAGGGAGACGGGGGTTTCATATTAGTCTTCTTTTACCATTTCTTCATATTCTTCAGCTGTCATTAATTTTTCAACATCTTGAATGTCATTTGGTTCAACAACAATCATCCAAGCCTTTTCATAAGGAGATTCATTTACATATTCAGGATTGTCATCCAATTCCTCATTCACTTCAACAACTTTTCCGCTGATAGGGGCATAAAGCTCAGAAACTGTTTTCACTGATTCAACGCTTCCGAAAGGTTCGTCAGCGACTATTTCATCTCCAACTTCTGGAAGTTCAACAAATACGATGTCACCGAGTTCAGACTGCGCAAAATCAGTGATCCCAATTCTTACTTTGTCACCTTCCACCTTTACCCATTCATGCTCTTCAGAATAACGCAATTCTTTTGGTGTATTCAATGTCATTCCCTCCAATTATCATTTTTATATAAGAATTCTATTTAAATAGAATCTTTTCTAAATTTAATTTCCCCAAATCTTCTCAAATTCCTCTTCTTTAAAGCCAACGGTCACCTTTTCCTCATCGGTAACAATCGGCCGCTTAATGAGCATACCGTCTGATGCGAGCAAATCAAAGAGCTCCTCATCTGTTGCTGTTTTTACTTTTTCTTTTAAACCTAATTGACGATATTTTTGACCGCTCGTGTTAAAAAACTTTTTTAACTCCAATCCGCTCTTTTCATAAAAGGATTTTAACTCTTCTTTAGAAGGAGGATTTTCCACAATATGTATTTCACGAAAATCAATTCCGTGATCTTCCAGCCATTTTTTCGCTTTTCTGCAAGTTCCGCACTTCGGATACCAGTACATTGTTAAAGCCATTCCTTCTCACCCCCTTCATACAACACCAATAATATTTTATCATATCCGATTTGGACAAACATAATAACTTGATCAATAAATTTTTGGAGCTGTCCAGAAAGTCAAATTCCCATTGAAAACAAAAAATTATAAACACCAATATATCAACGTTTCTAAAACATTAAAGGGGGCGTCAATTAGCCGTAAAAACGACTTATTAGACACCCCTAAGTCCCGCAGTTATACTATATATTTTTCCTCTTCAATCACTCTAGCTGCAATTTGGCGTTTTTTCTTAATGACATTTACAGGGATTTGTCGCATCAATTTTTTTAGAGCAGAGAGAAGAATCCGCAAGTCGTCTCCTTCCTCGATCGCAACAATCGTTTCTTTTGCATTCGCCTCTAATTCCTGAAACGCTTCTTGCACAAACACTTGTGTATAAAGAAGCTTCTGTTTATTCTTTTCTTCTCCTGAGTTCACAATGGCCTTTTCTGTGCGCAAAATAGCGGATTCCATCGCATAAACGTTATTTACCGCATCCGCGATATTTGCAAGAATCTCTTGTTCCTGCTGCAAGGATTGGCCAAATTTTTGAGCTGCAGCACCTGCCAGCAAAAGCGTCACTCTTTTCGCTTGTTTCAACAAATATTTTTCTTGCTCCAATACGCCATCGCCGATTTCTTCCGGCATCCATGTCAACAGTTCTTTTTGAAGGCTTTGTGCTTTTTGAAGAAGAGGTAGCTCCCCTTTCATTGCTTTTTTTCAAAAACATTCCCGGAACAAGCAAGCGGTTGATTTCATTCGTTCCTTCAAAAATGCGGTTAATTCTGGAGTCGCGATAGGCCCTTTCCACTTCATATTCCGCCATGTATCCGTATCCGCCATGAATTTGAACTCCTTCATCCGCTATATAATCAAGCGTTTCAGAACCGAATACTTTGTTTAATGAGCATTCGATCGCATATTCAGCAATTGATTGGGCAACAGCATTTCCATCCTTTTGCTCTTCAGGTGTTAAATAACTCATCCGGTCATCAAACAATCCAACCGTTCGATAGACTGAGCTTTCCATTGCATAAAGCTTCAGCGCCATATTGGCCAACTTTTCTTGGATTAACGGAAATTGGGCTATCGGCCGTCCAAATTGTTTCCTTTGCACCGCATATTTGACCGACAATTCGATGATGCGCTTGCAGGCTCCGATTGCCCCGACGGCTAATTTGTATCGTCCGATATTTAAAATATTGAAGGCAATTTTATGCCCTTTGCCGATTTCCCCTAAAACATTTTCTTTTGGCACTAAAACGTTGTCTAAGATCAATGTCCTTGTTGAAGAGCTTTTGATCCCCATTTTCTTTTCCTCAGGACCTGTTGAAACACCCGGAAAATCTCTTTCAACAATAAATGCTGTGAAATGTTTGCCGTCCACCTTTGCATACACGATAAAAACATCTGCAAAAGCTGAATTTGTGATCCATTGTTTTTCTCCGTTTAAAATATAATGTGTTCCTGCCTCATTTAGCTTCGCTGTAGTTTTTGCACCAAGAGCATCTGATCCTGATCCTGGTTCCGTTAATGCATATGCAGCGATTTTTTCACCGACTGCAAGGCTGGGCAAATATTTTTTCTTCTGTTCTTCATTTCCAAACAATACAATTGGAAGCGAGCCAATGCCTACATGGGCTCCAAATGTAATTGAGAAGCCCCCTGCGCGGGAAAATTGTTCTGCAATAAGAGCAGAGCTTACTTTATCAAGACCTAGTCCGGAATATTCTTCTGGAATATCTGCTGCGAGCAGACCAAGTTCGCCAGCTTGCTTCAGCAATTTCACCGAAATATCAAATTCATGGTTTTCAAGACGGTCAATAAAAGGAACAACCTCGTTCAGGACAAAATCTTCAGCTGTTTTCGCAATCATTTTATGTTCTTCTGTACAGTCTTCCGGCGTGAAGATCCGATCAAAAGGAATTTCTTCCATGATGAAGCTTCCGCCCTTTATATAGGCCTCTGTTTTGTTTGCCACCCAATATTCCCCCTTTTGGATTCATAAATAAGTTCGAAGACTCCATGTCATTTTCCATCATGTTTAGAAAACCTAACCTTTTGGTTTTTTATAGAAGCTCGAAAACTCCCGCTGCACCCATTCCGCCGCCGATACACATCGTCACCAATCCAAATTGTTCATTTCTTCTTCTCATTTCGTGGATAAGAGTTAATGTCAATTTTGCACCTGTACATCCAAGAGGATGTCCAAGAGCTATGGCACCTCCGTTTACGTTTACTTTCTCTTCGTCTAATTTGAGTTCTCTAATTACTTGAATCGCTTGTGAAGCAAATGCTTCGTTTAATTCAATGAGTCCAATATCGGAAAGTTCAAGACCCGCTAATTCAAGCGCTTTTGGCACCGCTACGACAGGACCTATTCCCATCACTTCAGGCGGCACTCCTCCTACAGCAAAAGAACGAAATTTGGCCAGCGGCTTTAGCTGAAGCTCTTCCGCTTTTTTTCGATCCATTACCATAACGGCAGCCGCTCCGTCGCTCATTTGCGAAGAATTTCCCGCCGTTACAGATCCGTTTACTGCAAATACCGGTTTTAAAGATGAAAGAACCTCTTTTGTTGTTTCTGGTCGAACCCCTTCATCTTGGCGAAATATTGTCTTTTTCTCCTGCAGCTTGTTATTAGCATCAACTGTTCGGATCGTGGTTTCTACAGGAACGATTTCTTCAGCAAATGCTTCGTTTTGAATTGCTAAAGCTGCTTTTTGGTGGCTCCGCACAGCAAATTCATCTTGTTCCTCTCGACTGATATTGTATTTTTGTGCAACCTGCTCGGCTGTATGTCCCATGCTCATGTAATATTCAGGCGCTTCCTCGGCTAGCTTTGCATTTGGCCGCAATACATTTCCAGTCATTGGAACAAGACTCATTGATTCTGTTCCTCCTGCGATAATGACTTCCGCATGCCCAAGCATGATCCGTTCAGCTGCATAAGCAATCGCCTGCAGCCCTGAAGAACAAAACCTGTTAATGGTTATTCCCGGCACTGTATAGGGGAGCCCTGCCAGCGCCGCGATATTTCTTGCAATGTTTAAGCCTTGTTCTGCCTCAGGCATAGCACAGCCAATAATGACATCATCAATATGTCCGTCATAGCTTCCGGCCCGCTTCAATGTTTCCTTTACTACTAATGCTCCTAAATCATCCGGTCGTATGTTGGCTAATGCCCCTTTTTTTGCTTTTCCAACCGGTGTCCTAGCACCAGCGACAATGACAGCTTCCCTCATTTTTCTAACTCCTTTCTGTCAGTTGCGCAGCGGTTTTCCTTTTAACAGCATGTGCTGCATCCTGGCTTGTGTTTTCGGTTCACCTATTAAACTTAAAAATGCTTCCCGTTCCAAATCGAGCAAATATTGTTCATCTACCTTTGTCCTGTATGGAAGCTTGCCTCCCGCAATCACATAGGCTAATTTTTTAGCAATCTTTACATCGTGCTCCGAAGCGTATCCCGATAAATAAAGATTTTGTGCCCCTAATATCATGGCGGCATATCCGGTCTCGCCAACTACCGGAATTTTTTTGCGGACAGGAGGACGGTATCCGCTTTCATATAAAAACAGCGCTTTTTGCTTCGCATCATACAGCAGGTGATCTTTATTGATGGTTATGGCGTCTGTCGGTTGAAGAAACCCGTTTTGCTGCGCTTCCTGTGCGGATTTGGACACCTTAGCCATGGCGATCGTTTCAAATGTTTTATTTGCGACCTTTTGCAAATCAATTTCAATATCATTGCCGATTTGGTCAAGAATTTTTATATACAGTTCTTTGTTTCCTCCCCCGCCCGGGATCAGTCCAACACCTGTTTCAACTAGGCCAATGTAAGTTTCCATAGCTGCTTGAATGCTTGAGGCAGGCAAACATACTTCCGCGCCGCCTCCCAATGTCATATGAAAAGGGGCCGCTACAACCGGCTTCGGACTATATTTAATTTTCATCATCGCTTGCTGGAACTTTCTTATCATCAGCTCAATTTCAAAATAATTTTCATCCTGCGCCTCCATTAACATAAACGCAAGGTTTGCGCCTACACAAAAGTGTTTTCCTTCATTGCCGATGACTAGCCCTTTATAATTTTTATCAACTTCGTCGATGGCAAAATCGATCATTTGCACAATATCATAGCCGATCGCATTGTTTTTCGAATGAAACTCGAGCAGTGCGATATCATCGCCGATATCGATTAAGCTTGCCCCGTTATTTTCTTTAATGATTGATTTTCCATTTTTCAACGATTGCACATGAATTTGTTTCATATTTGTTTGCAGCAGTCTGTACTCGCCCCGATGATAAAAATAAGTGGCGCCTTCGCTTTGCTTATAAAACGTTTCATTTCCATCCTTCAGCATTTGCTTGACCCATGCTGGCACTGTTCCGCCCTGCTGTTCAATGGTTTCAACCGATCGTTTTATCCCGATTGCATCCCACATTTCAAACGGTCCAAGCTCCCAGCCAAATCCCCACTTCATCGCTTGGTCAATGTCAACGATCGTTTCGGCAATGCTGTCCAGCTGTTCTGCGGAATAAAGAAGCGTTGGAATAAGAATTTTCCAAATAAGAGTGCCTGCACGGTCGTTCGAATAAACAACTGCTTTTAACTTCTCCCCGGTGCCTTTTTCACGTCTCGCTATTTCGATAGAATCGGCACGAAGTTTTTTTCTATTTTCATATTCCATCGTATTTACATTTAATTCTAAAATTTCTTTGCCTGTTTTTTTGTAGAATCCTTGCCCGGCTTTTGATCCAATCCAGCCGTTTTCATGCATTTTCTTCATAAAATCCGGGACACGAAAAATTTCTTTTTCTTCGCCATCCACTCTTTCATATACGTTGTTTACGACATGAAAAAACGTGTCTAAACCGACTACATCAAGTGTGTGGAATGTGGCGCTTTTTGGTCTGCCGATCAAAGGTCCTGTCACGGAATCAACTTCTCCGACAGAATAATTCCCTTTCAGCATTTCACGTACGGTTACAAGAAAACCATATGTTCCAATGCGGTTGGCAATGAAATTCGGTGTATCCTTTGCGCAAACAACCCCTTTGCCAAGAACATCTTCACCAAATCTCTTCATAAATGCTACAACTTGTTCGTCAGTATCTTTTGTTGGAATAATTTCGAGCAGCTTCAAATAGCGTGGCGGGTTAAAAAAGTGAGTGCCTAAAAAATGTTTGCGGAAATCTTCTGAGCGGTTTTCTGACATCGAATGAACGGAAACTCCAGATGTGTTTGTGCTGATAATGCTGCCTGGCCGCCGCCATTTGTCCACTTTTTCAAAAACTTTCTGTTTAATATCGAGCCTTTCCACAACTGCTTCAATCACCCAATCAGCTTCAGCAATTTTCTCAATGTCATCATCAAAATTCCCGATCTCAATTCGCTCTATATTTTCTTTTGCAGTCAATGGAGCAGGGGTCTGCTTCTGCAGTCTTTGCACGGCCTTTTGAGCATAACGGTTTCGAACGATTGGATCTTTCAGCGTCAATCCTTGCTGTTTTTCTTCTGCCGTTAGTTCTGTCGGTACAATATCCAGGAGTAATACATGAATCCCGACATTCGCTAAATGTGCTGCAATTTGGGATCCCATCACTCCTGATCCGAGTACTGCAGCTTTTTTTATTTGACGCACAATTTCAAATCCCCTTTCATTTGAATGAACATTCATTCATTTTTTTCTGTTTTACTAAAGTATAAAATATTTAAAATTTTTGTTCAATATTCCTGTTAAAAAATTTTTGCATAACTCTTTAAAAATTGTGGGATATTAAATTTGTACATTTTTGAAAAAGGGGGCTTTTATGATGAATCAAATGCCAACCAATATGCAAAATATGCAGCAAAATCAAGTTTATAACGAACCGCCGCAAATTATTTCTGTAAAAGATCAACTATATTTAACAGATATGATGTCATGGAATTTAATTGCGATGAAAAAAGCACATTTTTTTGCTTCACAATGCCAAATTCCTGAAATTAAAGCTGAGTTGGAAAAGGTAGGAGAAATGCATCATCGCCACTATCAGCAGATATTAAATCAATTAAATGGCAATCCACAAATGCAGTAGAAAGGAGATTTATTATGCAAGCCCAGCAATCAAACAACACGAAAATCAGCAATCCGGAAACAACAGTTCAAAAAAGCCCGCAAATGAACGACCGCGACTTTATAAATGACTTGCTTGCAACTGAAAAATATATGACACAAGGTTATAGCACAGCTTTGAATGAGCTTAGCCACACCGTTTTATACGAAAATATTCAAATGATTTGCGACGAAACGCAAAAATGCCAGCGGCAGTTATTTAATGTCATGTTTAAAAATGGATGGTATTCCCTTGAGGCGTGCGACAACCAAAAAATACAACAAAGCTATCAGCAATATGCTAATTATTTGCAGCAGCAATCTCCTTACAATCAAAACATTCAATAAAAATGAACTTAAAAGTGTCTGACCCCATTCGAGCAGACAGCAAATAAAGAGTTAAAGCAGCCTTATTCCGGTAAACAAGCGGAGTAAGGTTTTATTTCTTTACGGGTTGAAATGTTATTCCCAATCGATTACTGAATAGGCGATCGAATGCTCATTCCGTTCTATATGATAACTATTTATCTGCTGTTTTTAAAGTAAGAAGCATTTTGCTTTAGCACAAAAAAATTTTAACCTTTATCAGCATTCCATTGTTTCGTCCAACGTCAATGCTATGAAACCTTAAAGTTATTTTGAATGATACTATTCTGTCCGCATAAAAAATCCTCCTGCTGCTTATAAGGAGGACAACTTCAAATTTAGATCAACGTTTTTTATTATTTCTATGCTGTTCATTTAATTCTTTTATTTCATTAATAATAGCTTTCATTTGTTCTTTTGCTTCTGGAAATTTTTCATTCCAATGTTTCACTAGCGGCGGCATCGATTTTGCCATGTACGTATACAACACCCAAATTTTCACTTTTTCTTTTAATTCAGGAGACGATTTTCCAAGCAAGAGTTCGGTATACTTTTCAACAAGCGCATCAATCTGAGCTTGAAACTGGTTATCCATTTTTAATCTCTCCAATTACTTTTTTATTGTACATTCACTAACATTCGGGCATGTTCTGCATTTTTTCCCTTCATCGTCTGTCAAATAAAACAGGCAGCATGTTTTTCTTTTTCGAATATAATCATCATATTGATCAGAATATGTCTTAGGACCAAAAAATTTTTTTAAAGGGTTCCGATTAAAATCCCCAAACAATTCACCTTTTGCTTCCTTCACGCAATAAATAAAATCTTCTTTTATTTTTTCATGTTTATCTTCATGCTGCTTTTCATTGAGCAATGTTTCATACATCCAAAATATATAGATCGCAACATTTTCCCAAAGAATCCATTTTGAAATTTTTGCCTCTGTTGAGACAACCTGTAAAAGACGGGTGATGTTTTCTTTAAATAATAAGGTTAACATTTCATCCCGCCATTTTTTTCTTTCTTGGGGAGCGATTGTGACTTCGTTCGATTTGAAATAAAAGCCCGGCAGCCAAAGCGGATCTTCGTCATCAGTGATCAGGACAAGATTTTTTATATCCACTTTTAAAGCTTTATCAAACATTGTCATGGTATAAAGAGCTAAAGCGGCTAAAAAAGCATATCTTTTAATAAACATTGACCCGGCTACATAAAGAGGTGCATTAAATTTAGGCTGAATATTTTTTAAAAACAGCTGCAGTTTTTCCGGTTTTAGCAGTTCCTCCATGTCAATTGATGAATCGGTTGCACGTTTTGCTTCTGAATATCGAAATTTTGACAGCACCTTTATTTCATCGAACGTCAACTTTCCCATGCCTGCATCCCTACTTTATTAATATTTCTCCCTTTTCCGAACGGAATACATAGCGGTGTTCCAAAAATCGGATCGCGAATAATTTTGCAATCCATTTCAAAAACATCTTTGACCAGTTGTACATTCATTACATCTTCCGGTTTTCCTTGTTTATAAATGTTTTTATCCTTTAATACGACGATATGATGAGCATAACGGCAGGCTAAATTTAAATCGTGAAGAACCATGATGATCGTTCTTTTCTCTTTCATATTCAATTCAAATAATAAATCTAGTATTTCAATTTGATGTGTTATATCTAAATAAGTTGTTGGCTCGTCGAAAAGAATAATATCTGTATTTTGCGCCAAAGTCATGGCGATCCATGCACGCTGTTTTTGTCCTCCTGATAAAGAGTCCACTGTTCGTTCTGCCAATTCACTCATTCTAGTTGCTTCAAGCGCTCGAAAAACTAATTCTTCATCTTCCTTGGACCATTGGTTCAGCCAATTTTGATAAGGATACCGTCCTTGTTTGACAAGCTGCAAAACAGTTAATCCTTCTGGGGCTTCAGGCCCTTGCGGAAGTATAGCCAGTTTTTTTGCCACTTCCTTTGTCGGTAGCTCGGCAATGTCCTTTCCTTCCAAGAGTACTGAACCGCCTGCTGGCTTTAAAATTCTTGCCAAAGATTTTAATAAGGTCGACTTTCCGCAACCGTTGCTTCCAATTAATACAGTAATTTCTCCCGTTGGAATAGTAAGATTAAGATCTTCAATAATCATATTCTGTCCATAAGCAAAAGTTAACTCATGAGTATACAATCTATGCATGCCATCACCTCCTAAATATTTCTGTGCTTCATTAACAAGTAAATAAAATAAGGAGCCCCGATCGCTGAAGTAAACACACCAGCTGGAATTTCATGCGGCAAAAAGATTGTTTTTCCCAATAAATCAGAAAGCATAACAATGAGTGCCCCGACAAAGGCTGAAATCGGCAGCATCAAACCAAAGCTTGAACCGACAAGCTTTCTTGCAATGTGAGGAGCAATAAGACCTACAAACCCTATCCCTCCTCCAAAAGCGACAGCAACAGCAGTCAAAGCGGTTCCTAGAAATAAGAGGAAAAAGCGGGTTAATTGTACCCGGTTTCCCATACCGATTGCGATCTCATCGCCAAAACTTTGAATATTGATCGTTCTTACAGTAACAACCGTTATCAAGAGAAGAATGATAGTTGCTGGAAACAAAATCTTTACTTGAGACCAGTTTGCTGCATAAACTGAGCCGGTTATCCAAATATTTGCTTGGGATGCTTGGTAAATAGGCCCTTTTATCATTAACAAAGTCGTTAATGCTTTAGTTAAAAAGGAGATTCCAATGCCGACCAACACAAGCCTGATGGCAGTCACACCGTTTTTCCACGACAATAAATAAACACAAATGCCTGTAACGGCTGCTCCTATGAAAGCTGCCAAAGGCATCCAATGAATGCTTACAGTTAAAGAATGATTCTTATCGGAAAACAGCATTAAAAATAGTACAACCGCTGCCGAAGCACCGCCGGTAATTCCGATAATGTCAGGGGATGCTAAAGGGTTCCGAACTAAATTTTGCAAAATTCCGCCCGCAACAGCCAAACACATGCCGACCAAAAGGGAAATAAGAATTCTCGGAAGCCTAAATTGTTTAATAACAAGCTCGTTCGTTCCATCCCCTATTCCAAAAATTGTTTGAAAAACTTGGACAGGGCTGATCATCACTTCGCCTACACTTGCACTGACAAGGATTACGAAAAACGCCGCAAGAAAGAAAACGAACGTAAGTAAAAAGGCTTTTTTATCAATTAAAAATGAAATGACATTTCCGATCCGAAGCGAAACATATTTTTTCATGATGCACGAACCCCCTTCCTTGCAATATAAACAAAAAATGGGGTTCCAATTATCGCCGTCATGACCCCTACAGGGACTTCTTCAGGCATGACAATGAAACGGGCGCCAATATCTGCTGCAACTAGCAAAATCCCACCAAATACTGCACAGAACGGCAAAATCCATCTGTAATCATTTCCGGCCACATACTTTGCAATATGGGGCACGACTACGCCGATGAATGCAATAGGACCAGCCGCCGCAACTGCACCGCCCGCAAAAAATATGACAGCACAGGCTGCAAAAAACTTCACTGTTCCTACTTTTAGTCCTAAACTTTTCGCCACTTCTTCTCCCATTACTAAGACGTTTAATTTAGAGGCGATAATTGTACAAATAACTAATCCAATCAAAATATATGGAAGAACAGCTGTCATTACCTCCATTTTGCGGCCTTGCACAGATCCTGCAAGCCAAAATAATACTTGATCCAACGCTGCTTCATTTAAAACTAACAAACCTTGCGTAAGGGAAGAAAAAAGTGCCGCAACGGCCGCTCCTGCCAAAGTAAGCTTTACAGGCGTCAATCCATCACTGCCCAATGAGCTGATCATGTACACAAGCATGGCAGCAAAAGCTGCGCCTGCAAAAGCAATCCAAGTAAACGCTTGTAAGCTGTTTACAGAAAATAAGGAAAAAGCTAGAACAATAAAAAATCCTGCACCGGCATTGATGCCAAAAACGCTTGGCGATGCAAGAGGATTTTTCGTAATAGCTTGCATCAATGCACCGGATAAAGCAAGACAAGCGCCGACTACACTCGCTATTACGGATCGAGGAAGTCGAACATTTTGTATAATAATATGTTCATTGGAACCATTAAAATGAAAAAAAGCATCCCATGCCATCTTCCAGCTTGTATCCGTATATCCATATACAATACTTGCACACATGCTGAATAATAGAAGCAAAAAGGAAAGAAAAAGTAAGATTGCTTTACGATTACTAGATAATGACAACTTCACGTCTCTCCTAACAAGTCGAACTTCTGAACCAATTGTACCAAATCATTTTGAATGTGAAAATCATTTTCAATTAATTATTGACTTTTTATTTCTCACTGATTACTATTATTAAGGAATTGAAAATCATTTTCAACTACATTTTAGGGGGGTACATAATGAAAAAAACATCAAAGTTGTTATTTTCCATCGTTGCCATACTCATGCTGGCAGTAATTGCTGCTTGCGGCAACGGGGACAGTAAAGAAGCTTCAAAAGAAAATAAAGAAAGCTCAACTGAAAGTCAATCATACAAAGTTGAGCATGCAATGGGAACAGCTGAAATTCCAAAAAAACCTGAACGTGTCGTCGTATTAACGAATGAAGGAACTGAAGCACTTTTAGCAATGGGATTAAAACCAGTCGGAGCCGTTCAATCTTGGCTTGGCGATCCTTGGTACGATCATATTAAAGATGAAATGAAAGACGTTGAAGTCGTTGGTACAGAAAGTGAAGTCAATGTTGAAAAAATTGCAGCTCTTCAGCCTGACTTGATTATAGGCAATAAGCTTCGCCAAGAAGCAATCTACGACAAGCTCAATCAAATAGCGCCAACAGTTTTTTCGGAAACATTAAGAGGCGACTGGCAGGAAAACTTTAAGCTATATGCAAAAGCCATCAATCGTGAAGAAGAAGGACAGAAAGTATTAGATGATTTTAATAATCATGTAGAAGAAGTAAAACAAAAATTAGGAGATCAAGTGAATCAAGAAGTTTCAGTTGTTCGTTTCATGGCTGGTGTAACGAGAATATATTGGAAAGATTCATTTTCTGGTGTGATTTTCGATCAAATTGGATTTAAACGTCCTGCTCAGCAAGAAAAATTGTTTACAGATGCAAATAAATTAGGAGATTTAGCAGTTGAAGTCGGAAAAGAACAAATTCCGGAAATGGACGGTGACATCATCTTCTATTTCACCTATGCACCGCAAGGAGATAAAGAAGCTTTGCAAGCAGAAAAAGAGTGGACAAACGATCCACTTTGGAAAAACTTAAATGCTGTTAAAAACGGAAAAGCTTACAAAGTTGACGACGCTATTTGGAACACAGCCGGCGGTGTGCTTGCTGCAAACCATATGCTGGACGACTTAGAAAAATTGTTAACTCAATAAAATTGAGATGGTCGAAAAGATAATTTTTTCTTACCTTGAAAATCAGCAATATGAATAAAGCCAAAGCAACCTTACTTCAATTTTCATTGGAGTAAGGTTGTTCAGCTTTTATGGCATTTTTGTTTCGTTTAACTGCATTTTCGCTTTATCTTGGGTTATAAGATCATGATGTTAGAGTGAGATGCAATGGACCAATCTTAATTCATTCGTAAACGGAATTAATTTTCGTATCCACAATCATTTCGTTTAACATTCTTTGTCATTCGTCTCTTCTGGCTTAAAACGATTAACCTATTTCATGTAACATAGAACGTTCTAAATTTAAAAAGAAGCTTTTGAATCAATTCCTCATTTTAAATTTTAGCCTCCAGTTTTATGAACTCCCTCAAAACTCTGTAGTTTCAAAATACTGCCTCGGTTGTATCTATATATTCCATCAAGGAATATCTATTTCTGCAAAGCTTGCACAAACACCCTTTGTCATCCTGTAAGAACATCTTCGCTTGGGTAACGAATCTTTTGTTGTTCTTTTGACGATAATATAAAAAGCAACGTGAGAGAGCCGACCTTTCCTAAGAACATCATAAAAATAATGATGATTTTTCCGATAAACGTCAATGAACCGGTTATTCCTGCCGATAAGCCTGTCGTTCCGAAGGCGGAAACAACTTCAAATAAGATATGCAAAAACGGCTGTCTTTCCGTAATATTTAAAATTAAAACAGCTACAATAATAAATACGATACTTGACATTGTAACTGCCAGAGCCCTTATAACAGTGCTTGCTCCAATCGAACGCTTCAACAAATTAATTTCTGTCCTCCCTTTTAAAAAAGCGAGAACGGAAAAAATGATCACAATCGCTGTCGATAATTTAATTCCCCCGCCCGTAGAGGCGCTTCCGGCTCCAATGAACATGAGGAGAGAAATGAAAAATAACGACGAATCTTCCATGGCGCCTATGTCGATCGAGTTAAATCCTGCTGTACGAGGTGACACCGCCTGAAAATAGGCGGCTAAAATTTTTTCTCCCCATGTCAAAGGCTCCAATGTTTTCGGATTGTGAAATTCAATTAATAAAATAAATACTGTCGCTGCCGCGTTGACAATGAGCGTTCCGATGATCATGATCTTCGTGTGCAAAGATAATTTTTTAAAAGATTTTTTTGTCCAAATGTCCACTAATACTGGAAAACCGATACCTCCTAAAATAAATAAAAACGATATTACTAAAATGACCACCGGATCCCCAACAAATTGCATTAAGTTATCCTTCCATAAGGCAAATCCAGCATTGTTATAAGCAGAAATGGCATGAAAAAAGCTGTAAAATAATCCTTTTTCCCAGCCAAATTGCGGAACCCATTTTATCGATAGAATAAGCATCGCAACAAATTCAATTAAAAATGAAAAAATAAACAAATATTTTACAAGCCTTATTACTCCGCCAATTGACGTTTGGTTCAATTGATACTGTATAAGAATACGCTCTTTTATGCCGATTTTTTTCCCAAGCACCATAATAATTAGCACTGCAAAGGACATGATCCCTAAACCGCCTATCTGTATAAGAAAAGCAATCACAAGTTGGCCAAATGGTGTAAAAACTGTGCCTGGATCAACGGTAACGAGACCGGTGACTGTCATTGCACTGGTGGCTGTAAAAAGAGCATCAATCCAGCTTATCGGTTCCTTTGTCGAAAATGGCAGCTTTAAAAAAAATGTTCCAATGACAATTGAGAATAGAAACACAACAACAAGCAATTGGGGGGGACTTAATTGAATCTTTCCTCCGTTCTTCTTCTCCATATCTATGCACCTTTTTTAGAGACTAAATTATGCAACAATTCCTTCTTAAATTCTTTCCTACAAAAAACAATATCCGTTCTTTATTTTTGAACCGTTACCTTCTTCGTGACATGCTCATGTAGTCCTTCATCATTGTTGACATGAACTTGGATTTGATAAGTTCCTGAGGAAGAAAATGTATATTTCGCTTCATATGTACCTTTCTCGTCTCCTGCAGCATCTACCCAATCATGCTTTTCAGAACCGTCCTTCCAAATTTCATAACGGACGTTTGCATTTAACAACGGAGCGTTTTCTGCTTGAATTTTTGTTTGAATCAATGTTTCCGCATTCGCCTTTACATTTGTCGGCAGCTCCAATTGGATGTCTACAGATTCTTGAGAATGTTCATGAGTATGATTTGCGGTTTCTTCGTTTTCGCCCGTTGAAGCTCCACCTTTATGTAGTTCACCAATCACAATTTGTTTTTTGGGCATATTATGCTGATTTTTCGCCGTAACGTGTGATTGAACAAAAAAAACTCCATTTTCATCAAATGTGTGTTCAATCGTATATTGGCCGTCTTTTTCATGTTTTGCTTCTATCATTTTACTTTCTTCTTTTTCTCCTTCTTTCCATATTTCAAATTTTACTTCATCAGCATCTTCAACCGCTTCTCCTCCGTAGCTCACTTCAGCAGTCAACGAAATTTTTTCATGTATATTCGCATGGTCCGGCACTTTCAAATTGACTTCGAGCGGATGAACTTCGGTACTTTCTCCGCTGTTCTCTTGTTTCGTTTCATTTTGACCGCAAGCTGCAAGAAGGAAAACGGCGGCAAGCAATATAATGATTTTTTTCACAATAAATCTCCTTTCTTCAATAAAAATTAATTGAGAACTATTAAATAAAGAATAAATTTAATACATACATATTGCAACATTGCAAAGGTGAATATTTTGTGTAGGATTCATGAAATTTTCATGTGGAAGAATACTGGGTTTTGCACCTGGCAGCATTGAATATAAAAAAGAAAACCGGACGCACAAATTGATCATATCCCGATCAAATAGACAGTATAAAAAAATACCCCCCTTCTTCAGCGGCTTACAGAATAGTTGTATAAGGAATCACTGTCAAGAAAATCACTTAACAGAACTCTCCCCATACAACTCAGTAGGTCTGTACGCTGAAGAAAGAAGCACTGTCTTCGAAGATATTTTTTAACTGCTAAGAGTTTAAACTCAAATGATAGTTTATGAACTTTTGTCCTTTTCTTGCCATAAAAAATCACCTCTTAAAGCAGTGTTGACCAAATAGGGATTTTTCAACATCTACTTTAAGGGGTGCAGTTCATAGACAGTATAGGTTTTTTTCTTTCTATCTAGACAAGAGGGATCGTATCAAGTAGTGAGTATCGGTATATATTTTCATCTCCCAGCAAAAATTCAATGTTTTCTGTTACACCATTTTCTCCGGCTGGACAATGCGGTCAAATTCTTCGGCTGACAGAAGGTTCAGTTGAACAGCTGCCTCCTTTAAAGTCAATCGTTTTTCATATGCAAGCTTTGCAATTTTCGCTGCATTTTCGTATCCAATATGAGGATTTAAAGCAGTTACGAGCATGAGCGAGTCTTGTACATATTTATCAATCACTTCTTTGTTTGCTTCAATTCCCACAGCACAGCGGTCGTTGAAGGAAATTATACTATCCGATAAAAGCCGGATCGATTGTAAAAAGTTATAAATAATAACCGGTTTGAAAACATTTAATTCAAAATTTCCTTGGCTTGCGGCAAAACCGATCGCTGCATCATTTCCCATGACTTGGACTGCTACCATCGTTAATGCTTCGCTTTGCGTCGGATTCACTTTTCCCGGCATAATGGAGCTTCCGGGCTCATTTGCTGGTATCGTGATCTCGCCAATTCCGCATCTTGGACCGCTTGCCAGCCATCTAACATCATTTGCAATTTTCATAAGATCAGCTGCCAAGGCTTTTAGCGCTCCGTGTGCATGAACGATTTCATCATGGCTAGTTAGCGCATGGAATTTGTTTTCAGAGGAACGGAATGATTCATTCGTTTGCTTGCTTATTTCATCTGCTACAAGCTGTCCAAACTGAGGATCCGTATTAATTCCTGTTCCGACTGCTGTTCCGCCGATCGCCAAATCTCTCAAGTTATCCATTGCTTCGACAATCATTTTTCTGCTTTTTCTCAGCATATGTACCCATCCGCTGATTTCCTGTCCAAGCGTGAGCGGTGTTGCATCCTGCAAGTGGGTGCGGCCAATTTTCACAAGATTCTCAAACTGCTTAGATTTCTTATCGAGCGTCTCTGTCAACAAATCAATTGCCGGCAACAGCTTGTTTTTTATCGCTATGACACCAGCAATATGCATTGCTGTAGGGAATGTGTCGTTTGAGCTTTGTCCCATATTCACATCATCATTTGGATGAATTTTTAATGATTCAAACCCATTTTCTTTCAAGTATTCATTTCCTTTAAACGAAATCACTTCATTGACATTCATGTTCGACTGCGTTCCGCTTCCGGTTTGCCATACTACGAGCGGGAAATGCTCATCAAGCTTCCCTTCTATAATTTCATCGCAAACATGAACGATCGCATCTTTTTTCTCTTTTGGCAGCTTTCCTAATTTTTCATTAACGATCGCTGCACCTCTTTTTAAAATGGCAAATGCACGAATGACTTCAATCGGCATCGTTTCAGTACCGATTTTAAAATTGTTTCTGCTCCGTTCCGTCTGTGCACCCCAGTAGCGGTCTTTGGGAACTTTTACTTCTCCCAGCGTATCTCTTTCTATACGATAGTCCATTTTCTTCTTCCTCCTTTTTAAATAATCATCTATTTTAAATATACCTCTAATATTTTGTTAAAAGCAAAAAAACTCTGATAATTTTTTATAAAAATGAAGAACTTTTTTAAATCATAAAAAAAAGCGGTTTTAACCGCCCTGAACTATTGTTTTCTTATTTTGAAGTGTGCATTCAGCTGGCCTTGAATCATTTTTTTCTTATCTTCGAGCATTTTATCTCTTTCTTTTTTCAGCATTTCTTTTCTAATTTCAAACGTTTGAACGCCGTCTTCGATTTTATCTGCAATTTCCATTAATGTTTCAATATCTGAAAAGGAATATTTTCTCGTTCCTTGTTTCGTTCTTTCGGGAAAAATTAATTTTCTTTCTTCATAATATCGTATTTTTCTTGGTGATAGCCCTGTTAGTTCACTAACGATACCGATCGTAATGACTTTTTTATCCTTATATGATTCTGACATTGTTATACCTCCTTTTATAACGTTATTACGTTAAAATTTATAACATTTTCAGCCATTAACTTTATTATACAATTTTTTTTCGTATTTTTTAATTTTTATTGTGAGATTTTCTTACATTGAATACTTATAAATATTTTTTTCCTTGTTCAAATTGACAAGAAAGCAAACTATTAGTATCCTTTGTACAGATCACATTTGGGTTGGAGGAAAGGTTTATGTTACATACGAAACAAACGAATCTTGAATCTTTTTTACATCAATATAAAGATCGCGCACGTCTTCTTATTACATGCAACGACCAGCCAGGAATTGTTGCAAAAATTTCTAAAGTTTTATATGAACACGGCGCCAATATCGTCCAATCAGATCAATATTCAACAGATCCTTCAGGCGGCACTTTTTTTATGCGCGTTGAATTTGAATTACCGGATATAGAACGTAAAAAAGGCGAGCTTGAAAAAGACTTTGAGCCGATCGGAAAAGAATTGCAAATGAAATGGCAATTTTCATATATGAACCAATTAAAGCGAATGGCGATTTTCGTATCGAAACAAGATCATTGCCTGCTCGATCTTCTTTGGCGTTATCAATCAGGCGATTTTTTTTGCGAAATACCTTTGGTAATCAGCAACCATCCAGATTTGCGTGAACCAGTTGAATCGCTTGGAATTCCGTATTATTACATACCGGTCAATAAAGACAATAAGCCGGAAGCGGAAAAGCAGCAGCTTGAACTGTTGAAGAAATATAATATTGATTTCGTCGTTCTCGCCCGTTATATGCAAATTTTATCTCCAGATTTCATCAAGCATTACCGGCATCGAATTATTAACATCCATCATTCGTTCTTGCCTGCATTTGTCGGTGCAAGACCGTATGAGCGCGCATATGAACGCGGAGTCAAAATTATTGGAGCCACTTCCCATTATGTGACGGAAGATTTGGACGAAGGACCAATTATTGAACAAGGGGTTAAAGAGGTCAGCCATCGGTACAATGTTGAAGATTTAAAAAGGGTCGGAAGAACGATTGAACGCGACGTTCTCGCCCGCGCTGTACAATTGCATTTGGAAGACCGCATCATTGTTCACGGAAACAAAACGATTGTCTTTTAATCAAAAAGCGCACTTGCTTTTCACAGCATGTGCGCTTTTTTTCAATAAGAGCTCTATTGATAAATTCAATTAACAAGGATGTGGCAAAAAAGAAAATGATCGTATACTTAAATACAAAAAATGCGGGATCATTTTTGAAAAAATATTTTGTTTTTATCATTCGTTTTCTATTGCTCTATACGGTATTTCAAATACTATCGGGTACTGTTTTAACTGCTTTTTACACGCCAGATTTTTCTGCCAAAACGGGCAGTCTTAGTCAAGAGGTAGTGTTCGGCGAGCCTTCTTCCATACCATTGCTTATATCATTGCTTATTGCTAACAGCCTATTTTCTCGCTCAAAAAGTATTGAAAGCTGCAAAATAATAAGAAAAAAAGGGCCTCAGCTTTGAACTGAAGCCCTTTCCTTTAGGCAGAGCATGTAAATAAAAGAAACCGGCATGTTTGCCGATTTCTTTTATTTCATTGTTAATTTTATAAAAATCACGGGAAACATCTTTCTATAATGGAGACGGTGGGACGTGCTGATCCATGCTTTCGCAATGGCACTGACTATATCTTGAACCTAAACAGGTCCTCCGGCGTGTTATGCGAAATTTAGATTTGCCGTACGGCAGAATTTCGCATCCTAGTACTACCTTGAAGGCAGCCTATGAGTCGATACACGGCTGTTGGATTGCTCCACATACCGCTCGGTGTTGCCATATCGCAGAAACGACTTAGGTTTCACCGATTAAGCCGGATTTTCACTTGTGTGTTGCCACACAAGGCGACTATTTCCTAATCGAACCCACGTCCAGAGATATCGCCACTTAAGCATCTACGAGCGTATCCGACATATTTAACATTTCACTGTTCCTTAGCCTGTCGGCAGGCATCCGGACAGCTAGTCTGATTCGTCTCTTCCCTCTTCCTCAGACGGCGGAATCGGGCGTAGCCCACTTAAGTTGAACCCCTTTTCCTCCACATGGGCGATGGAAGAAAGGAGCCTTTAGCATTAAGCAGCTAAAGCGTAGTTGTTTTGTTTGCCAGTTATCTTTAGGCGACGTTGATGACGGAGACGATCCCTCCGGCTCGCAGCTTAAGCTCGATCTATCCCTGTCGAATCCAAAACGTCCCCGTTTTATTCGAGCTAGTGCTTGAGAAATATATTCAACTGGCAACGACATATATTATTATAACAAAAACAATATATTTTTCAATTGTCATTTATTGTTATCATTAATAGATCCCTTTTTGTTTTTGTTGAAATGCCCGTTCAATTTCTCTTTTCGCTTCTTTTCGTTTTAAATCCTCCCGCTTATCGTATTTCTTTTTCCCTTTTCCTAGCCCGATAAGCACTTTCGCAAATCCATTTTTAATGTAAAGCTTCAGCGGAACTAATGAATAACCCTGTTCTTTTGTGGCCCCGATCAGCTTATTGATTTCTCTTCGGTGCAAAAGAAGCTTTCTCGTTCTTAACGGCTCATGGTTGTATCGATTTCCCTGCTCATACGGGCTGATATGCATGTTATGAAGAAAAACTTCCCCTTTTTCCACTCTTGCGAACGCATCTTTTAAATTGGCGCGGCCGGCGCGAATCGATTTAATTTCCGTTCCCTGGAGGACGATCCCAGCTTCATACGTTTCTTCAATAAAATAGTCGTGGTGCGCCTTTTTATTTTGGGCAATCAGTTTCCCTTCTCCCTTTGACATTCTCTGTCACCCTTTCGTGAAAATTAGGGGTAAAGATAATTATAGCAAATGAACATTTTCGCCTCAATCAAGATTCTTTCTAAATGAAATTTTGCTGTTTCAATGAGTTTGTTTTTTAGACATCTGGCCTCGCTTTAACGCTTTTTCTTCTTCCGCTTCTTTTTCGATACGTTTTTATAAAACTTTTTCTTTTTTGATTTCGGCGGTCTCGTTGACCATTCTTCCTCTTCTTCCTGATGTTTGCTCTTAATCACCTTCACCGTTTCAGGCCGTGTTGATTTTTTTCGTTTTTTTCTCATACCGACAATTTCAAAATCGATGGATCGTTCCTCTTTATCAACATTCACAACGCGGACGGTAATTTCATCGCCGATACGGTAAACATTTCCCGTTCTTTCGCCGATCATCGCATAATGACGTTCATCATAATGGTAGTAATCATCCGTCATATAGCTTACATGAACGAGACCTTCAACAGTATTCGGGAGCTCGACAAACATGCCGAAGTTTGTGACAGAACTGATGATTCCATCAAATTCTTCCCCAATCTTATCCAGCATAAATTCTGCTTTTTTCAAATCATCCGTTTCACGCTCCGCATCAACAGCCCGCCGTTCCATATTAGAAGAATGTTCTGCAATTTCCGGCAAAATTGATGCCCATTTCACCTGTGTCTTTTCGTCTATTTTCCCTTCAAGCAAATATTTGCGAATGAGTCGATGAACTATCAAATCGGGATAACGGCGAATCGGGGAAGTAAAATGGGTGTAAAATTCGGTCGACAATCCGAAATGCCCGACGCTTTCCGGATGATATTTCGCTTGCTTCATAGACCGAAGCATGACAGTTGAAATCACCATTTCTTCAGGTTTTCCCCGTACTTCATCTAAAATTTGCTGCAAAGCGCGCGGATGAATATTGTTTCCTGTTCCCTTCACGACATAACCGAAATTTGTAATAAATTCCAAGAAACGTCTTAGTTTTTCCTCATTCGGTTTTTCGTGAATTCGATATAAAAACGGTACATTTAACCAGTGAAAATGTTCTGCTACTGTTTCATTTGCAAGCAGCATAAATTCTTCAATTAACCGTTCCGCTACAGATCGTTCCCGAATAATGACATCATACGGTTTGCCTTTCTCATCCACCAAAACTTTCGCTTCCTTAAAATCAAAATCGATAGCTCCGCGCAGCATTCTTTTTTTCCGTAAAATCTCCGCAAGCTCAGCCATATCCTCCAGCATGGGGACAATTTCTTGATATTTTTCCCGAAGCTGTTCATCCTTTTCAATCAAAATTTTATTGACATTTGAATAAGTCATCCGCTCAGCGGAGCGAATAATACTTTGAAAAATATCATGCTGAACTACGTTCCCATATTCATCCACAATCATTTCGCACGATAATGTCAGACGATCCACCTTCGGATTCAGTGAACAAATTCCGTTTGATAAGCGATGCGGTATCATCGGAATGACGCGATCAACTAAATATACGCTTGTCCCGCGTGCAAATGCCTCTCTGTCAATCGGAGTTCCTTCTTTTACATAATAACTGACATCTGCGATATGCACGCCAAGCTTATAGCAGCCGTTATTTAACTTTGTTACTGTTACGGCATCATCCAAATCTTTTGCATCTTCACCATCAATAGTAATGATTAATTCGTTGCGAAGGTCTCGTCTGTTCTTGATTTCCTCGCTCTTAATCTCATCAGGTGTTTCGTTTGCTTGCTTTAATACATCCTCCGGAAAGCTCAATGGCAGCTGATGCTTATGAATGATTGATAAAATATCGACGCCAGGATCATTTTTATGGCCTAAAATTTGTACGACTTCTCCTTCTGCACTCATTCGTCCTTCAGGATATGACGTGAGTCGGACAATTACTTTATGACCTTCAACCGCCCCATTTGATGCATTTTTCGGAATAAAAATGTCGTTGACAATCTTTTTGTCGTCAGGTATGACAAATCCGAAGTTTTTGCTTTCCGTATATGTTCCGACAATTTCCGTTATTCCTCTTTCCAAAATGCGTATGACCGTGCCTTCCTGTCTCGCTCCGCTTGTTTTCGGGCTTAGCCGCACAAGAACTTTGTCTCCATGCATCGCATGATTCAGCTCGCCGGGCGGAATGAACACGTCATCAAAACCTGGTTCATCCGGTTCAACGAAAGCAAATCCGCGGGCATGTCCGACCAGTGTTCCGCGGATCAAATTCATTTTTTCTGGAACACCGTATCGATTTGCTCTCGTTCGCACAATGAGGCCTTTTTCTTCCATCTTATTTAAAGTAATAATCAGCTTTTTAAATTCGTCTGCGTCCTCTAGCTGAAAAGCTTCTTCTAATTCCTCCACAGTCAAAGGTTTATAAGCCTCTTCCTTCATAAAAGAAAGAAGCCTTTCAGCTAATTGCATATCGGGTTCTGCCAATACGATAACCTCCTTTTACTCCTGCCAATCAAGGCTCTCCAAAAATTCATAGACGTCCTGATGCAGTTCATCTCGCTGCTTGTCAAGCGTAATAACATGCGACGATTCTTCATACCATTTGATTTTTTTTATATTTGAGCTTACTTCGTTATAAATAATATTTGCACTATCCGGATTGATCATTTCATCGTGGCGCGCCTGAACCACAAATGTCGGGGCATAAATCATATCGACATTTTCTCTCACATCAGAAATCAAACGCTGCAGAGCTTTCAACGTTTTCATTGGTGTTTTTTGAAACTCTTCCATTTCCGCCTCAATCTGTTCTTCCGGCTTTCCTTCAAATTGTTTATATTTGCGAGCATATTTTAAAATCCCTTTATACATCGTTTCTTCGCTTTTAATATACATCGGGGCGCACATTGGAATAATTCCTTTTACAGGTACAGTGTATCCCAGTTTTAAAGAAAAAACTCCTCCAAGAGACAAACCGGCAACTGCAATTTCTTTAAAACCTAAGTCTTTCAGATGTTCGTAGCCGCCCATCACATCTTGCCACCAGTCATCGGGACCGGTATGAACCAATTCTTCCGGAGGAACCCCATGGCCTTTATATTGAGGGGCATGACAAGTATACCCTTTATCTTGCAAAAAACGCCCAAGCATCCGCACATCTGCTGAATTTCCAGTAAAGCCGTGAAGCAGCAGTACAGCACGATTCCCACCTTCAAACGTAAAAGGTTTCGGCGGTAAAACTTTCATTTTAAAATCTCCTTTTCTTTTTAAATTCTTTATTTTTTACAACGAACTGTAGTATGAAAAAAGTTTAAATTCCATTATATACCAAAAACATTATTCATTCAACTGCTTTAATTTCCCATAGAAAAAAGGCCTGTTTGACAGACCTTTCTAGCTATTATAATCCAAACCATGAAACAGCAATTGCTAAAACAAAAAATAACACAGAAAGAACGATTGTAATACGATGTAAGATTAAATCTATTCCACGCGCTTTTTGCTTCCCAAAAAGCTGTTCAGCACCGCCGGAAATGGCTCCAGATAATCCAGCACTTTTTCCAGACTGCAGTATCACCACAGCGATCAGCGCAATAGATACAATTGCTAATAGTATGACAAGCAGAGTATGCATGTCCACTCCACCTCCTAAAAAAACGCACATTACAATAGTTTTAATGTATCATAAATTGGCTCATTACACAATAGCGTATCCATTCAGAAAATACGAAAGCGGATGTCTTGAAGCAAGTCATCCAACTCTGTATTACCTTCCACAATGTTTTGCCTTCGCTTTTAAACGCTTTAACTCTCTTTTTCGCTTGATGAGAGCTTCGCGAAAGCTCCTTGCGCAAAACTTTTCTCTCTTTTTTACGATGCTCCAATTCTAGCTGAAGAGCTGTTTGTGCATATGTGGAAAGCGGCCTTGTTTTCATTTCCTTTGCAGCTTCACGCTGCAGTCGCTTTGATTTTTGCGCTTTTTCATTTCAAGCGGCACGGTGGTTGTTTTACGGCACTTGTGCAGTATCGATAGCATCGGGCCATTCGCAAATGCCAAAACTTCATCATCTTTTGGCTCTGGACGAAATACGTAGCGAACCGCTTTTAAAGCTTCACCTTCCTTTTGCTCAACCACACCGATCCAGAATTGTCCATCGTAAAAAAAAGTCAACTTCATGAAAGGTCCCTCCTTGTAAAACGTAACGACAGCGATGGACATCCCAAGGAGGGGAAGGATACTGACACTCTTTCGGAGTGCGCCCGGACTACCAACCGGGACTGTGTTTTTATGCTGTCTATGTTTTTATTATATGTTTGTTTATTGGCAATAAGAAAATATTTACACATCGTCTAGGCTATGATTTTGTGTGCTTTGAGCTTTAATTAAAAAAGGTCTAACCAAATAACTCGGTTAGACCTTTTCATAGATAGTGTTATTTTTTCAAGTTATAGAAAGATTTAATTCCTTGGTAAATTGCAGTATCGCCAAGTTGATCTTCGATGCGAAGCAATTGATTGTATTTCGCAACGCGGTCCGTGCGGGAAGGTGCGCCTGTTTTAATTTGGCCTGCGTTTGTTGCCACAGCAATGTCTGCAATGGTGCTGTCTTCCGTCTCGCCTGAGCGGTGGGAGATGACCGCTGTATAGCCGGCGCGTTTTGCCATTTCGATCGCATCAAACGTTTCTGTTAACGTTCCGATTTGGTTAACTTTAATCAGAATAGAGTTGCCGACTCCTTTTTCAATGCCTTCCGCTAATTTTTTTGTATTTGTTACAAATAAATCGTCTCCGACAAGCTGAACTTTTCCGCCTAAACGTTCTGTTAACAGTTTATGGCCTTCCCAGTCGTTCTCATCAAGTCCGTCTTCAATCGAAATGATCGGATATTTGGAGACAAGCTCTTCATACCATTTCACCATTTCTTCCGACGTTTTTACAACGCCTTCTCCTTCTAGGTGGTACTTGCCGTCTTCTTTATTAAACAGTTCAGAAGAAGCAACATCCATCGCAAGCTTAACTTGTTCGCCAGGTTTGTAGCCGGCTTTTTCAATTGCTTCGATAATAGTTTGCAAAGCTTCTTCATTTGATTGTAAATTTGGAGCGAATCCGCCTTCATCACCAACAGCTGTATTATATCCTTTTCCTTTTAATACAGATTTTAATGAATGGAAAATTTCCGCTCCCATCCGCAGTGCTTCCCGGAAGCTTTCCGCGCCGACCGGCATAATCATGAATTCTTGAATATCAACATTGTTGTCTGCATGAGCGCCGCCGTTTAAAATGTTCATCATCGGCACAGGAAGAGTTTTCGCATTGAAGCCACCGAGATATTGATACAGCGGAACACCTAAATAATCAGCTGCAGCACGAGCAACGGCCATAGAAACACCTAAAATTGCGTTTGCTCCCAGCTTTCCTTTATTTTCTGTTCCGTCAAGTTCAATTAATAGTTGATCGATGGCATTTTGTTCCGTCACATCAAAGCCTAACAGTTCTGGGGCAATAATTTCGTTCACGTTTTTAACTGCTGTTAAAACCCCTTTTCCAAGGTAGCGTTCTTTATCACCGTCACGCAATTCAACAGCCTCGTACTCACCTGTGGATGCACCGCTAGGTACAAGCGCCCGTCCAAATGCACCTGATTCTGTATACACCTCTACTTCAACTGTCGGATTTCCTCTTGAATCAAGCACTTCACGTGCATAAACATCAGTAATAGCTGGCATATTGCTTCATCTCCTTTATTTATGATTTAATAAGACTTTTCCCTGTCATTTCTTTCGGTTTTTCCAGCCCGAGCAGCTCGAGCATCGTTGGTGCTAAATCGCCTAAAATTCCGTCTTCTCTCAATTCGATTCCTTTTTTCGTTATAATAACCGGCACTGGATTTGTCGTATGTGCGGTTTGCGGTTTTCCGTCAAGTGTGACGACTTCGTCCGCATTTCCGTGGTCAGCAGTTATAATAGCTGTTCCGCCTTTTTCGAGAATCAAATCCACCACTTTTCCGAGACATTCATCAACCGCTTCGACTGCCTTTATCGTTGGCTCAAGTTTGCCGGAGTGACCGACCATGTCCGGATTGGCAAAATTCAATATGATCGCATCATGCTTGTCAGCCTCAATTTCTTTTAAAAGCGCCTCAGTTACTTCATATGCGCTCATTTCCGGTTTTAAATCATACGTGGCTACCTTCGGTGAATTAATTAAAATCCGTTCTTCGCCAGGAAACTTCTCTTCCCGGCCTCCGCTCATAAAGAACGTAACATGCGGATATTTTTCTGTTTCTGCAATGCGCAGCTGCCTCAATCCAGCTTGGGAAATGACTTCACCAATTGTGTTGTCCAAGTTAACCGGCTTGAAGGCAACATATCCTTTCACCGTTTCGCTAAAATGCGTCAAACAAACGAAGAATAAACGTTTTGGATGTTTCGGTCCCCTATCAAAGGAACGGAAATCTTCATTTGTGAATGTATTCGAAATTTGAATGGCGCGATCCGGACGGAAATTATAGAAAATGACCGCGTCATCATCTTGAATGGTTGCAACAGGACTGCCGTCTTCTTTTGTCATAACAGAAGGGATGACAAACTCATCATAAATCCCGTGTGCATAAGAATCTTCAATACATTCGTATGCGTTTTTGTAAGCTGGCCCTTCACCATACACCATCGCTCTGTATGCTTTTTCTACTCGATCCCATCTTTTATCTCTGTCCATCGAGTAATAGCGGCCTGAAATCGTTGCGATCTGTCCTACTCCGTATTCATTGATCTTTTCATTCAGCTGATCAATATATTGCTTCGCCGTTTGCGGACCAACATCGCGTCCGTCCAAAAATCCATGAATGAACACATTTTTCACTTGCTGATCTTTCGCCAATTTTAACAAGGCGAATAAGTGGTTAATGTGGCTGTGAACGCCGCCATCCGATAATAAGCCGAAAATGTGAAGGTTCGTTCCTTTTTCTTTCACGTGGTTCATAGCTGAAAGAAATGTTTCATTTTCAAAAAATTCGCCTTCACGAATCGCTATGTTAACGCGTGTTAAACTTTGGTATACAATTCTGCCTGCACCGATGTTTAAATGTCCAACTTCAGAATTTCCCATTTGACCTTCCGGCAAGCCGACAGCTTCTCCACATGCTTTTAACGTTGCATGCGGGTATGTATTCCAAAATCGATCAAAATTCGGCTTGTTCGCTTGAGCCACAGCATTTCCTTTCACTTCGTCACGCAGAGCAAAACCGTCTAATATAATTAATGCTACTGGTTTTTTACTCATTTTGGCCTTCCTCCAATAGCTGCAAGAAAGAGCGTGGTTCCAGGCTTGCGCCTCCGACTAATGCTCCGTCAATTTCCGGCTGGTTTAGAAAATCTTTAATATTTTCCGGTTTAACACTGCCGCCATATTGAATGCGAACTTTGTTTGCAACATCATCGGAATAAATATCGGCAATTACACCCCGAATATGGGCACATACTTCATTGGCATCCTCCGGAGAAGACGATTTTCCTGTGCCAATCGCCCAAATCGGCTCATAAGCAATCACGATGCTTTTCACAGCCGACGCATCGACTCCAGCCAACGCTTTTTTGACCTGCTCGCCAACAATTTCATTCGTTTTTCCAGCTTCACGCTCAGCTAATGATTCGCCTACACATACGATCGGAGTTAATTCGTGTTTGAAAGCAGCCAATACTTTTTTATTCACGGTTTCGTCTGTTTCGGCAAACATTTCCCGGCGTTCGGAGTGTCCAATGATCACATAATCAACACCGATATCCGCCAATGCAACAGGGCTGATTTCCCCTGTATAAGCTCCGCTTTCTTCAAAATGCATATTTTGAGCGCCAATTTTTAGTTCAGAGCCTTCAGCCAATTCCACAAGCTGACCTAAAAATAAGGCAGGTGCACATATAACGGAATCAACTTTATCCTGTGGGGGAACGAGTGATTTAACTTCCTTTACAAAGCTTTTTGCTTCTTCCAGCGTCTTATGCATTTTCCAATTCCCTGCAATAATCGGCTTTCTCATCTTTACACCTTCCTTTTTACGGAAATGGTTGTGGTTATTTATCTTCCAATATTTGAACTCCCGGAAGTTTCTTTCCTTCCATGAACTCTAAAGATGCTCCGCCTCCGGTTGAGATGTGGTTCATTTTATCCGCAAGGCCGAATTTTTCTACTGCTGCTGCTGAATCACCGCCGCCGATGACCGTATAAGTATGTTCTGCTTTCGCCAAGCTTTCCGCTACAGCTTTTGTTCCCTTTGCAAAAGCATCCATTTCAAAAACGCCCATCGGTCCGTTCCAAACAACAAGCTTTGATTGTTGAATGACATCCGCATAAATTTCAGCCGTTTTAGGTCCAATGTCAAGTGCTTCCCAATCAGCCGGAATGCTGTCAATATCCACTACTTTTGTATTGGCATCATTTGAAAAATCATCTGCTACCACAACATCTACAGGCATATAAAAGCGAACGCCCTTTTCTTTGGCACGTTCCATAAACGATTTTGCCAGTTCTATTTTATCTTCTTCAAGCAAAGACTTGCCGATTTCGTGACCCAGCGCTTTTACAAACGTATAAGCAAGTCCTCCGCCGATAATCAAATTATCTACACGTTCCAATAAATTTTCGATAACTCCGATTTTATCTTTTACTTTTGCACCGCCGATAATCGCTGTAAATGGGCGGTCAGGATTATCAAGCGCTTTCGATAAAACATTGATTTCTTTTTCCATTAAAAATCCTGCAACAGATGGTAAATATTCCGCAATGCCTGCGGTGGATGCATGTGCGCGGTGAGCAGCGCCAAAGGCATCGTTAACATATAGATCCGCCAATTCAGCAAAAGCTTTAGCAAGCTCAGGATCATTTTTTTCTTCGCCAGGATAAAAGCGTACATTTTCCAGAACGAGAATGTCGCCATTGTTTAACTTGTCTACTTCCGCTTTTACAGCCGCACCGTAAGCTTCATCTACTTTGACCACCTTTTTGCCTAACAGTTCTTCTAAACGCTTCGCTACAGGCGTCAATCGAAGCTCTTCCACAACCTGTCCTTTTGGTCTGCCAAGGTGGCTGGCAAGCAATACTTTCGCTCCTTGATCCGCCAAGTATTGGATCGTTGGGAGTGCAGCTCGAATGCGTGTATCATCGGTTATTTTGCCATCCTGCATCGGTACATTAAAGTCAACTCGGCAAAATACCGTTTTCCCTTTCACATCGACATCTTTTATCGTTTTCTTGTTCATGGCTCAAGCTCCTCCTTCACAATAACGATCAGGAAAAAATTCTTCCTACATGTTGAAAGGGAAAGGGGAATGTAAACGTCCCCTTCCCCTTCCCGCTTTTCATTATAGCTTTTTAAACAGGCAAGCTACAAGTCCGTATTTAAAGATTATAAACCTTGTTTTGCAATGTAAGCCGCCAAATCTACCACACGGTTTGAGTATCCTGTTTCGTTATCGTACCAAGAAACAACTTTCACCATGCGGTTTTCAAGCACCATAGTAGAAAGCGCATCAATCGTAGAAGAATGAGTATCACCATTATAGTCTCTGGATACAAGCGGCTCCTCGCTGTACGCTAAAATACCTTTCAATTCTCCTTCAGCTGCTTCTTTAAGCGCCGCATTTACTTCTTCCACTGTTACGTCTTTTTCAAGCTCTGCAACTAAGTCAACGATGGACACATTTGGTGTCGGAACACGCATTGCCATACCGTTAAGTTTTCCTTTTAATTCAGGCAATACGAGCGCAACAGCTTTAGCCGCACCAGTTGTTGTCGGTATGATAGACTCTGCTGCAGCGCGAGCGCGGCGGTAATCTTTGTGAGGCAAGTCTAAAATTTGTTGGTCATTAGTATAAGCATGCACAGTTGTCATCATGCCTCGAACAATGCCAAATTTTTCATGTAAAACTTTTGCAAACGGAGCTAAGCAGTTCGTTGTACATGAAGCGTTGGAAATGACATGATGATTGCTTGGATCATATTTGTCTTCGTTTACGCCCATAACAATTGTGATATCTTCTTCTTTAGCCGGAGCAGAAATGATTACTTTTTTCGCACCTGCTTCAAGGTGTTTTGCTGCATCTTGACGGTTTGTGAAGCGACCAGTAGATTCTACTACAATGTCAACGCCAAGGTCTCCCCAGCCTAATTGAGCTGGATCGCGCTCGGATAATACTTGAATTTCTTTTCCATCCACGACCAAGTTATTTCCGTTTACCCCGACTTCCACATCGAGTTTTCCATGAACAGAATCGTATTGTAAAAGATGTGCAAGCATGTTTGCATCTGTTAAATCGTTTACTGCTACTACTTCTACTTCAGGATTTTTTAATGCTGCGCGGAATACATTGCGTCCAATACGACCAAAACCATTAATACCAATTTTCACTGCCATCTTTAAGTCCTCCTTCAATTTTAGGAATGATGTTTATATTGAGGGAGCTTTACAGTTCCCTTAATAACTCTTTAGCTGCCACTTCGTCAGTTACTAAAATCGTGGCTAATGATTGATTCATATACGCTTTGATCGCTTTTGCTTTAGAGGCTCCTCCAGCAACCGCGATCACATTTCGTATGTTTTTTAAGTCCTCCAGCTGCATTCCAACCGTTTGAACTTTATGAACGACTTCACCTTTTTGGTTGAAGTAATAACCGAAAGCTTCGCCTACTGCATTTCCTTTTTTAATTTTTTCGAAATCTTCCTTCGGAGTCTTTCTTCGCTCCGCCATTGTTTGAGCATCCCCGATGCCATGAACAAGCATTTTCGCTGAACGTATAATTTTTAAAAGGTCTTTTATTTCCGGTTCTTCGATAATGGATTCATATGCTTCCTTGCTTAGCTGGTCAGGAACATGAAGCAGCCTGTATTTCCCATGTGCACGTTCAGCTATTTTGGCGCAAATCGTATTCGCCTGGTTTTCAACATTTTCCCCTAGTCCGCCTCTTGCAGGGACAAATAAAACATTTCGGCGATGACCTAACGGAATCATCATTTCAGCAACAGCTGCCAGCGTTGTGCCGCCTGCCACAGCAACAACCTCGTCATCCTGCAAATGATTCATAATGCATTGTGCACAAGCTCTTCCCATTTCTTTTTTCACGAGGGGCGAATGGTCGCTGTCACCTGAAACAACAATCACTTCATCTAAATGAAGCTTCTCTTTTAATGTAGTTTCCAAAAAAGTTAAACCTAAAACATCTTTCATCATTTCTTCCAATGATGAAAGAAGATCATCCCCTTCTTTCGTTAAGGTCATTCCCGAGGGGTGAATATGAATTAAATTTTGTTCCTTTAAAAATTGCACTTCTCCACGCAGAATTCTTTCACTGATGCCTAAATTGTTTGACAAGCTTCGTCTTCCTACAGGCTGCATCAGTCGAATGGACTGCAAAATTTGATAGCGCTTTTGCATAGTTTGGAGAAGATCAGGCAATAATTTTTTTTGAGCTTCAATTAATGATTGCATTTTCAAGACCCTTCAGCTCTCTTTCTTTCCGGGACTTTTTTTGTCCCTGTAAGACAAATTATGTCCCAATTATAGCAAAAAAATTCACCCCTTGCTACATATATTATTTTAGCAGGAGCGCAAATGTTAATCAACAGAAACAAGTTCCAGCAAACGTTTTCTTAAAGAATTTTCTTCAATTTTCCCAAAAATAACAATCTTTCCATTCACTTCAATCACTGGAATCATTAGTTGATATTTTTCCAGCAGCCGGTCATCTTGATAAATATCTTTTTCTTTCAGATCAAAGGGTATTTCAGCTTGCAGCTTATACAGCAATTCCTTTGCTTCATCACACAATGGACATGTTTGCTTCGTATAAAGAACCACTTGATTCACGAATCCAATTCCTTTCTAATTATATCTTTTTCGCAAATTGGACGAAGGGATATTGAGCTGATCGCGGTATTTGGCCACTGTTCTTCTCGAAACATTCATATTATAATTCTCTTTCAACAGGTTGGCAATTTTTTGATCTGAAAGCGGTCTTTGCTTATTTTCTTGATCAATTAATTGCTGAATGACCTGTTTAACATTCGCACTTGATGTATCTTCTTCTCCCACTTTGTTAGTGAAAAAATATTTCAACTCATATAAACCGAAAGGAGTTTGAACAAATTTATCATTGACCGCTCTGCTTACAGTCGACTCGTGAATGTTAAGAGAATCAGCGATATCTTTTAATGTTAGCGGTTTCAAAACGTTGTTTTTCAAATAGAAAAAGTCTTTCTGAAATCGTATAATTTCCTGCATAACTTTGACAAGCGTTTCCTTCCGCTGCTCAAGCGATTTTAACAGCCAGCGTCCTTGATGGAGTTTAGTCTGTACGTAAGATTTTACATCTTTTTCTGTTTGTACAATCGGTTCATAGTCCCGATTGATTTTAATTTGCGGCAAAAGATCTTCATTATAATATACAATCCAATCTCCATTTCGCTCTTCAATCATTAAATCAGGGATGATATAATTCGGGGTTTCCTCATCAAATTGCAGACCAGGTCTTGGATTCAATGTTTGAACAAAATCGAAAATTTGCTGAAGAGCATTCAGCGACAGACCTGTCTTTTTGGAAAGATCCTTCCAAGCTTTTGTGGCAAACAGATGAAAATGCTCTTTTAACACGAACTCGGAGCCTTCAGGTTTTTCCTCAATTTCTTTAGCCTGCAAAAGCAAGCATTCTTGAAGCGAACGTGCCCCGACGCCAATTGGATCTAATGATTGCAGTACAGACAGCTGTTTTTCCAAAAGATCGATCGAAATTTGGAACTTTTCCGATAGGCGGGATAAGTCTTCTGACATATAACCATTTGAGTCCACTGCATCGATTAAAATATGAATAGCACGCCGTTCGTTTTCGGTAAAACGAAATTCTACGAGCTGATTTCGCAAATGATCTTTTAGCCCCATCCCTTTTTTCGGCATATTTTCGATCCAGCGGCCATCCTCCTTGTTTGCCCTCTGCTGCTTTCTTTGATTATGATAAAATATCGTTGGATGGGATTCTTCCAATTCCACAAAGGGGTTTTCAAGCGTAATTTCCCTCAAGTAAGATACTAAATCGATTGTAGAATATTGCAAAAGCCCAATGGCTTGCTTCAGCTCTTTCGTCATCGCCAATCTCAAGGATTGGTTTTGGACTAAGTCCATTTTTATATGCATCAGAACTCCCCCCCTTTAGTTCTATTTTACATGAAGAATTTAAAAAAAGAATCTAAAATTTTGGAGGAACGAACATGACACAGCTTTTTTCTGTTTCCTATTTTAAAGAAAACTTTAAACAGTACATTGAAATGAATAAAGAAAAATCTTCAAAGATTGATGCCATGAACAGCTACTACCGATCTGTCGTCTCAACTTTAATTTACGACCAGCTAACCAAAAATGCAGAAATATTGAAAAGACTGCAAAATCTTGATCAAGCATATAATCAAGTGAAAAATGAGGAATAAAAGGACTTTTAAATTTTAATGTATGGGATCAGTTTTTGAAGTCGGCATATAAGCCGATTTCTTCTTTTTTTTGCAATAAAACTTATGGCTAAACAAAAAACTGAGCAAATATAAGCTGCCCAGCTTTTGTTTTCATTTTTATTTCGATTCATGTTTTGGCAAATATTCTGTCGTAAAAATTTCCTTTGCATCAAATGTTTTTTCTAATAAACCGAGATCGTGCAATTGTTTAATTAATGTTGCCCAGCGTTCCTCCGTCATATATCCGACTCCATGCTCTGCTGCATCTCCTCCATATACAAAATCCACTTGTGTTTCGGCTTCAAATTTTAATGATTCTAATTCCATATCAGCGTTGTCTTTCTGAATCACTTTGTTAATCTCTTCGTAAGAATCTTTGTATAAATACCATCCTTCGACAAAAGCATCCACAAATGCTTTGACAGTTTCTTTATTTTTTTCTAAATAGTCTTTTGTAACATATAACACAACGTTATAAGGATTATAACCTGCATCAGATATGAGCTTCGTTTCTACATCTACTCCATCTTTTTTTAAGAAAAACGGCTCTGAAGTCACAAAGGCTTGGCTTACAGAATTGGGATCGCTAATAAAATTCGAATGCTGTCCTGTATAAGCCAATTCTTGTACATTACTTAAATTATATTTAGATTTCAAAAAGTCCCAATACGTAATACCAGGCTGTATATATACTTTTCTTCCATTTAATTCATCAAAATCGTCAATTCCCTTTCCTTTATGGAACATTAATGCCTGCGGGCTTCCTTGCATGGCAGCAGCTACAGCGACTAATTCAATTCCTTGATTTCTAGCAATAACCATTTGGTCAGCATGTGCAAGCCCAAAGTCAGCACTTCCAGATGCAACCATTTGAATAGACGAGACTTGCGGCCCGCCCGGTTCGATCGTGACTTTTAAACCGTTTTTTTCAAACAATCCGTTTTCTTGTGCTGCATACAAACCGCCATGCTGCGCCTTCGGAAACCAATTTAATACAATTTTTACATCTTTTAAGTCTTTTTTCTCTTCATTCGAAGCGCTGTCTCCCTCGTTTGTTGAGCTGCTCGACTCTTGTCCGCCGCAGGCGGTGAGGAAGAACATGAATATAATCCCGATTAATAGAAAACTCGCTTTGCGCCATGCTTTCAATTCTTTTTCCCCCTTTTTGCACTTTTTTTGAAACTCAATAAAGCTCGTTCCCTAACGCAGCAAACCATTTTTATGCAAAAAAAATTAGCAAATTAAATTCAGCTCTTGTAAGCAATAGTGATTATGTCAACTTAATTTTTGATCAAATTTTTTATTTTTCTCCCTTCATCGCGGATTCGTGCCATGATCTCAGCATGAAATGAGAAAACAAACTTACGAGTAAGTAAAAGACAATCCCAAAAATAGCAGCGGCAATTCCGCAAGCAAATAAATATGGTGTTTTTAATTGAACGGCTGCTACCGTAATGGCATACCCTAAACCGCCTTTTCCTCCGCCAATTCCAGCTATATATTCACCCGTAATAGCTCCAACGATCGATAGCGTGCTGGATATTTTTAAGCCGGTCATCATGTAAGGCATAGCAGCCGGAATTCGGAGCTTCCACATTTTTTGCCATTTTGACGCATTATATAAAGTAAATAATTCGCTCATATTTTTATCGACTGAATTCAATCCCATTAACGTATTTGAAATGATCGGAAAAAATCCAATTAAAAATGAAATCATCACAATCGAATTGAAGCCCGAGCCGAACCAGATAACAACGATCGGTGCAATAGCTACAACCGGTATCGTTTGTAAAATAACCGCATACGGGTAAATGCTTATTTCTAAAATTTTTGAGCTTGCTAATAAAACCGCAAAGCCAATTCCAATGATGGCGCTTATTACAAATCCGATCACAGATTCAGCCACCGTTATTTGTATGGCTGGCCATAATAACTCCCAATCTTCAACCGCCGCTTGAAGGACGTCCGTCGGTTTTGGAAGTATAAACGGCTGCACGCCAACCATAATCGGTACAAACTGCCATAAAGAAAGAAAAACAACAAGCGCAGCAATCGGACCAATAATCTTCCATTTTGATTTGCTCCATATTTTCAGTTTGCCAGTATTATTTGATTGAGCGACAATTTCCTTCGTTTGAGTGGTTGCTGTTTGTACAGACATTTATACCAACTCCCTTCGGGTTGAACTATTCTCAAGACTTTGCGAGGAAATATCGACATATTCTGTAAATCGTTCATCTGTCCGCTCCCTCGGATAAGGAAGATCGACATCGATGATAGATGATAATCGTCCGGGCCGAGCTGACAACACTGCAATTCTAGTAGAAAGATAGACAGCTTCAAATACATTATGAGTAACGAACAAAATTGTCATTTTCTCCCTTTTCCATATTTCAAGCAGCTCCGTCTGCAAGGTCTGTCTTGTAATCTCGTCTAATGCAGCAAACGGTTCATCCATTAACAGCAATTTAGGTTTTGCAGCCAACGCTCGAGCTATAGACACCCTCATTCTCATTCCGCCTGACAACTGCCTAGGATACGACTTTATATAATCCTTTAGTCCAACCATCTCCAATACTTTGATCGCATCCTCTTTGCGGCTTTTTTTATCCGAACCCCTTAATTCTAAAGGCAGCATCACATTTTCCAGCACCGTTCTCCATGGAAGCAAGTTGGCATCTTGGAATACAAACGCAACATCATTTGTATTTTTTATAACTTCTTTCGGGTTTTGCCCAAATACTTCTACCTTGCCCTCAGTAGCTTCGCCTAAACCTGCCACCATTCTTAATGCCGTTGATTTCCCGCAGCCAGACGGGCCGAGGAAGCTTATTAATTCCCCTTCTGTGATGGAAAAATGGAATTGGCTTAAAGCGACTGTGCCGGTATTGTAAATCTTACTAACATGATGAAATGCGACAATCTCGTTTCGAATTGCTTCCACTGCTTATCCCCCCTTATCTAAGTTAGAATAGCTGAGTTTCTTATTCTTGTTTTTTTATAATTGACTTTTGTATGCTCAAGAGCCGTTTCCAGCATTCTTTCAGCAGCTTTTTGCGCCCGCATGGCAAATGATTCTTCATCGATATTGACAAGACGCCCTTTATCTACAACAATCTGTCCGCCAACGATAGTCATATCGACTGTCGGTGTGCCCGCTAGAATCGGAAGTGCCGTATCGTTGAAAAGCGCACCAGCAAATTCTAATCGATTCGTATCAATCATAAACATATCAGCAGCCTTGCCGACTTCCAATGAACCAATGGCATCTTCCCAGCCAAGCACTTTAGCTGAGCCTCTCGTTGCAATCGACAAACAATCTTCAGAACTTAGCGCCACCGTTCCATGCTGAAGATTATGGAGCAGGTTCATAATTTTTAAATCTAATAATAGATTGGAAGAATCATTAGAAGCTGAACCATCAACACCAAATCCCACTTTTACCCCTGCCTGCAGCATGTCCATAATTCGCATCGTTCCGGATGCCATTTTCATATTGCTGCTCGGACAATGAGCAACTCCGCAGCCACAAGCACCCAGCTTGGCAATTTCTTTGTCATCAAACCAGATTCCATGCGCATACCACACGTCTTCGCCGACCCAACCTGTTTCTTCCATTAGTTCGAAAGGACGCATGCCAAACTTTTCTCTGCAAAAATCCTCTTCATCGATCGTTTCCGCCAAATGGGTATGCATCCGAACGCCATAACTGCGTGCTAAATCCGCTGATTCACGCAGCAAGTCTTTGCTAACCGAAAATGGTGAACAAGGTGCAACACCTACCCGCAGCATCGAATATTTACTAGGATCATGATAGGTTTCAATAATTCTCATGGTATCTCGAAGAATAACATCCTCCGGCTGAACGATTTCATCTGGCGGCAATCCCCCTTTTGATCGTCCTAAACTCATAGAACCTCTAGTTGGGTAAAAACGAATTCCGATCTCACGTGCTGCCCGTATTTCCTCATCAATTAATTCACCGCTGACTCCATTCGGAAAAACATAAAAATGGTCAGCTGATGTCGTACAACCGCTTTTAAGCAACTCACCTAATCCGACAACAGCACTTAAATACACATCTTCCGGCCTTAGATGGCGCCAAATATCGTACAAAGCGATTAGCCAATCAAACAGCTCAACATTTTGCACCCAAGGGATATTGCGGGTGAAAGTCTGATACAAATGATGATGCGTATTGATTAACCCCGGATAAACAATTTTTCCGCGCGCATCAATGACAATATCCGCTGACTCACAAGATAAATCATAGCCGATCGCTTTAATCTCTTGACCGACAACATACATGCTGCCGCCTGGATATTCCGTTCGATTTTCATCCATCGTAATAATATTTTTGGCATTTTTTACGAACAACGTCTTCATTCATTCACCCCTTTATAATACGATCAATCCCCTTTATGTTAATTTTTATAACACAATACATAATGTGTATTTATTATATATTCTTTTCAGCTGTTTAACATTAGCGAATATTCACAATTTTTAATGTGATTTTGTGTATTTTAACTAAAAATTTACGTATTTATGTTATATATTCTGACATAAATGGCGTTTTTTTAAGAGGAGCGGTATACGGGGGAGTGGATTTGTTTCCATATTTAGGAAATAAAAAGCCCAGTTTTTCAACTGAGCTAAATAAATATTTTTCGGCAACCGTTATATATAGGGACTTCCAAACGAACAGGCAATTTTGAATGAATCCGAATGTGACAGTAAAAGAGATGACCAGATTTAAATCTTGTACTCTTCATCCGTAGTGAAATCCCTTTTGCATGCCGGTTGAAATTTTGCAATGTGACTGGTTCATTCGGATGGCCGCCATCAGTAACCGGCTTTGCCTGAATTGTTTTGTCCGAAAAGATTTCCTCCTGCAAACTCGGCTTCCATCAGAACCGTTTCATCCGATCACATATAAGGGAGTACGCCAGGACGAATGATCAGCGCCGTAATAGTCAGATACCCTTGTGTCTTCGTCGTAATCTTGTATGCGTTTTTCTCTTATACATTACACCCTCTCTCAGGTAAAATAAAAAGCACTCCTAAAAGGAGCGCCAATTTTTGAAAAATTAATGGAATTCAACAGTGATCACAATTTTTTATGTGAGATGGTCAAGAAAATGAAAGAGGATAGTAAAGAACCTGTTGTTACTAATAAAAATAAACTTGTTGATGATCAAAAAAACAAAATGAAGATACAAGATCTGATCGTTTTTCATGGAAGATAGATGATATGATTTTCTTACTCTTTTATCGTGTGATATCGATTATTGTTTCAAATCTTATGGGTTAGATAAAAACGAAGGGTTGCTTCAGCTTTTCTTGCGGTCTGATACAGTTTTAATTCCTCATAGTTAAGATAAAAACAATTTTATGTCGATGAAGGAATATCAGCAAAAGACACGTTTCAATTCCTCATAGTTAAGATAAAAACGAAATAAACATGAATGAAGTGGAAGATAGTTCACCGTTTCAATTCCTCATAGTTAAGATAAAAACCCCAAAAAGTTGTTGATATGACAAAGTTTTGATAATACTGGAAATTTTGTTATTTCAATTTTAGCGTAAACAGGAATTTTTATCAATTCTCTGTTTTTTGTTTATTTTCTGCAATTTTTGTGTCGTTAATCAAAAAAATTCGGTATACTTTTAGCCATAGGCAGGGTTCTCCTTTCTCTGGAATGTGTTTTTGTCCAAATCAGAGAATACCCTATTTCCTTTTGGTCTAGCAAAATGCTTTACACAAACTTTTATACATCATCAAATTATTGGTGCTCAGCTATACAAATGATAAGACGAGGAATTTTATTTAAAAAGCAGCCTAAAACACGAATTAAGAAGTTTAGGCTGCTTCCTTTTTCTATTGACTTTTAATATTTAAGAGTGCGGCACTTGTTAAGTATTTTATTAAAGAGATAGACATCATTCTTGCTTCCCTAGTTAATCAATGAACGCTTTTTCACATCATTTTAATAAATTTTAATGTTGCCGCTTGATACGCTTACGTCGATAGGATGTTCACCGGACCCATGGGTACCTTTGATGTTTTTATTATCTATTTTTTTGCTAGTTAGCGGAAAATCACATGTTATATTGCCGCTGTTTGTCTTTCCGTTTAAAGTAAAGTCAGCATCAGTCGGAAGATTAAGATCCACCACTCCTGAACTTACTTCAATATCAACTGAATCTGTTAATTCATCCATTTGTATATTTAAATTTCCAGATGATAGCTCAGCCTCAATAGCTCCGATATAATGCTTTACTTTGAGGTTTCCAGAACTAATATCAAATGATCCTGTTTCTGTCGTTAATGAGTCTATATCGACATTCCCCGATGAACTATCATGCTCAAAATGTTTAACCGATACATTCTTCAGGTTGACGTTTCCCGAGCCTATATCTAATATTAATTCATCTAGTTTCATCGGTTCATTTTTTGAAAGGCCAGAGAAATTCAAATTCCCGGAGCCAAGATTTATAGCCATGTTTCGATCATAATCTTCAGGGATGTAAATATTCAATCTTGCCTTGTTATGAAACAACCACCCAAACCATTTCCATTTCTGTTTCGCACTTACTTTTACTTTGTCTCCATGCTGTTTAACAGTCAGCTTTCCCTTTCCATCTAAATCAGCTTTTAAATCTTCTCGACTTTCCGGAATAATCGTTGTGCTAACACCTGAGGCATCAATTTCAATCATTTCAATTCCCTCTGATGTAACGGACTGGGTTCTTTGATTTCCTAAAGGCCACCAACTAAAATTGATTGGATTCAAAAAGATAATATATAAACCAATGAATCCGATGATACCCAACAGAATCACAAAAAATCTTTTCAATGTTTTCCCTTCCTTCCCAAAAATTTTTCGCAGCTTTATCACTTGATTTGTTTATCCTTTAGCACTCCGCTCAGCAAGGGGCAACAAAGTAGCACCGATCCTCCCCTTGTATACAAAATATTTTGACTAGAATTTTACATAGTTTGCTTCCATATATTTAGAATTTTCATTTAAAATGTCAATGAAACGTACTAGCTTCATTAACAAATCCCTAGTGCAAGAAGCTCGCCTAAACAAATATAAAAAAGCAATGCCTCTCCAAATCCACAGCCTTTTCGCGTTCTTATTTTAGAGAAGATTTTTAGCCTCATAAACAGCTATTATCCAAAAACTTCAAGCTGGATTGATTAAATGAATTTAAAGGAAAAACAAATTCAATTACTTTTCTCTTCCTTAGAATACAGAGAAAAGTGATTTTCCAAAATGGACCTCAAATGTATATTCAACTAAGTCTTGAGACTTATTTATGATGAAATGATTATGGGGCCTGTCCCCCACTACGTGATTGTAATGAGGGAAGACCCCGAATACCGTAAGTTTCTAATTCGTACAATAAAAAATATGGTCTTGATGCGTCTAAAGCCAAGTGATATTGTACTCCCATTTTTCGACTATTAGTACTTTCCTACAGGATGTCAAGCAAAATTCCATCATCATCCTGGTCATTAAAATCCATAAGAATCAACATGTTGCGCTGGAGTCAGAAAACACTGTCAATGTAAAATGTTTTAATTCCTCGTAGTTAAGATAAAAACGGCCATGTTGGACGCAGGAATAGTTGATTATTTACATCGTTTCAATTCCTCATAGTTAAGATAAAAACGTCTATGTTAGTTTCGTTTTCAGGCAGCTCCCAAACCTGTTTCAATCCCTCATAGTTAAGATAAAAACTAAATGGTCACAAGTTTGTAACTGTCATACAAAGAAATGTTTCAATCCCTCATAGTTAAGATAAAAACCATTGTAAGTACAATCAGAGATCTTGCAAATGTTTGTTTCAATCCCTCATAGTTAAGATAAAAACCCCAAAAATCATTGATGGTGCAAGGTTTTGATAATAATGGAAATTTTGTTATTTTCATTTTAGCGTAAACAGTCAATTTTATCAATTCTTTGTTTTCCTTGTATTTCCTGTATTTTTTATATCGTTACTCTGAAAAATGAAGTGTCGTCGATCCCCTGGGATTAGTGCGCTATTGAGGATCGACGACAAAGAAAGAAAACTATTCTATGATTTCAAACATACCGAATCCTTGTGAATTTTTGGCCCCGATGCCGACGTCATACATAAATTTCAAATAAGAAGGCGGAGCTTGAATTTCGTAAGTTCCATTCCATGCATTGATACGAAACTCTTTAAACGCTGTAACAACTTTATCTTTTTCCGTTACTTTTATCGGCTTAATAGTTACTCTCTCTGTTGGCTGTTCTTGAAAATAGGCTTGAAACTTATTGCAAAAATTTTTCTCTACCATATCTGAAAAAACAAGATCAAACGGCGAGAAAAAATGCGTTCGCTTTTCACCGTATCGGTTTTCATAAGTGCTATAAACCGTAAGTGGCGATAGCATCCGAATTTGATAAGTATGTTTTTCCGCGATCTTTAATGGTTTTACCACTGTCTCCTCGATATGAATCGGCTGTCCGTTTAACATGAATTGTTCTTTCAATAAATAGTTTCTCGCTAAATCCACAATAAGCGAATCTAACATAGAAGAAACATACCATGTTACTTGGTCAAAAAACTCGATTTTTTTCTCATGACGATGAATGCGGTATGTTCCATACAAACGGCTAAATGTAAACATTTTAAACCGCCGCTTTTCCTTCTTATATCCAACGTTATGCAAAAAATCCGCAAGGTCAAAATCTTGAATGGAGCGGTATAAAAATCCTTGCAACACTTCTTCATAGTTGATAGGTAATATAAGGGTTCCATTTTTTGGTCTAAATCGAATCGTAAGCCTCATCTGTTCCTCCTATAAAATGTTGTCTTCTCCACCTTTGCGTAATCCCATCTCTTCCCGCTTCGAATATTTTTGCGTGCGAAACGTATAAAACACTACAGAATCTGTATCGGGATCCATGATGTTCGCCAGTTCCATTTTTAACTTTACATAGTTTGCTTCGGAAATTTCCCCTTCCAACACCGAGTTTTGCACCCAATATAAATATTTCCTTGCGATCTTTAACGCTTTTTATCAAAATCATAGACTAGTATCACAAACATAGCAACACCTACCATAACGAGCGATACGGCTCATATTCTTTTTCGCCGAGAAGATGCTTTTGAATTTTATAAAGCTCGAGACGAATGAGACGACGGTATGAGACAGACTTACCAAGATGCCTGTGATTGACTGTTGTTTTCATGCGCTTGTCCAATTCTCCCATAAATTTTTTCCGAACTTCTTCTACCAACAAATTTTTTCATATTTTGTTAAAATCTTTTTTAAGTAAAAAGGAGACGATCGACCATAATTGGCTTAAATATTTCCACTATCTAAGCTCAACGAAAAACATTGAAAATTCGTCGTGTGTAAAATTCTGTTGCTCAGGTTTAGATACGTTTTGTACATTTCACTTAGTGCCACCGTATAGCAAATTTGTTTCCTAAAACCAATCATTTTGTTTAATTGAGCGACAGTCGCTTCGAACTTTTTTCAACAAAAAGTGGTACTTGCAGATAAAGTAATACCAGATATGCGCACCGTCCACATTCATTACATAGTCCATGCATTCACCATCTCGCTTGAGCGAATCAGTCCATATTCGCTGTTGTAATATTGGTTTAGTATATCGTTGGATAAATGAATCATTCTCGTTTTTTCGTATAAATCCCGATCCAGATTCTTTACAAGTTTAATCGGAGCGGAAATGACATATTGGCGCACGTCTTTTTTCAAACGCAAATAGTTTTCAAACCGAGTTTCTAAGTCTTTCTCCTCAATCACCTGCTGAATATATTGCTGCCAAATGTCCATCGCTTGGTCATCTACTTCGACAAACACATCCACTGCTTGATGCGCGTTTTCAATCAATTGAAATTCCGATACATATTTGGGCTTATTTTTGCTTCCCGACTTATCTTTTGCATCAAATTTTAGTTCTTCAATCGCACTTATAATCCCATCGGAAGCATCGAACGATTTTTTGCCGCGCACTTCAGTAAAATATTGCATAATGATATCAAAAAATTGATGCTCAGATACCGGTGTTTTCGGTAGCACTTCCTTCGCTATATTTGTATGAACACCCTTATACACATATTGTGATTCTAACTTTCCATCTCGCTCAATTGGCGTTATATAAACCTTGCCAAGTCCATGTAACTTTCCGTTACGATTGCAGCGTCCCGCCGCTTGGACAATGGAATCAATAGGTCCTAAGTCGCGATACACCACGTCAAAATCAACATCGACTCCTGCTTCGACAACTTGCGTTGAAATAACAACAACTTTCTTCTTCTCTTTTAAAAGCTGTCTTATTTGTTCAATGCGGCATTTCCGCTCACAAGGCACAATATTTGTAGAAAGGTAGATTACGTCATAACCGCGTTCTTTTAGCCATTCTTTTATCCCTTCATAAATTTCAATCGATGTTTTAATTGTGTTAAAAATCGCCAAATAAGTTTTTCCATCTTCAAAACGGTTTTGAAACAGTTCCATCCATTCTGCGGGACTGTATGCGCCTTTATCCCCTCCTAGCCAATGAAGCTCGACCCGTTCCATTTCTTTAAAAAAGTCAATTGGCTTTACCATTACCGATTCCAAAAGTTCAACCGTTTCACCTTTGGGGAAAATAAGCGGCTGCGTTGCTGTTAACAACAAAATTTTACAGGAAAACAATTCTGCCATTTTGTACAACACGGAACGCAACAAAGGCCAATACTCAATCGGCACGTTTTGAATTTCGTCGAGAATGATAATGCTTCCGGCAATTTGATGGAATTTTTTTAACGCGCGGTTTTCATAGCCAATCAGTGTATGAAACAATTGTACAAATGTCGTGACAATCAGCTCTGCCTCCCAGCTTTCCGTCAGCAACAATGCTTTGCGGAGAGGCAGTTCGTCATTTTCAGTTTTGTATTGAAACGCAGATAAGTGGTGATGCTTAACTAAATACCGCTGTTCATTTGCATGAAAATCATCCAACTGGCTTAACAAATCACGGATTACTTTTTCATTTTGATCGATAACGCTTGTAAACGGCAGAGCGTAAATAATTTTTGGTGAATAGCCATACTGCCTTTCTGCTTGCTCACGCCATTTTAAAGCAACCGAAAGCGATAGCAACGTTTTTCCCGCTCCAGTCGGCGCCGTTAATGTGAATAATCGCTGTTCTGGTTTTGTTTTAAAAAGCCCCTCTATTCGTTCCATCACTACGTTGTACATCCGATTGCGCCACCCGTTCGTCCCTTCTGTCACGTTCACATCAAAATTCGCTTCTCGATACCGGTCAACAAGATGAGCTGGAATATAAACACGCGGCTTTCGCTCAATATTTGCGGCCGATAGTTTATCGGCATCAATAAGCACGGAATATAACAACAACGCATAATAGTAAAGCTCCCTCGTCAATTCTTGTTTTCTTCGTTTATCGATCAAATAATATTGGCGGTATACCTCATCGAACGTTTTTTCATAGTCTTGAAGGAAGTTGTGCAGTTCTTCAGAAAGGGACAATGGAATGGACAGTTCATCCCATAAAGGAGATAAATCTTCCAAAATCGCAGAAGCATGGTTCTTTATATCATCGATTTGCTGTTTTAATGTAATGACTCGGTAATATAATGAATCTTGTACGGTATTTTCTGCAATATGGCGCGATTTTGTTACATCTAAAGAAATATCGCGCAAATTCCCATGATGGTGCATAACGACGAAGTAGCCTAATAGCGGGGCAAATTCAAACCAAGAAGCATTTAAGTTCACCGGATGGCGCAAAAGATGGGCGGCAAACACGGCAGAAATAAAGGAATGATGATGTAAATCTCCCCTTGCTTCACCTGTTTGCAAATAATCCTGAAAGTATGATAAATATTTACCGAAATCGTGTGACACCGCAACAATTTTGCCTATATATTCAAGCGTCGCCCGATCTCCCTTAGACAACGGCACATGCTTAAGCATATCTTGCAAATATTCGTATACTTCCTTTAAATGTACAGTCAATTTTTTCTCTGGATGATTATGAGACAAATACATATGCTTCCCCCCTAGAAATAAAGCAGCGATGAGGTCACCGCTGCCTTACATCCATAAAATGTTTTCTTTTTCTCCCCCATAAGCAACGGATACATATGGTACAGCCGGAATCGCGATGAATTGCCGTGATTGTTCAAACAAGTAATAGTCTGTTTCTTGAATCATCCGCTCATTTGTAAACTGGCGTGTCATAAATTCTTTTAAAAAGCGAGTTTCCTTTGAAAATTGGATCGATCGCTCACGCAAATTAGGAATTCGCACAACAGAATGGATCGGCACCGCATCACGACTTTCCATTACCGTTCCCTCTGCTTCGGCAACCCAGTTTAACTGTCCAAGTAATTCAGAAAGCCCTAAATACGGCGGATAAACATATCGGCTTGATTGGATTCTTCCCCTCACGCTTTCATAGATAGATCGGTCAGAGTGGGAAAAATAAATGCGGTACCGCACATTGGCTTCTTCTCCCCCGGGAAGCACTAACTCAAGGGGAATTTGCGTATGTCCTCCGCTATTGTTTAAATGGGCTTTTGACTTTACAAACATATAATTGACTGTTTGCATCACTTTGCGAATCGGCGTGCGAACAGATAGCGCAATTTGGCATTGATTCGGTGAAAACACTTCATAATAACTGTCGCGCTCCATTCCTAAAATACCAGCGAGTATGCCAACAATCGTTGTTCGCGGCGGAAAGGAGTACGAAAGCGAAGATGAGTTCGTATCGATTTTTCGGAAATGTCCCATCTTCCCGATAAGGTCAAAAATAAGTATCTTCATAAACGTCACCCTTTTTTACAATACAGGAACGAGTTTATCCGCCAACTCGGATGGAAGAAGAGCTGTTAGCATCCCTTTTTGTCCTTCATAATTCAACAATAAATTAGAATCTTGCCAGTAATGGATGCGGGCAATTTCACCATTTACTTCCAAAAGTTTATTCACAAGTGCATCAACATGCAAATTAACTTCGGAAATGCTGCGCAGCCCTTCTGTTTCCTCTAAACTCACCAAATCTCGCAAATCTCCGGCAATAAATTCAGGAGAATGATATTCTACACGTAAGTAAAGACGAGGGTATTGTCCGACTTTGCTTCGTGTTGCGCTCAATGGAATCGCTTTAACAACCGCTTGATCAAATAAACGGACATCTTCTTCGGTCAATCTCGTATGCACCGCGCGATGACCGCTTATGATGCCATGAAACGCCAAAAATGAATAATAGACACGATAGTCTTTGCCGATAGTACCGCCGTCATTTTTATCATCGGAACCGAAATGTGAGGTAATACTTGCCGATTCGACAAGCGTGACTTTATTTAACGAGTAGCCCCAGTTAAACTGAATCGGACCAGTAAACGTCATGGAGCTTCCTTTATCCTCCGATTTAATCGGCATTGTCGCACCGAACATGCGGACATCAGTAAATTGCTCAAGCATCCAGTTTTGTTCCTCTTTTGATAGTTTATTAAGGTTCACTTTTCCATCATACTTTTTCTCAAATAAACGCTTAATGCGTTCTGTCGCATTGACCGTTTCTCCATCGACTTTGCCTACAAAAATTTCGTTTCCGAGCTGTTCCAAATAATCGCGAATATATCGTTTTAAACGCACATCACTCACTAAGTTTAATGAACGTTCATAATCCATGCGCGGGCGGTTTTCTTCATCAATATCGCCGTTCGGGTTTGTTAACTTTGCATCATAAAGGAATAAAATATCGCTATTATTCATTTTTTTCATTCCTCCTCGTGTATAATTAATGTTAGAAATGATTTTTTAAGAGATTTTGCAGTTTATCCAAATGCCTTGACCAATTGTTTACTATTTGGAAGGAAGAACTCCCCTCATCTTATACAGGATTGGACTTTTCGCAGTATTTGGGGAATCTCTTCTTCCTTTCCATTCGTAATACTTTATTTTTCATTTTCAAAAACAGGGTCGGAATTATCCTTTTTGCTGCTGTTTAAAATCCGCTTTGTACCATATGCGTAGCCTGAAAGCAAATAAAAAACGTTTTCGCGATCACTTAAATTCCATTTTCCCTGCAATGCTGAATCAAAGAGACGTTTATGTTCCACATAAACAGCTTCAATTTGCAAAGAAGCAATTTTCAGTTGTCTCAGCTTTTCAAATACTTCGTTTGAAAGCATGATCAGTTTTTGCCTATTCATACCATGATAATTAATCTTCGATAAAATCGGCTTATTTACTGTTTTGCCGCTTCGGACTTGTCCAAACGCTTCTGCACGTTCTTTTGCTCTCCGAACTTGTTCAGTTCCAATTTTTGCAATTAAATACCCAAGTAAAAATAAAGAACTTTGCGCGACGTTATAATTCATGGTTTCCATATATTCGACCATGTGGGCATCAGGCAAATCATATGCAACCTTTGTCATCTCCCTTTCCTCCTTAATCAAGCTAAGGTTTTGCAGCATTTTTAAGAACAATTGCGCTCGCACCATCGCATTCACTAATCGAAAATCATTGGATTCTTCCTTGTCGTTACTATACTGATAAAGGTTATAGTTAGCATACATATGCACTTTAGCAAGCTGCACAAATTGCGTGATAAGCCATTGATATGAAAGCATTTTATTTGTCAAAAGCGACTCGTATACTTGTAAAATTTTCCGTTTTTCAAAGTTTTCCCTGCGTTGAACACGCATCGGAACTAAGTAGTAGATCGATTCCAAGCCGAGATTGAATTTTTCATTGCCAAAAAAGTGTTGTCCTATTTCCCCTGCTTTTCGCATCTCGTAACCTAGTCGGCGCAAATGAGTGAGCGGAACATCGGATAACAGTTTATTCACCTTTAAAGCTGACTGCGCTTTTGTGTAAAAAAGAAAATGTAACGAAATATGGTTGTCCATTTGATTATTGAATTCTTTGTAATCTTCTATTTCCCGATGCAAATCTTCCGCTGTTTCAACCGTTTTGACAGTGCGGACAAACTGATGAATGTGCTCACTAATATCTTGAAGCGGGACATTTTCAAACGGCACATCATATAAAAAGTCTGGGATGATATAACAAGGAAGGTCACTGAAACGAGTATTAAAGTGGCGGAGAATGTACGCTTCTCCTGCCATAATCGCTTGATAGGCATCTTTGCTGATGGATAAGTTTTTGACAAATGATTTTTTCTCTAGATCGCTCGCAAAGCTGATTTTATCGTTTATGTAGTAGTTAAATTTCAGTTTTGTCGTTTCTCCTGTCACAAAGTCTTCTTTGTTTGTAAGGGCGCATACTCCCTTTTTCGCCTCTTCAAATACACTTAGTTTCTCTGCGATAACGAGTCGTTCATATTCTGGTTGCGATACGACGAGCTGTCCGTCAATGGCAAGAGAATACAAGAGGACATCTTTGATGCTAACATTGGCTTCTTTTTCAATAAAAGCTTGAAACTGCTTCGCTGCTTCCTTAACCGCTTTTTTCGCCTCTTTTTCCGTCAATTCGCCGCCAACATATGCTGGATTAAAAACATAGCGGTATCGTTCGTCTGATTTTTTTGCCGCGCCAAGATCCAAGAAAAAAACATCTTGTGCTTTCTTTAAAAGAGAATAGTAGGAATCCTCTTGATTCCAACGTTCGAGAAGATTTGTAATTGTTTGACTAAGCAAATATTCGACATTGCTCACCGTTCCAAACCATTGTGGGCTCGCTGCTCCATCCGCTGTACCAATCCATAGCAACTCTAATGAGGTCGATTCGCTTATTTCTTTTGGCGTTATTTTGACTTTTTTATCTTTAATAGAAAAGTCCACAATAATTACATATTTAGTTGTGCCATATGATCTTGCAATGGGCAGCGTTATTGCTTGAATAAGAGATTTTTCTTCGGTTAAATACTTATTTCCAAGGGTGTAAATCGTTTTTATCACCGTCTACACCTCCTTTAAATAATTATTGAAACTTTTCAACTTTCATTTAAATTTTACCAACACAATCTTGTATTTCAACGCTTTTGTGTAATTGAATTTTTCACAAAAAAATGTACTAGCTGGCTTAATCCCTTCTAAATAACCAATTATCCTTTATTATCTCTTCACGTAAATATATTTTTTTCGATATTTTTCTTACACCATTTTCCTCTTCTATTATTAATGTTATCGATATTCTAACAATCTTTCTTTCAAACATTCTTTATGCCTCCTTAGTATATGATAACTATGATTATATTATTAATTAATTTTTTATTAGAAATAAAAATGATAGAATTTTATTGGATCTAAATTGAGAATTACTTAATCAAAAAATTAAATCACCGCAATTTAAGTAATAGTTGCTTAAACAATAGTAAAAACAGGTTATAAAAACTTTGTTATGAAAGTATACTTAATCCTTAGTAGGTAAGATAATGATGATATTATTAATGTTTCAATGCTTTAATAAGCTAAGATATGGAAAATGATAACTATAATTTGTATTATATATTAAATGAAATATTTAAACAAGCCAGTTGCAAATTATTAAAAATACAATATGATGCACATAAGAAGTAGGATTGGGATATAAAAAATGTTACCGAACATTCATGTATTCTCTAACCTTTTATTTTCTTATTTGAAACAGCCATGTACTAAAAGTAGTTTCTATAAACACAGATAAGGCACGGCTTTATGAATCTTTCCTCGTTCTATTTCGTTTATTGATCGGTGTTATCAAGTTTTTTATGCTTTCTACCACTTCAACATTTCCTAACACAAAAGAAATAGACATATCTAATTTTTTTTAAATCTTATTTTATTCTTCAAATTGCAGAGAATATCGAATTTATCGTACGAGGCGGGAAATTTACTTACAACAGCAACACTTTAACCTAAGAAAGCAACAACTTGATTCAGTTGTTCCAAAGCATGAGGAGGTATTTTCAGTGTTGAGGTTGGTTCTCCCGTTCCTCCGTAAATAAACGGATAGCGAAAAAGTTCTTTATCGATTATACAAGGCAAAGAAAGACCAACTAAAGGAACGCTGCCGACAGTGTATCCCGTTATCTTCTGGACTTCTTTTGGGGGTGCCATTTTTAATTGATTGCATCCCAAGATTTCTGACAATTTTTCCAGATTCACACGACCGCGTCCTCCTGAAACGATTATTGCAAAATAGCCTTTGTCAGACTTAAGTATCAATGTAGGAGCAGTCTGACCTATTTCGATTCCAAAAAAGTCCGCGCCTTCCTGCGCTGTGCGAATTGGATTTTCGTGATAAAGGATGTCAAATGGGATTCTATTTTCCTGTAAAATGCTTTTTATATGACCCATAAGTAAGCCCTCCTATTACAAATTCCACGAAACGGACTCTTCTAACAATTTAATTGCCAACAGCTTACTTCCACAAATTAATCCAATTTCCTTTTGAAAAGTGGTTTTCTTTACAAAAAAGAAGTGAAATACAGTTGAATGGGACTTTATGGGGATTGTTGCGAGTAAATGCTATTCATAAACTGGAGAGTTTCGTAAGTATCTAAAATGGTATTGAAATGTAAATGAAAACTCTAAGAAGGCTGCCGCAAATTTTTTATCTATATATGATCCGGTTTAAACTTCAAATGAATACAGTAGAAGCCGAATCGGCATTCATTAATAGTTCCCAATTGCCTATGCTAAAAAAGAGAAAGTACCGCAACCTGATGGTCCTGTACCCTTCCGCTTTGTTACTCGTCCAATTTAAAATCTTTTTTTCTCTCTTTAATGATTCTTTCTGAAATTCTTGCCCGTCAAAGCGGCGTACTACAATTTAGCTGTCGGCTCTTTGCAGCTGCTATTTCCGAAGCCTATGACGCCACATCAGCAGATGTACTGTGCCTTTTCACATTTTTCAATCACTATGCAAAAAAGGCTATCGAATGCACTCGATAGCCTTTTGAATGATGATTGATCTAAGCTATATGGACTTGGGTTCCTTGCGAATTCATGGATAATCGATACTATTCTTTATGAACTCGGAAGCAATTCGGTACAGTATCGTACTGATATCACATGGATGATCGATCTTATCCTTTCTGAGCCTTGATTAATACGTCTTTTCCTCCAACTACGCTGGATGGATAACTACTATGGTCGATTTTAAACTGATCTCCGTTCAGTAAAATAATAGGAGTAATGGTGTTGTACCCTTTTTGACCAATTTGATCGATGGCGAATTGTGCGATAAGATCTCCTTTTTTGATTTTGTCTTTAGGTGAAACTTTTATTTCAAAGCCTTCTCCTTTTAAGTTCACTGTTTCTAGTCCCAAATGAATCAACAGCTCTGCTCCTTCATCTGAACGAAGTGTAATGGCATGCTTGGTTGGGAATACATCGACGATTTCACCGTCAACCGGGGAATAGACATCTCCGCTTGTTGGTTGAACAGCAATACCGTCGCCCATCATTTTTTGAGAGAAAACTTCATCAGGCACTTCTTCCAATGCAACAACCTTTCCTGATAATGGAGCTACGACACTAATAGTTGATTCTTCTTTATATTCGTTTGTTTCCTGATTCATGATATCTAAAATTTGATTTTTTAACGTGTCTGAAGTAGGGCCAAATATTGCTTGAACTCCATTTCCTACCTCCAATACGCCTGAAGCACCAAGAGCTTTCAGTTTTTCTTTATTAACAGCGCCTTTGTTTTTTACACCTACTCTTAACCGTGTAATACATGCATCAAGATTATTGATATTTTCTTTTCCGCCAAGTGCTGCTAATACTTCATACGCTTTTTGATTGACAACAGATTCATCACTTTTTCTATTTGTTTTTTCTTCGTAATCTTTTCTAGTATAAAGTCTGTTCGAATCTTCATCTCCGCGTCCTGGTGTAAGAAGATCCCACTTTTTAATAGCCCATCTGAATACAACGTAGTAAACAACAGCCATTGCCAGACCAACGATAATGACATACCACCATGGCTCTCCAACACCAGGTAATATACCAAATAAGATAAAATCAATGATTCCGGATCCGCCGGCATATCCAACATTCACATCTAAAACATACATCAGCATAAATGACAGCCCTGCCATTAATGTGTGGAAAACGTATAATAATGGCGCTACGAACAAGAACGTGAATTCAAGCGGCTCTGTAATTCCTGTAAAAAATGCTGTTCCCGCAGCAGTCAATAATAAGCCTGCTACAGCTTTTTTGTTTTTCGGTTTTGCCATGTGATACATTGCTAACGCTACCGCTGGCAGACCAAACAGGACGAACGGGAATTTCCCTGCCATAAATCTTCCTGCTGTTATTTCAATGGCATCATTTACTTGTTTATCCGCAAGCTGAGCCATATACATTGCCGTATCCCCGGAAACGACAGATCCAGCAAGTGTTGTATACGTTCCGCCAACTTCCGAAAAACGAATTGGGATATAGAAAATATGATGCAATCCAAACGGAATAAGGGCACGTTCTACTAGTCCATAAATGAACATGTAAAGCGGCGGCGTATTTTCTCCTGATAAGGCAGTTCCAAGTGCATAAATGCCGTCTTGTACATGTGGCCAAACAAAGGCCAAAATCAGTGCAATAATGATTGAATAACCTGCTGTTATAATAGGAACAAATCGTGAACCGCCGAAAAAGGACAGCATTTCCGGCATTTTGAAATCATGATATTTTTCATAAAGAACTGCTGCTACAAACCCGATGATGATACCGCCAAAAACACCGATTTGAAGTGTCGGGATCCCTAACTCAAGTACACGCCCTGGTTCCGATACGTTTTCCGGCGTGATTCCAAGGACAATCCCGATAACGGTATGCATAACTAAATAACCAACAAGTGCTGATAAGGAGGCTGCCGCTTTTCCACCGGTCCAGCTCCCCGCTATACCGATAGCGAACAAAACGCCTAAGTTCCCAAATATCGCTTTTCCTGCACCCTTCATTAAATCAGAAATCGTTTTCCAAAATCCTGAATCTAAAAAAGGCAAATATTCGATTAAATATGGAGATTGTAACGTTGTACCGATTCCCAGCAATAAACCGGCTGCAGGAAGCAAAGAAATTATAACCATAAAAGTTTTGCCAATTCTCTGAAAGAAATCAAAGTTAAATACCTTCTTCATTTCATAGCTCCCCTTCTAGATAAGATATAGAAAACGGATACATTCCAGCTATTTTTCAAGCAGGGAGTCATAACGGCTCCCTGCACGGACAAGTTATTATCGCAATTCCGGCCAGTATTCTTTATTGGCTTCGATTAAGGCATCCAATACCTCTCTCGCTTTTGCTGCAGATACCACTGTACGATTTAAAGTTAAAGCTTGCAGCGCTTTGGCGTATGAGCCTTCCATATATGCTTCCACAGTAAGTTTTTCATACGCATATTGCCCTTCAATCAATCCTTTATAGAATGTTGGAATTTCTCCAACTGCGTATGGTCTAGGCCCGTTTGAGGTTATACTTGCAGCCACTTCAACCATCGCATCATCCGGCAAATTGCTGATGATTCCATCATTTTTCAAAATGACAATAAAATTGTCGCCTTTGTTGTATGCAATGGATTCTGCAACAATTAAGATAAACTCGCCATGCGCATCATTTGCTACTACGTTGGAATCTTTTGCAGTTCCTGTTTCAGCAACGCGCACACAATCTTCAAATACGCGTTTCTCTCTTCCGGCTTGTACTTCATTTGCACGCGTAAAATCCGGATTCAATTTTTTCAGCACTTTATCTGGATATAGATAATACTGTAAATACGTATTCGGCAAATAGTCCGGAAAATCTCGCACCATTTGCTGCACCATGGCATACGTTTCGAGCCATGATTTATCCCTTTGCTCGTAGTCAGCCGGACGGAAGCCGTTTTTCAAAATCATTTCCCTTAGCTCAGGCAATTTGTCATTGCCTTGCGGATCATATAAATGAGTAAACCAGCCAAAGTGATTTAATCCGAAGTATACAGGATCAAAATCACGTTCATTCATATTTAATAAACGGCCGTACGAACGAAGCAAGTTTTCAGGCTGGTCGCAAATATTGAGGATTCTTTTATCATCAGGAAACATTTGCTGTAACGCAATCGCAACGATAGCAGCAGGATTTGTGTAGTTTAAAATCCATGCGTCTTTCGTTTTGCTTCTGACATCTTTGACCAATTGAATCATATCGCGGATCGATCTCATACCGTAAGCAAAACCGCCCGGCCCGCATGTTTCCTGACCGATAACCCCTAGTTTCAACGGGATCTTTTCGTCTTTTTCACGCATTTCATAGCCGCCAGTACGCATTTGCACAAAAACAAAATCGATATCTTCCGTGAATGCTTCCTCTTTATCTGTTGTATAGCTAAAATGAATGTCAGGGTACTCTTCTTTAAAGAGCACTTTCGCAAATTCGCCAATTATTTTTTGGCGTTCGTAATTGATATCATACATGACCAATCGGTTGATCGGGAAAGTATCTTGACGCGAGCAAATTGCTTTTAAAAGCCCTGGCGTCCAAGTACTCCCCCCGCCAACAATAAGTACATTGAATTTTTTCATTGTGTTTCAGCTCCTGGTAGTAATTTTTCATGTAACTGCTTCTACCGATATCTTAACGAACGAAAAAACAAAGACAGGAAAAATTTCATTTTATGAAACTTTTTTCATGGTCATTTATAATAGAGCGTACAATAAATATGAAATCCGGAGTGATTCGATGTACAACTTTATGGCTAAATTATTAAACTTCATTGAATCTTCAACAGACCAAACAAAATCAGAAATCATTATTGCCGAATATATTTTGAGGAATGTGGAAAAAATCCCGAAAATGTCCATTTATGAATTAGCTGAAGCGTGCCATACATCACCTGCAACGATCACCCGATTTTGTCAGCGCTTTGAAAATATTACGTTTAAAGAGCTTAAAGAATATGCCAGATCATTTATTGAATTTAATGATACTGAAGTAGACTATCAAAACCTAAAAACGAAATTTAATCTAAAACAAATAAACGAATATTATGACGAATTACTTGCTTCTCTGAAGCAAACAGAGCAATTTCTCCGCTCAAAGGAAATCATTCAAGTTGTTCACGAAATTCATCACTCAAAAAAAGTTGCTTTTTTTGGGGTAACATTTTCGCATCTCATTGCAAGAAATGCACAATTCAAATTTATTCGTCTGGGCAAATATGCTACTGCGTACAGCAACCATGAAAATCAAATTTCCGAAGCAGAATCACTTACGCCCAGAGATTTAGCCGTTGTCATTTCTTTTTCCGGAGAAACAAGATTTATCGTTCAGCTAGTAAAGGTATTAAAGAAGAGAGGCATTCCTATCGTTGCGATTACAGGCAATGAAAAAGGCTATTTAGCACAGAATGCGAAACAAATCATCAAAGTGAGCAGCTGCAAACTAGAATCCTTTAAATCACCTATTTTGGAAGAAATCAATATGCTGAGTGTAATTAATTCCATTTATCTCGTTTATTCCATCGTTTTTAAAAATTCGGAAGGATATCAGGCAAACAAAGGAGGCAGCTAAAATGAATATTGTCGTAGCACCTGATTCTTTTAAAGGGAGTCTGACCTCTTCTCAAGCAGCAAATATTATGAAACAAGCAATACTTGACCTTCATTATGGTGATACAGTAAGAACAAAGCCAATGGCTGACGGCGGAGAAGGAACAGTCGATGCATTGTTAGCCTCTTCAGCCGGGGATCGCATTGAGGTAACCTGTACAGGCCCCTTGGGCAAAAAAATAAAAACATATTATGCCATCCTCGAAAATAATACGGCTGCTATTGAAGTTGCCAATATCGCTGGGCTTGTCCAAGTGCCTCCTTCACAACGAAACCCGGATGGGACCACTACTTTCGGACTTGGCGAAGTGATGAAAGATGCATTGGATAAAGGCTGTAAATCGTTTATTATCGGGCTTGGCGGCAGTGCTACAAATGATGGGGGCCTTGGCTTTTTACAGGCGCTTGGCATGAAAGCTTGGGATAAAGAAGGAAAAGAAGCGGGGATTTTCGGAAAAGATTTATTGGAGGTCAATCAAGTAAGTTTCGACCGTTTGGATCCGAGATTGGAACATATTACAATAAAGGTTGCTTGTGATGTGGACAATCCGTTATGTGGTGAAAAAGGTGCCAGCGCAGTTTACGGACCGCAAAAAGGTGCCAGCAGCAAACAAATACCGATTTACGACGAAGCATTGGCCCGATTTGCTGCTCTTATTGAGAAGCAGAAAGGAAAAGTCTTCAATAACGTGAAAGGTTCAGGGGCAGCAGGAGGCTTGGGATTTGCATTCCTTGTACTAGGCGCAAAGCTTATATCCGGTGCTGAGCTTGTAGCAGAAGCTTCGAACTTGAAGGAAGCAATAGAGCAGGCGGATCTTGTCATTACAGGAGAAGGACAAAGCGATGAACAAACATTATACGGAAAAGCGCCCGGCTATATAGCTGATCTCGCTCAAATATACGGAGTTCCAACGATATTAATATCCGGCTCGCTTGCAGGCAATTTGGATGTGCTCCGCAGCAAATTTCACGGATGCTTTTCGATTATTACTAAACCATTGACGATTGAGGAATGTATGGATCAGGCAAAACAGCTATTGTACAATCAGACGAAGCAAGTGATGCATCTTATTCACTCTTTGAAGATATAATCGGATCCAGGTTTTCGCTTTTATAATCCAGATGGGGAAATTTTTTTTCAGATGTTTATGTTGAATACTGCAAAAATAACTTTCCCCTTATTCCATCTCAATTTTATCTAGAAGATTGACCGGCAAATCTCCAAAATTCCACATTAGAGAGGCATCTAAGATCTTGTTCAACATCTAAGATGCCTCTTTTGTAATGAAGTAAAAGAAATAATTGATGTATTCCATTAAGCACCGACAATATCTTCACAATTTTGTGTTAAATTATCGAATACAGATCATTTTCCTCACGATCATCCATGTTGTCTTTAAACAAGTCTATAATGCTTCCTGCACTTTTAAACGGTTCTTTCAACTTTTATTCCATAACTCCGTTTTTAACCCATATACTTTTCTTCTTGGTACTGCAAATGCTAAAGTTCTTTAATGATTTCGACTTCGATGTTAAACAACCGTTCCGTTAAACTATTTCCTTCCATTCCTTTTGGATTTTCACAGAAAAACTCAAAATTACCAAAATTGCCAAAAAGGTGAATGCGTATTAACTTCTCCAATCCTAGTAAGTCTTTATAAAAGCGTGTTCTGAACCGAATTATTTGCCAAAACTTTGATGTTGAACGTCCTTTCTTGAAAAAACACGAGATTGACGACTTCCGGAATATCGACTTCAGTATCGAGTTTATCGGCTGATACAGCAATTTGCGTCAGAAAAATGATCAATTAACATTAGATACCAGTTGACGCTGTAATCAATAACCCTTGCAAATCCGTCCTTATTCTCAGAAAACAGTTGATCAAAACGCTCACTATCCGTTCTGTATGATGATTTTCGCAAAAACAATCGTTTTCTGACTTCAACTCGAATTTATTTTTTATTAAATTTTTCAGTACAGTATCAATTAATAAGTCCATTCGTTTAGTGCTTTTAACGCTAAGGGGGTGAAAACATTTGTTGTGTGATATCCACAAAATTGATTTCTAGGGATAAATTCCTTCTTTGATCTAGCTGTGCCGATCTCTTCGCATGTCTAGAAAATGCACGAATAAATTGTCATCCGATTAAACGCTATGTGCAATCTCTTCACGCATCGTTCCGTTTTTAGCAAAATTTATATGCCATGAAAGAGCTTTTTCTAAAACATGTGGTGTATGCCCTCCTCTTGCAAGAGCTTCCTGATAATATTCACGAAGCTGGTCGCGATACATCGGATGGGCGCAGCGTTCGATAATCAGTTCCACACGCTCTCTTGGCGCCAAGCCCCGGAGATCCGCATACCCTTGCTCGGTGACGATGACATCGACGTCATGCTCCGTATGGTCAACATGGGAGACAAAAGGAACAATGCTTGATATGTTTCCGTCTTTCGCTATTGATTTTGTCACAAAAATCGCCAGGCGGGCATTTCTTGCAAAATCACCTGATCCGCCAATGCCGTTCATCATTTTCGTTCCAAGTACGTGGGTTGAATTGACATTGCCGTAGATGTCCACTTCCAATGCTGTGTTAATGGAAATCAAACCGAGCCGGCGAATAATTTCAGGATGGTTGGAAATTTCCTGCGGTCTCAGCACTAAACGGTCGCGGTATTTCTTAAAATTCGAGAAAACCTCCTTCATTTTCGGCTCTGAAAGGGTAATCGAACAACAAGAGGCAAAACGGACTTTGCCCGCATCTATCAAATCAAAGACTGCATCCTGCAATACTTCAGAATACACCTCTAAATCCTCAAATTCTGAATCCAGCAAGCCATGAAGAACTGCATTGGCGACGGAACCGATGCCTGACTGCAGCGGGGCTAAACGTTCCGTTAACCGGCCGGCTTTAATTTCTTTACGCAAAAACTCTATCAAATGCTGCGCCATAATGACTGTTTCTTCATCCGGAGGCACAATTGTCGACGGTGAATCCAGCTGATTGGTAAATACAATTCCTTTTACCTTCTCGATATCAATCGGTATTCCGATCGTACCGATTCGATCATTCGATTTTGTCAGCGGAATCGGTTTTCTTTCCCCTTGTTTCTCCGGTTCATACAAATCATGCACTCCTACTAAATCTACAGGCTGTGCCGTATTAATCTCTATAATGATCGATTTTGCGTGCTGGGCAAATGTCAACGAGTTTCCAATGGAGGTTGTCGGAATAACCATTCCATCTCTTGTAATAGAAACCGCTTCCAAAATTGCAAAATCGATTGGATCCATAACATTTGAGCGCACTAATTCAGCAGTATGGGACAAATGCTGATCGACAAATAAAAATTCTCCCCGATTGATTCCTTTTCTCATCGTAGGATCTGCCTGAAAAGGAAGCCTCTTGCCTAAAATGCCAGCTTCAGTGAACATTTTATCGATATCAGAACCTAAAGAGGCTCCTGTATACACATTTACTTTAAACGATTCTCGCTCTGCACGTTTTACCAACGCATATGGAACCGCTTTCGCATCACCCGCGCGTGTAAATCCGCTTAGCCCTAAAGTCATCCCGTCTTTGATCCATGATGCGGCTTCATCAGCTGTGACTATTCGATCGCGCAAACGCAAATCTTCAATCCTTTCCAATTTATTGTCCATTTCCCCATCATCTCCCCTTTAATGAATTTAAAATTTATTTTACCGATAAAAGTTAACGGGGCAAGGTTTTGGGGATAAGTGACCGAAAATTCAGATAAACAACTCAATTTCCATACTAAAACAGAACGATTTTTTAAAATCCAAGCAATTTTCGAAAATAACTAGAGTAGGACTGACTGACAGGAATTTTATCACCGTTATTCATCAACAGCAAAAAAGTTGAATGCGCATCAGGGTAGATTTCCTTAATATGGTTGACATTCACAATAAAAGCCCGATGACAGCGAATAAAATAGTCCTTTGGAAGCAAGTATTCAAATTCCTGGAGAGAGTATTTATGCGTTCCTGAGCACCCTTCAGTGTACACATAGGTCTTTTTATCTTTTGCTTCTAAATACGCAACTTTCGAAAAAGGAATAGGAACCCATCCGTCATCAGTTTTGACGGTCACAACAGATTTTCCATCCGTCAAAGCAGGAAAAATCGCAGTGACGCATCCCTCAAGCTTTCCTTCCCAAAAAAACGGCACAGCCATCCCGTGATAAGGAACGCCAAACACATCGCGGTTAATAAACTCAGAAACCTTTTGTTTGGTGTGCAAAGCTTTATACGCAATCGTTCCTTTTCTCACCAAGTCTCCCGGTCTGATTTTCAAATCAATCCGTTTGCTCGGCCGGTAATAGATATATTCCTTAGTATTGGAAACAGCAATCGAAACTTCATCAGAAAACAATTCACCAATAACATCTAAAATGGAAACTACTGAAATACGTTCCATTCTTCAACACCCTTCGTGATCTATAAATCTTCAAGATATTATTATTTTACATCTTTTTTCACCCTTTTTGGCATAGTTCTTATCGAGTGCGATGAATGATTAGATGACGCATAGAAGTTTGTGCAAGCAAATTTTCGGATTTACAGCCCTCGCCATGAATGAAAATAGTTCTTGCCAATTCATATTTTTTGATACCGCCAACCAGGAATATTTTCACAGTAAAAAGAGGAAGATTCTGAGATTTACAGTCAAGGAAACGGAGAAGGGATGGCCTTGTTTCTGCCAGCCGTGCATTGAAATTTCACTAACTATCTAAAGTTTTCTTTTTTCAACTATTTTGCCGTAATAAAAGGGGAAACGATTGCTTGTCAACATACAACTGTTTGATAATGCTAGCCTCCATTAACTAAAATTGAAAACGAAATCGCGACATTTTCTTCCGCAAAAATAAAAAAGATGGCGCAAAATGCGCCGCCTTATTGAGGAGTTATTTCAAACGTTATATTTTCGTTGTCCCAACTGAATGATGGTGTGTAGACTAATTCGTATTTTGAATCCTCAGGAACATCGAAGTAAATTTTACCGGTAATTTTCTTACCTGCGCCAATATTTTCATTCATAAAGCCGTCATCATGACCGAAATACTCTTCGTGTTGTGTTCCGTCTTGTGTCGAGATTGCAAACTCTTCCGCGCCAAAATATAACTGCTCTTTTCCGTTATTGACCGTTTCAAATTCTATCGCCAATACTTTACCTTTTTCTGCTGGCGTATATTCGGCATCATCTACGTATTTAGCACTTTTTAGAGTTAATTGTAAGTCGCCTAACTTAACGACATCGCCAACTTTGAATATTTCCGGTTTAGCTTCTTCTTTCTGTTCTTGCGCCCCTTCCGATGTTCCTACTTTTTGTGCACCTTCTTCGCCTCCGCATCCGACTAAAGTCGCGAGGCTAAGTGCGAAAACTGAAAATACAAACCCCCATTTTCGTTTTTTCACTAACATTTACCTCACTTTCCAAAATTTCGACATCTTCATTATATTTATTTATCTGCTATTTTTCAACATATCCCATGACTTTTCGACTATTTTTTCGTATTATTGCTTGGTGTATATTCTAGGTATATTTACACAGTAGATATATCCGCGTGATCAAGAATCATTTGTAGCGAACAAATATCGTCACCTTTTTCAAATAGGTTACGATAAATGTATGTCTTAAACAGTGTAAGACTTACGCAACATTCGTCTTTTAGTTTGAATATTTTCCTGATGTTTCCTTCTTTTTAACTTTTCACCATATTGATTAACGAATACATATGAAATGTTACCGAAGTATCCTCGAATTTCTTCTATCAAGTAGTTTACATACTTCTTTAGTCATTGGAACAATCCGGCTTTTACGGCTATTGTTTTTGGCCCCAGTAACATAATAATACCGTCATCTAAAATACCAGAAATTTCTGACTATTCAACTTAGTTTGCCCTTTGTTCTCACTCTACCATTAGTTTAATAGCACCATAGTCACGAAATCCCGTAAATACCTATATCTTTGACGTTTCATAGCCTCTTTACTTGCGTGTCTGTAAGCACAAAGATTCGTTGTTTATCCTTATTAGTTTTGGCATTTTTTTGACGAGACTTTCTTCAAATAATACCGTATTTATGTAGCTTTCTAAAAATCGATTTAATAGCACCGAAAAGAATATCCACGGTTACAGATGACGTATTAATGTAACGTCTAATTTGGTCAGTAGTAAGATCTCTAAAACCGACAACATCTATAAAATTTTTTCAAGAACTTCAATAATCGGTACTCGTTCGTCCTGGATAGCTTCCGTTTTGTAAATGATCTTAGCGTATTTTAATCCTTCTGCAACCGTCATATAACCGAGATTACATCTACAATCAGATGTCTTGAAACTACCTTTCTAGCCTTTTTCGCATAATAAAAACCTCCAAAATTTTTCATTTTGGAGGCACGCGGTCTCTTTGTCTCTTTGATTCAGTAGGACGGAAACCTTACGAAAATACGTTGTCCGTTTTTCGGTAGTTCCCGTCCGTTGAACGACTTCTAAACCCTTGTTGCTCTAGGCTTACGCGCTCGGAGGGACTCGAACCCCCGACGGACGTGGTACCGGAAACCACCGCTCTATCCAACTGAGCTACGAGCGCATTTTTCAAATGTCACGAATTATATTATAATCGAACCGAACAGTATATGCAAGAATAAATTTTGCTTAATTATCCATCGTGTCAAAATTGTTTTGAAAAATTCATTTTTCATCGTTGTTTGAAAAATGAAAAATGAGGGTATGATGGTACATGTATTGATCTTATAAATAATTATATATAAAAGTTTTTTGTTTGACCTTTATTGACCTTTTATGTATGATGGAATAGAAATGACTTTAACTTTGATGCGAGGGAGGAAACATAATGAATTTAATACCGACTGTTATTGAACAGACAAACCGTGGTGAACGTGCTTACGATATTTATTCAAGATTGTTAAAAGACCGCATTATTATCCTTGGTACGCCAATTGATGATCATGTTGCAAACTCCATCGTTGCTCAGCTTCTTTTCTTGGCAGCGGAGGATCCTGAAAAAGATATTTCCCTTTATATTAACAGCCCGGGCGGATCAATTACTGCTGGCATGGCGATTTATGATACGATGCAATTTATTAAACCTGATGTATCCACGATGTGTATAGGAATGGCTGCTTCCATGGGAGCATTCTTATTGGCGGCAGGTGCAAAAGGAAAACGTTTTGCCCTTCCGAATAGTGAAGTAATGATCCATCAACCGTTAGGAGGCGCGCAAGGTCAGGCAACTGACATTGATATTGCAGCTAGACGAATTCTCTCTTTAAGAGATAAATTGAACAGAATTTTATCTGAAAACACTGGCCAGCCTCTTGAAGTAATTGAACGTGATACGGACCGCGACAATTTCATGTCAGCTGAACGTGCAAAAGAATATGGGTTGATTGACAAAGTTTTAACAAAATAAAAGCTGCCTCAAATAGGAAGACAAAAAAATTTAAACATATCAAGCAGACAGTATAAAAATAAACCGCTGCTTCATACCTTCACGCATTTGAATGAGGAGTAAATGTCAAGAATGATCTTGACAGCAGCTCCTCATTTAACTTTTTGGCAGGAATCGTCAGCTTTACGTTTTCGAAAGGCCGTTAACTGCCGATATTGCTTTAATCTAAGCCCAAAATGCGGATCGAGCCGGATGAAAGATTAAATATGCTTTCGGAGAGCCTGTGTAAACCGTATTTTGCTGAAGTTTTTTCTGGGCACCTGCTGGCAAAAACAAGTGTTATAATCGATTTTTTCATGTTATAAAAGGGCTAGAATCTCTCTTTATCCATTCAGCTGTAAGTCATTCGAACCATATCAAAGCACGTTTGTTTTTTCTTGAATGTTGATCGCAGATTTATGAAAAAATAGTATTTACACCAAATATATTGCTCGGATTCGCCCCGATCTTTCGCATGCTTTGAATCCAAAAGTTCCAGTTAAGAACCTTCACAAAGCTCTCTCCCAACAAAAGATTTATCACACTTTTCTATTAACGCACCCGAAGCCATTTCGTCTTCATATCAGTTTTAGCAAAAATAAAGCCCTCTTGTGGCTGACAGCGGTTGTTTCCTGCTTTCTCCCACAAGAGAGGCAATATCCATCCATTGATGAATTTTGCGGCAATTTTTTTGTGTGTTCACATTAATTTTCGTTTTGAATGTAGTTGATAAGCGCTTCTAATGCTTCTTCCTCATCGTTTCCTTCTGCGATCAATGTGATCTCAGAGCCGCTGTTAATAGCTAAGCTCATCAACCCCATGATGCTTTTGGCGTTTACTTTCTTTCCGTCTTTTTCGATAAAAATGTCAGATGAAAACCTGTTGGCTTCCTGAACAAACAATGCAGCCGGTCGTGCCTGCAAACCGGTTTTTAACCGAACTTCCACTTTTTTCTCAACCATATTAATCCCTCTCTTCTTAAAATTTATTTAAATGAAATCGTTTTGCCAGCCCGCAATTTTTCAGCGATTTCATCGATTTTTCTTAATCGGTGGTTGATTCCCGATTTGCTGATTTTCCCGCTGGACACCATTTCACCTAGTTCCTTCAATGTCACATCTTGATACATAACCCGTAATTCTGCAATTTCCCTCAGCTTTTCAGGTAAGGCGCTTAATCCGATCTTTTCATCAATGAATTTTATATTTTCTACCTGCCGTAAAGCAGCTCCAATGGTTTTATTTAAATTTGCTGTTTCGCAATTGACAAGGCGGTTCACTGAATTTCTCATATCACGAACGATTCGGACATCTTCAAAACGCAGTAGAGCTTGATGGGCACCGATCAATGTCAAAAATTCCCCAATTTTTTCAGCTTCCTTTAAGTAAGTAATATATCCTTTTTTCCGTTCCAGTGTTTTTGCATTTAAATAAAACGTATTCATCAAGCTGCATAGCGAATCGTTATGTTCCTTATATAACGACGAGATTTCCAAATGGTATGAAGAAGTTTCCGGGTTGTTGACAGATCCGCCCGCTAAAAACGCACCGCGCATATACGACCGCTTGCAGCACTTTTTTTTCACAAGGTCTAAAGAGATTTGATGGTTATACATAAAATCCTTGCCTAAAATTCGCAAATCCTCCAAAATCTCTTTTACTTGTTCATTCATTCTAACAATATAGACGTTATTCTTTTTTAATCGCATCTTTTTTCGTACAAGCAGCTTGATCGGAACGTCATATTTTTTTTTGATCAGCATGTAAATGCGTCTTGCAATCGCTGCGTTTTCCGTCTGCACATCCAAAAGCAATTCCCGGTTGGAAAATGACACAGTTCCGTTCATTCGGATGAGCGCGGACAACTCTGCTTTTAAACAACATTGTTTTACTTCCAGTGTTGTCAATTCTTTTTTCGTCTCTGAAGCAAACGACATGTTTCCATTACCGCCCTTTCCGATTACGTTTCTTCCAGAAGCAAATTTTTTAAGATGTTCGCCACTTTATTCGTATCATGTCGAATAACATGTTGATCGAAGGAGACCATGTTGTCCTGCACTACTCGAAGTCCCATATCTTTTAGCGCCTCTGCATCGACTTGGACAGGAAAAGCTGATTCTTTCGCGTAGCGTTTTTGTATGTATTCGGGAATAGATCCGTTGTTCACGAGGATCACATCAATAAACGGACAGTTTAAATGATCGTAAAGAGCCTTCACATGATCGCTCGCTGTATAGTTTAGCGTCTCCCCTGGCTGAGTCATGACATTGCATATATATATTTTTTTGGCCGAGGATTTGCAAACCTCCTCGCCAATTTTCGGAACGAGCAAATTCGGTAAAATGCTTGTATAAAGACTTCCAGGCCCTAAAATGATCATATGTGCCTGTCTGATGACATCGATCGTTTCTTGAAGAGGTTTTACATTTTTCGGGGTTAAAAACACCTTTTTAATTTTTTTTCCTGAAAAAGGGATTTTCGATTCCCCTTTCACAACAGATCCATCTTCCATCTCCGCATTTAATACAACGCTCTGGTTCGCTGCAGGCAAAACAGTACCGCGAACATTTAATACTTTACTCATTTCCCGAATGGCGTGCATAAAGTCACCGGTGATATTGGTCATAGCTGCAAGTATTAAATTGCCGAGAGAATGGCCAGTCAAATCGTTCCCTTTTTTAAAACGATGCTGAAAAAGTTCCTCGATTAGCGGTTCCACATCGGAAAGAGCAGCTAACACGTTGCGAATGTCGCCCGGCGGGGGAATGTTCAGTTCATCACGAAGTCTACCAGAGCTGCCGCCATCATCTGCAACTGTTACAATGGCCGTGATATCAAAAGGGAGCAGCTTTAAGCCTCGAAGCAGAACAGATAATCCGGTTCCTCCTCCAATAATGACGATTTTCTTTTTATCCATAGTTATCGATAGTTTCTCCTTTCAATATCACGATGGGATACATGCACTTTGTAGTTTTTGCGGAAAAAATCCCCTAAATATTCAGCCAGAGTCACCGAGCGATGCTGTCCGCCAGTGCAACCGATTGCAATGACCACTTGACTTTTTCCTTCTCTTTGAAAATGAGGGATCATAAATGAGAGTAAATCTGTCAGCTTCTCTAAAAATTTAGATGTCTCTGTCCATTTTAAAACATATGATGAAACTTCTTCGTCAAGCCCCGTCTTAGGGCGCATATGATCAATATAATACGGGTTGGGCAAAAATCTCACGTCAAACACTAAGTCAGCGTCGATCGGCAAACCATATTTAAATCCAAATGATAAAACGTTCAACGTAAAGGTTTGATCGCCATTTTCTGCGAACTGTTTTAAAATTTTTTCTCTTAATTCTCTTGGCTTTAAGTTGGATGTATCATATACAATTTGCGCACGTCCCTTTAATTCCTCCAGCATTTCCCGTTCAAGGCGGATCCCCTCAAGCGGAAGACCTTTTGGAGCTAATGGATGGGTTCTTCTCGTCTCTTTATACCGGTTAACTAATACTTGATCATGTGCATCAAGAAACAAAATTTGCGGTGCGATCCACGGGATATCATTGATTTCTTCAATTGCCTGATGGAAAGATTCAAAAAATTCCCTTCCCCTCAAATCCATAACTACAGCTACTTTGTTCATTTTCGTTCTCGATTCTTTCATAAGCTCTAGAAACTTGGACAAAAGAGTAGGTGGAAGATTATCGACGCAAAAATATCCTAGATCTTCAAAGCTTTGAATCGCAACCGTCTTACCTGCCCCGGACATCCCCGTAATAATAACCATCTTAATATTTGAAGTTTCACTCATCATTCAAAGCCCCCCGTTTTTTCAAAAGAAAAATATTCAGTAACAGATGTTGAATAGGAAATATCGGGATTTATTTTTTTGATCTGATAGCTTTTTGATCAAGGATGAGAAGAGTCAAATCATAAATTTATTTAGCGGAAATTTTGAAACTGGCATGTATATCCTCTTCTCTGAACCTTGGCTTCGATTTTCTTGCAGCTGAAGTTTTCTTTATTGTGGATCGAGCCGATAAGACAAAAGCTCATAATCAGGTGTATAGATGAATGTTCCATACATGATTCCTGACCCTTTAATCATATATTCAATAATGTGGTAGTCGCCCGCAGCCATCGGCAACTGTTTAATTTCATCAATCGAGTGCCATTTCAGCTTTCCTTCCTCAGTTTCCAAAACATTTTCCCCGTTAAATTGTGTTGCGAAAAATGTAAACATCATCCATTCTTGAACAACCTTATCTCCATCTTTGACAATGATCGTGAAAATCCCTTTAATTTTTGGATTTATTAAATAAATTCCAGTTTCTTCTCTAAATTCTCTTACAACAGATTCTTTTATCGATTCCCCTTGCTCCATTTTCCCTCCAGGGGCTACCCACCAATTCCGGCGCGGTTTTTGAAGCAAGAGCAGCTGACCTTCATGAACAAGAACACAATTTGTAACCCTTTGCAAAGCAAGTTCACCCCTAGGTTGCGGTACATAAAAAATATTTATTCCTTTTATTATACAATTAAATGCTATAGTGTCTCAATGCGCATGCTTTCCTACTTTATCATACGTTTTTTCTCTTTTAAAGGTTTCAAAAGAAAAGGTGCAACAAAAAAAGGAGCATGGGAAGGGTTGCCCATGCTCAAAAGTATATATTATAAAAGGGGGTCAATTACTACTTTTATAGTAACTGAATTTTATTTCATTGATGTTACAGCACAATTAAATCATAGTTACGATTTTGTTAACAATTTTAGGCATTTTTTAATTTCTCTTTTAATTCTTCAATATAATGTTGAGCACTTTGGGCAGCAATGCTTCCGTCACCAGTTGCAGTTACAATTTGCCGCAAAGATTTTTCCCGAATATCTCCTGCCGCAAAGATGCCGGGAATTTTCGTTTCCATGTTTTCATTTGTTTCAATATATCCTGCTTCATTCGTAATTCCGAGATTTTCAAAAGGTTTGGACAGCGGCACCATGCCAATGTATACAAATACACCGTCTATCTCTTTTTCTGTTTCTTCATTTGTTATCGTATTTACGAGCGTGACTTTGCCAACCTTCCCGTCGACTTCATGAATTGCTTTTACTGTATGATTCCAAATAAAATCAATCTTTTCATTATCAAAGGCGCGCTGCTGCAATATTTTTTGGGCGCGCAATTGATCGCGGCGATGAACGATTGTCACACTGTTCGCAAAGCGGGTTAAATAAACTCCTTCCTCGACAGCAGAGTCTCCGCCGCCGACAACAATCAAATCTTTTCCTTTAAAGAATGCTCCGTCGCATACAGCACAATAAGAGACGCCTCGTCCGCCCAGTTCTTTCTCTCCAGGCACGCCGAGCTTTTTATATTCGGCCCCTGTAGCGATAATCACTGCTCTTGCTTTATATTCTTTGTTGCCTGTTTTGACGATTTTATATTCGCCTTCATCGACAATTTCCTTCACATCTCCATATTCGTATTCAGCACCAAACTTTTTAGCATGTTCAAACATTTTATTTGATAGCTCTGGACCTAAAATATGATCAAATCCAGGATAGTTTTCAACATCTTCCGTATTGGCCATTTGTCCTCCAGGCACGCCTCTTTCTATCATTAAAGTAGAAAGGTTGGCGCGAGATGTGTAAACAGCAGCTGTCAATCCTGCAGGTCCTGCTCCGGCAATGATACAATCATAAATTTTTTCTTCAGACACGAGACTCACTCCTCATCATATGATCCAATAAATAATACAAAATTATTATTCCCTACAACATATCCTATATAAAATAAATGTCTCGTGCTATTTATTTGCTCACATTTTCAATTTTTTTGCGACGCGCACGTATTTAGACAGCGTAGCTTTGCTGATGTTAAAATGATTTGCCGCACCATCTTGTGTGATGTTTTTTCCTATCTGTTTCATCCATAAATAATAGACAGCTGCTGACCATGCGTTGACATTGCGAAATTTTATGTCGAACTTAAAGGCATTTTTGAAAAGCCGAAACCAAAATAAAACCAATTCTTTTCCTTCTAACGTTTTGTCCATTAAACTATCGGCCACATGGAAAGCGAAATGAACAGCATGAAAACCTGTCGGCCTTTTGCCATTTAAAACGCTTAAAGCATATTGAACAGCTTCTCTTTCAAGACGAGTTTCAAACTCCTGTTCATTTACTAAATACGCTCGTTCATCCATTTTCATTGCGAAATAGATAGAGAGCAGCCGCTCCGGGACTTGATTTTCCATTTCGTTTAGCCCTTTCATATTCCACGGTTCAGAGCCTTCCTTCCGCGGATTTAAATACAGAACCTTCTTCCATATTTTTTTAGCAAAGTCATAGTGTCCTATAAAATAAGAAGAGTATGCGAGCCAATAATAAAACGTGTCATCCCCCTCAAATCCTTTTCGATACAAGGCATGGAGCCTCTTGAATGCATGAGGATAAAAGCCGATGAGTGCAAACGTCGCCCCCAGTTTATATTGGTGCTCTGAAACAAGCGGATAAACTCTTTTTAGTTTTTCAACTAGCATGCTTATGCTCGCTTCATCACCTTCATAATAAAAAAATACAAGCAAATTGCATAAAGCATGCAAATTCCCTGGATTTTTCCGGAGCACGAGGGAAATCATGTCCTTCGCTTTTTCCACTTCCCCAAGGTAAAAATAGGCAAGCGCCAAATTATTATAAGCGGACCAAAACTCTGGGTAATCAGCTATAATCTCTTTTAAAATGGAAATAGATTCTTGAAACTGTCCATTCTCAAGCAAAGAGCGCGCTTTTTCTTGCTTCACGATTAGATCATCCGAATGCTCAGCCTCTTCTTCTATTTCGATCATTTCAAGAAGATCGCTGTTTTCTACGGAAAATATGCCTTGCGGCGCCTTTTCCTTATATATCATTGCATGTTTATAAGCTTCGTGAAACAAGCCGAGATGAGCATAATTATTTGCAAGAAAATAATAGCATTCTACCGAATGAGGGTGAATATGTTCAATAATATATGTTAATAGTTCGTTTGATTTTTGAAACTTTCCTAATTCGGTATAAATGCTGGCCAGCCTGCAAATCATTTCTTCGTTATACGGATCCAGATCTACTGCCCGCTTGACGAATTTTGAAGCCGACTGCAAATCGCCTTTTTGATAAGCCTTTAATCCCCAGCGATAAAACGTTGCACTGTCTTGGAAAAACGAAACAATTTTTGAATCTTCGTCTTTTTTTACTTTACGGTTTCCCACTCAAACCCTCCATTTCACTTTATTTGCCGAGGGATAGTATACCATATCTTATAAATAGGAAAAACCTATTTTTACTCGCGATTATTTTTCATGTCTTTCTTTTAAAACTGTCAATACTTCATCGAGCGGAAGCTTTTGCTCGCGCAGCAGAACAAGCAAATGAAATAATAAATCCGCGGCTTCCCATTTCAACTCATCATGGCTGCGGTTTTTTGCTGCAATAATGACCTCTGAAGCTTCTTCTCCAACCTTTTTTAAAATTTTGTCCAAGCCTTTTTCAAACAAATAGGTAGTATAAGAATCTTCCGGACGCTCAGCTTCACGCTCAGCAATGACGGCCTCCAGCTTGTTAATAATATCAAAACGGCTACCGTCCACCTGGCCGCCACTTTCTTTTGAAAAACAGCTGTATTGCCCTGTATGGCAGGCCGGACCATTCGGGATTACCAGCACGACAAGCGCGTCCTTGTCACAGTCATAGCGTATCTCTTGAACAGTTTGTGTATTGCCGGACGTTTCTCCTTTATGCCAAAGTTTTTGGCGAGAACGGCTGTAAAACCATGTTTCCTTCGTTTCCAACGTTTTTTTTAGCGACTCTTCGTTCATATAAGCTACTGTTAACACTTCTTTGCTAACAGCATCTTGAACAACCGCAGGAATAAGTCCATTTTCATCGAATTTGAGTTCTGCTATGTTCACCGTATATTCACCCCTTCTTTTTGCAAAAATCTTTTTACTTCTTTGACTGATGTTTCTTTGTAATGGAAAATGGAAGCTGCCAGCGCTGCATCCGCTCGGGCATCGCGAAAAACTTCAAGAAAATGCTCAGCATTACCGGCGCCGCCGGATGCAATGACTGGGACGGGAACTGCCTCGCTTACTTTTTTGGTTAAGTCAATATCAAAGCCGGATTTTTCTCCATCCTGATCCATGCTAGTCAGCAAAATCTCGCCAGCACCTCTTTTTACAGCTTCCTTTGCCCACGCCACGACTTCCCATTCGGTCGCTTTTCGTCCCCCGTGCGTATAGACGCGGTGGCTTCCGAGCTGCGGATCGTATTTTGCGTCAATCGCTACCACAATGCACTGGCTGCCAAAGTAATCAGCTCCCTCCATAATCAGCGAAGGGTTTAATACAGCAGAAGTGTTAATGGAAACTTTATCCGCACCAGCACGCAAAATTTTTTTCATATCTTCCAAAGAGTTGATTCCGCCTCCGACCGTAAAGGGAATGGCTAATGTTGCTGCTACTCGTTCGACAACATCAATCATCGTTTTTCTGCCTTCATGAGATGCGGAAATATCTAAGAAGACAAGCTCATCTGCTCCTTCTTCATCATAAAATTTCGCTAGCTCCACTGGATCGCCCGCATCTTTCAACTGGACAAATTGCACGCCTTTGACGACACGTCCGTCCTTAACATCTAGACAAGGAATGATGCGTTTCGTAATCATAGCCCATTCACCTCATGGATAGCATCGCGGAGGCTGAACTTTTTCGTATAAAGCGCTTTTCCGACAATAGCGCCTTTCACTCCATCCTGTTCATATTGCTTTAACTTTTTCAAATCATCAATGGAGCTTACCCCTCCGGAAGCGATGACTGTTTTTCCAGTTGCTTTTGCCATTTCCACAATCGCCTTGACATTTGGTCCCGAGAGCATTCCATCTGTTGCAATATCAGTAAAAATAAATGTTTCTGCACCGCTTTTCGCCAGTTCTTTTCCAAGATCAACCGCTTTAACTTCGGACGTATTCAGCCAGCCTTCTGTTGATACATAGCCATTTTTCGCATCGATACCGATTGCGATTCGGCCGCCGTATTCAGCCAGCATTTTTTCAACAAATGACCTGTTTGAAACGGCAGAACTGCCTAAAATAACTCTGGAAATGCCGTTTTCCAAATATTCGTATACATCTTTTTCTGTGCGAATGCCGCCGCCAACTTGTACCTTTACTTTTAGCTCTTTTGCCACTTTCAAAACATGTTGATGGTTCACGCGGACTCCGTCTTTTGCCCCATCCAAATCTACCATATGAATCCAGTCAGCACCTTCCTTTACAAACGACTCGGCGACAGCAAACGGTGAATCTCCGTAAACCGTTTCTTTATTGTAATCGCCTTGAAGCAGCCGGACGCATTTCCCTCCGCGCAAATCAATGGCGGGAAAAATAGTAAAACTCATCATTAGCTCACATCCTTGATACAAAAGTTAAATAGTTTTTCAAGATGGCTAGTCCCAGCTTGCCGCTTTTTTCCGGATGAAACTGGCAGCCGAATACATTTCCACTTCCTACAATAGCCGGAACCGTCACACCGTATGAAGCGCTGGCGACCACAACGTCCGGATCGTTTACGACCGCATAATAAGAATGGACAAAGTATACGTAATCTTCTTGAAGACCAGTTATAAGAGGATGATCTCGTTGAAAAGCCAGCTTATTCCATCCCATATGCGGGACTTTTACATTTTCTCCTGGAATTCTTTTTACTTGGCCGTTTAAAAAGCCGAGTCCTTCAGTCCAGCCGTGTTCTTCGCTTTCGTTGAACAAAAGCTGCATGCCAAGACAAATACCTAATAAAGCCTTTCCCTTTTGCACTTCGTCCTTCAAAAATTTATCTGTTTTTGTTTCCGTTAAAATAGCCATCGCGTCTTTGAATGCGCCTACTCCTGGCAATATATAAGCTGTTGCCTTTTCAAGCTCGTTTAAATCACTTGATACAAAATATTCCGCATTCATGCGTTCCAAGGCTTTCGAGACGCTGTATAAATTCCCCATGCCATAGTCGATCACGCCAATCATTTTTACAACATCCCCTTCGTTGATGGGACCCCTTTGACTCTGGGGTCGATCATAGTCGCTTCATCAAGAGCTCTCCCCAACGCTTTAAATACAGCTTCAATCATATGATGGGTATTCATTCCATAGTGAATGATTACATGCAGGTTCATCCGTGCTTCAAGCGCCAGCTTCCATAAAAATTCATGAACAAGCTCTGTATCAAATGTTCCTACTTTCCCCTTCGGCAATTCTCCACGCATTTCAAAATGCGGTCGGTTGCTTAAATCTATAACAACCTGCGCTAAAGAGTCATCCATTGGGACAAAGGCATGACCGTACCGTTTAATTCCTTTTTTATCGCCTAGTGCTTGTTGAATCGCCTGTCCCAAACAAATGCCAATATCCTCTGTCGTATGGTGATCATCAATGTCAATGTCGCCTTCTGCCTCAATCTTTAAATCAAAATGGCCATGCCTTGTGAACAGATCAAGCATATGAGTTAAAAAAGGAACTCCAGTTTTTAGATCTGCACGGCCTTCACCATCTATTGAAAATGACAGCTGAATATTCGTTTCGTTCGTTTTTCGAGATATTGTGGCGGTTCTATTCATTTCGATCACTTCCTCTTTTTTCTAGTCGAGCTTCAATTGCTCTTGCATGCGCCTCTAATCCTTCATATCTTGCAAACTTTGCAATTTTTGAAGCATGTGCACGGAATGCTTCTTCACTGTATGAAATGATGCTTGACTTTTTCATAAAGTCATCCACGTTAAGCGGGCTGGAAAAACGCGCTGTTCCGTTTGTCGGCAAAACGTGATTGGGACCTGCGAAATAATCGCCTACAGGTTCACTGCTATATCTCCCTAAAAAGATGGCTCCTGCATGTTTAATTTTTGGCAGAACACCCGTCGGGTTTTCCGTTAATACCTCCAAATGCTCAGGTGCCAGTTGGTTGACTATCCCAACCGCTTCCTCGATTGAATCCGTTATATAAATAGCACCGAACTGTTCGATCGAAGCAGCGGCGATATCTTTTCGCGGCAAATCGGCCAATTGTGCCGCAACTTCCTTTTGAACTTCCTTTGCTAATTTTATAGAAGGCGTAACAAGGATGCTGGTTGCCAGCCTGTCATGCTCTGCTTGCGATAATAAATCGGCCGCAACTTCATGCGGAACAGCCGTTTCATCAGCTAAGACGACAATTTCACTTGGCCCGGCGATCATATCGATATCAACTGTTCCAAATACCTCCCGCTTTGCAAGAGCGACGAATATATTGCCAGGACCGACAATTTTGTCGACCGGTTCGATTGTTTCTGTACCGTAAGCTAGAGCGGCTATTGCTTGGGCACCGCCAGCTTTATATATTTCCGATACGCCAGCTTCATTGGCTGCCACCAGCACTTCCGCCGGCAGGCTCCCATTTTGATCTGGAGGAGAAACGAGCACGATTCTGCCTACACCAGCCACTTTAGCCGGCATGATATTCATTAAAACAGAAGAAGGATAGGCAGCTGTGCCCCCGGGAACATAAACGCCGACAGCATCTACCGGCGTTAATTTCTGACCGAGCATTGTTCCTTTTTCATCGAAATAAAACCATGATTCTTTCTTTTGTTTTTCATGAAAATGAAAGATATTTTCTGCTGCTTCTTGAACAATGTCAATGAATTCTTTATCTACCGCTTCGTACGCTCGACTAATTTCTTCTTTTGATACGTGCAAAGATTGAAGATCTGCCCCATCAAAACGTTTCGTATATTCGTATAGCGCCTGATCGCCTTCCTTTTTGACTCGTTCAATAATTTCCTTCACAATTTTACGCTGCTCCTCTGTTCCAGCGTCAATCGATCTTTTCAAGGAAAGCTTTTGATCCTTAGTGATGTGAATAATTTTCAATCCGAATCCTCCTTTCCTTCTTCCACTGTTTTGGCAAGTCGCTCCACAAGCATGTCGATCGGCTTGTCCTTCATCCGATAGCTGACGGGATTGACAATGAGTCTTGAAGTGATATCAGCAATATGTTCAAATTCTACTAATCCGTTTTCTTTTAACGTTCTTCCCGTCGAAACAATATCGACAATTCTGTCAGCCAGTCCAATCAATGGCGCCAGCTCGATCGATCCATTCAAATGAATGATTTCGACCTGCTCCCCTTGCTCTCGAAAATATTTAGAAGCCACATTTGGATATTTTGTCGCCACCTTTGGAGCGATGTCATTCATTTTCGTATCAGGCAGTCCGGCTACAGCCAGATGACATTTGCTAATTTTCAAATCAAGCACTTCAAAAACATCCCGCTCTTCTTCCATCATGACATCCTTTCCGGCGATCCCAACATCTGCAACACCATGCTCTACATATGTTCCGACATCCATCGGCTTCGCTAAAATAAAGCGAATATTTTCTTCCGGCACGGTCAAAATTAGTTTTCTTGATTCATCAAATTCGTCTGGCAGCTTGTAGCCTGATTTTCTTAATAGTTCGACAGCTTCTGAAAAAATTCGTCCTTTCGGCATCGCAATCGTTAACATGCTCATCACTCTCTCACCTTTCCTGGTTTTCCGAGGAAATAATAAATATCTGTAAATTGACCAGTAAACCTGTCGATTTGATCGATACCGGAAATATCTTGCATGACAACCTGTTTTCCTTCTTTTCGCAGCTTATTGGCATACCGAAAAGCTTCTTGTCGATTCTCTCTGCTGAATATGATGCAATAGCGATCTTTATTCAATTTTAAATCCCCCAGAGCTTCCAGCAAATTATCTAACCGTATGCCAAAGCCTGTCGCCGGGGCAGGACGTTCAAATTTTTCTAAAAGATGGTCATAGCGCCCGCCGTTTCCGATCGGAAGTCCAACACCGTTCGCATATAATTCAAAAATCACGCTTGTGTAATAACTCATGTGGCTGACGATATTCAGTTCCAATTTGATATATTGATCCACTTCATAAGCTCTTAATTGGATAAGGAGCTGTTTTAAATCTTCCAGCGCTTTCTTCCCGCTGTCACAAGCAACAAGGCTTGAAGCTTCATCAGCCTTCTCAATTCCTCCTTTTAAATCAATGACTCTTAAAAGGCGTTCTTTGTCAATGGTAGAGAGAGATAATCTTTTCACATGCTCGCGGTATCCGACAAAGTTCTTTTCATATAAATAGCGGCGCAGCTTCTCCGCCCGTTCTTCCTTCCCTAAAATTTCTCCGAACAAAGCATTGATAAATCCGATATGCCCAATGGAAATTTTAAAATCTTTAAGGCCAGTATTTTTTAAGGCATATATCATTAGAGCGATCGCTTCCGCATCAGCGCTAATCGTTCCATCGCCAATCAGCTCAATGCCAATTTGTTCAAATTCTGCCGGTCTGCCGCCTTCATGCTGCTGTGCACGAAACACATTTGCAGAATAAGCGAGCCTTAACGGCAAGCTTTCTTTCATCAGCTTGGAAGCCGCAATTCGTGCAATGGGAGCTGTCATATCTGGTCTTAAAACGAGCGTATGCCCCTGCCTGTCAAGAAGTTTAAATAATTGCTGCTCTTGTATCGCCGACTGAACTCCTACTGTTTCATAAAATTCCAACGTTGGAGTCTCCAAAAATTGATAACCCCAGCTTTCAATCACATTCATCATTTTTTTACGAACGCTTTCTTTTATGACATATAAGCCCGGCAATGTATCCCGCATTCCCAAGGGCTTTTCAAACATAAACACTCACTGACACCTCCATGGCGCATTCACTTTAATCCGCTAATATGTTACCATACTACCAAAATAAAGATTTATAATCAATAAGTTTTTGATGTAAACTTCTTTCACAGAGCGCCTTTATTTCACTTTCGCTCAATCCTGCTTAATCAAAAAGCGGCAAGCGACAAAAATTGATGACGCTTACCGCTTTCTTTTTTCCATTTCTTCTTTTGTGTAGATGATTTGCATTGGATTTCCTCCTGCAAAAGAGCCTTCCGGAACATCTTTATGAACTACAGTGCCGGCAGAAACGATAGCTCGATTTCCAATTTTCACACCAGGCAAAATAGTCGTGTTTGCTCCGATCATGACTTCATCTCCAATTTCCACTTCGCCGATGCGATATTCATCGATTAAATATTCATGTGCTAAAATCGTCGTGTTGTATCCGATAATAGAATTGCGCCCAACTTTAATTTTTTCCGGGAACAAAATATCCACCATAACCATAAATGCAAACGATGTTTGCTGTCCGATTTTCATGCCAAGAAATGTGCGGTAAAGCCAGTTTTTGATAGGCATAAATGGAGTGTAGCGCGCGATAAGAATCACGATGACATTTTTGACAACTTTCCAAAAAGAAACCGTCTTGTACACCTGCCAAAGGGAGTTTGCGCCTTCAACAGGAAATTTATCCGTCCTTCTCACAACCTTCACTCCATCACAATGTTCAATAAATCACTCATTTTGTCCAGCACAAAATCTGGCTTTAACGATTCTATATACTCTCTCCCTTTTATGCTCCAAGCAACACCTGCCGTTAATGTTCCTGCATTTTTTCCCGCCTCTATATCATGAAGGTTATCTCCCACCATTAATGCATTAGACGGCTCGGAACCGAGCAATTTAAGAGCGGACAAGACAGGCTCAGGATGAGGCTTCGCATGCTGTACATCATCCAGTGTGATAATTGCGTCAAAAAATGAATCCATTTCCGTTAATTTCAGCCCCATCATAACAGTGTCGCGAATTTTCGTTGTCACAATGCCCAGTTTCAATCCCTTTTCTTTTAAAGCTCGAACCGTTTCGTGCACATGATCATATTCCTTCACAAGCAGATCATGCTGGGCATGATTAAACTCCCGATATCTTCGGACCATTTCCTCCGCTTTTTCAGGGTTAATACGTTGAAATGTGTCAATAAGCGGAGGCCCGATGAAAGGAAGTATATCTTCCCGTTGATATTTGCCCGGATAATAATAGTTCAGCGTATGTAAAAACGATTCAATAATTAATTCATTTGTGTTTATTAACGTGCCGTCCAAGTCAAACAATACGGTGTCAATGTTCATAAACCGTTCCCCTTTTCCCGATATGTGCTTGTTTTTTCCAGACAAAACCGATAATCATCGTTAAAAGAATGGCTGCGAACAGCCGGATGAGTAAAAGCGGCCAAACTGAACCGACGATCGGAACAAAAATCAATGTGTCTTCTATCACAGCATGGCAGGCAACGAGGAATATAAACGCCAACGTTAAATCGCGATGCTCCACTCCATCTTCTTTTACTGCTTGCAGCATCACGCCAGCCCCGTAGGCAAGCCCGAAAATTAATCCTGCCGCAAGCGTTGTTGAAGTGTTCCTCTTCATTCCCAGCATTTCAGTTACCGGCTCCATCTTTTTTGAGAAAGCGTCGACCCAGCCTAAATCTTTCATAAATTGAATGGCAATCATTAGCGGGATGACGATGGCCGCAAGCTGAATGACTCCCATTGCCGCTTTTTCAAGCCCTTCAAGTAAGATCATTCCCCAGTCTGAAGGCACGGCATCTTGTTGAGATATAAATCCGTATTGAGCTTTTTCTCCACCGCCGTCCCAAAAAAGATTGATGATAAAAGCCGAAAAAAATGCCAGTCCGAGCCGGACGGACAAGATGATCCACAGTTTCACACCGACTTTGCTTGCTACAGTCGTTTCGATTAATAAGTTGTGGGAAAATGACAGCATGACTGCCAAAATAAAGACTTCTTTTACCGTAAAATCAATGGACAAAATGGCTCCAATCGCCGCATACAAGTTAAGAAAATTCCCAATCACAAGGGGGATTGCAGCATCTCCATTTAACCCGATTACCTTCATGACCGGCGTTATAAAATGAACCATCCAATCAATCAAAGGAGTATGTTGTAAAAATGAAACAATCAACGTTACAGGGAAAATGACTTTACCGAGAGTCCACGTTGTTTCCAATCCTGTTTGTAATCCTTTTTTCAATGTTTGTTTCAAAGTTTCACCTTCATTCCAGCAATTTATCAATATTCATCTAAATATCTTTCTACTTTTTTAGTCTCCGGTAAATTATAAGAGCAATTGCACTAAGAATAAGTAAAATCGAAATGACCTGTGCCATTTTTACCGTTTCCGTCAGCATCAAACTATCAGTTCTCATGCCCTCGATAAAAAATCGCCCGATCGAATACCAAATAACATATGATAAAAACAGCTCTCCACGCCGCAAATTAAACCTTCTTAGCAAAATTAAGATGACGAACCCAGCGAGATTCCAAATGGATTCATATAAAAAAGTCGGGTGATAATATTGTCCATTTATATACATTTGATTAATGATAAATTCAGGCAAGTGGAGATTTTCCAAAAATTCTCTTGAAACAGGTCCTCCATGAGCTTCCTGGTTAATAAAATTCCCCCATCTGCCGATCGCCTGCCCTAAAATAATACTCGGCGCAGCTATATCAGCCAGTTGCCAGAAAGATAGTTTTTTTACTTTTGCATACACAATCCCGGTTGCCACAGCACCGATTAACCCGCCGTGAATGGCAAGGCCACCATGCCAAATTTTAGGGATTTCCGAAAGATTTTCAGAATAATATTCCCATTGAAAAATGACATAATAAGTTCTGGCACATATAATCGCAATAGGAATAGCAAACAATGCAAGATCGATAAATATATCTTTATGAAGACCTCTTCTCTCCCCTTCACGCATCGCCAAATATAGGCCGAGCAATGCGCCGATTCCTATAATGATCCCGTACCAATGAACTTGTAATGGTCCTAGCTGAAATGCGATTGGATCAATGGGCTGAATTGCCTCTTTCATTCTCTCATCTCTCCTATTTCATCAATTAAAAATCTTCGTGATCTCCATCTTCGATAACATCCGCCAATTTATTTGTAAATTGTTCCGCCGCATTGAATCCCATTCTTTTTAACCGGAAATTCATTGCCGCAACTTCAATAATAACAGCCAAGTTTCTTCCAGGACGTACAGGAATTGTTAATTTTGTCAGTTCTGCATCCAAAATTTTCATTTTCTCTTCATCGAGTCCTAAACGGTCGTATTGTTTGTTCGGATCCCATAATTCCAAATCGATGACAAGGGAAATTCGCTTATGACTGCGGACGGCTCCTGCACCAAACAATGTCATCACATCAATGATTCCAAGACCGCGGATCTCTAAAAGATGGCGGATCAATTCCGGCGCACTGCCGACTAATGTATCCCGATCCTCCTGACGAATTTCAACACAATCATCTGCAATTAAGCGATGCCCTCTTTTCACCAGTTCAAGAGCAGTTTCACTTTTGCCTACCCCGCTTTTTCCTGTAATTAAAACACCCACCCCGTAAATATCAACAAGCACTCCATGTACAGCTGTCGTTGGAGCAAGCTTGCTTTCCAAAAAATTGGTTAAGCGGCTTGACAAGCGGGTCGTTTTCAATGGTGAGCGCAGCACTGGAACATTTGATTTTTCAGATGCCTCAATTAATTCCGGCGGAGCCTCCATCTCTCTTGACACAATGATTGCCGGTGTTACATCTGTACATAGCTGCTCCATCCGGCTTTTCTTTTCTTCAGGCGTCAATTTTGCAAAAAACGTAAGCTCCGTTCTTCCCAGCAGCTGTATACGCTCTTTTGGATAATATGTAAAATAACCAGCCATTTCAAGACCAGGTCTGGAAAGATCACTTGTAATAATGGGCCGGCTGATTCCCTCTTCTCCGCTGATCAATTCAAGTTGGAATTTTTCGATAATATCTTTTGTACGTACTTTCGACACGAAGTCTTTCCTCCTTAGACTTAAAAAACTTTTTTCATCTTTTTATTGTAGCACTTTTCTTTTTGGCAACAAACATCTTTCATCAAGGACATTCATTGCTTAAAAGCAGAGACAAGGGCATCGGAGCGAAAGATAAAGGCTATTCAATCCAAAACTCTTCTTTTTTAGGAGAGAAAAAAAAATGCTTGTTGGAATAAGGTGAATATGCACGGACATAAAATTTGGAGCGACTCGGAAAATAATGGAGCAAGCGTAAAAAGCCTTCTCCTCCTTCAGGAGCCCCCTGATAGTCCGCCAATAATTCATAAACAATCCGATCAGGAGTCCCATCATGATCATCATCAATTTTTGTTTTTAATAACTCACTGTCATCATAATGGCCGCTCAAAACGATTTTTACATTCGGATTCTTTTTGACGATATTGCGAAATATACGATTTCCAACCAGCGTTCGTTTTCCATTTTTATGCAAATATTTATGGACAGCTATGATTGCTGTTCGGTCTGAATGACGTTTTAAGACTTCGTTCATCCAGCTGATGCTGTCTTTGTCAACATGCCAGCCGATATACAAAAAAAGAAAATGTTGATGTCCGAGCGTAATTAAATCATAATGCCCTCGATTATTCCGATATCCCCCACCATAATAAGGCTTCGTGAAAAAACGATCTTTACCAAAATATTGATGAAACATTTTATATGATTTTCCGTTTACTAAATCGTGATTGCCCGCAAGCACTCCATAAGGAATAGACACCTGTTCCAGTTTTCGGAACATGCGGTCTGCTTGAACCCACTGCTGTTTCTTTTCCGCACGGTTGACAATATCACCGGTATGAACAACATATTTTATATTCCAATTATCGCGATTTTGCACAATCCAGTCCATTTGATTACGAAAAATATGAGGGTATTTTTCCGAATAGTATTGAGTGTCTGAAAGCCATACGATCGTGTAGACGTTTGAATCATTTGGCGAAGCTGCAAGCTCAAAGCTAGGAAATGCGGGAGATAAAATCATGAAAACAAAAATAATAAGAGGAAAGATTTTTTTCATTTATATCACCTATTCGTATCATTCCCGAAACGATAGGAGATATGAATGAAAAAATCTTTTTCATTAGTCTTTAAAACGGTTCATAAACACCAATTGAATGAGCAGATTCAAAAACGAAATGAAGATGGAGGCGAGGAGGGCAGTTCCAAAGCCATCAATATTAAAGGCATCTCCCATTATTGCCTGGGCAATCATCAACGTAACTGCATTGATGACAAATAAAAATGTTCCGAGAGTAAAAACCGTAATCGGCAATGTCAATAATATTAGAAACGGCTTCACAAAAACATTTAACACTGACAAAATCATACTGGCTACAATAGCCGCTCCAACTCCGCTTAAATAAAACGAATCAAAGAACCCAGCTACAACAATCAAAATCAGTGCATTTAATAAAATGCTTGTCAACCATCTAATAAACATCGAAATTCGTCCTTTTCACTTTCTATTTACAAATTATTATAACACTTTCTATGTGAAAGTATGAAACAGATTGACATTTTTTCACTATTTTGGTAACATTCTTTACACAAATGGGAAAGGAGTTGATAGGCTTTATATTTTCTGAATTTTCATATTTTGCTCGCCCTAGACGACTCGTCTTTCTGTCCTGACGTAAACGTTTGTTTATTTTAACAGAAAGGAGGGGCAGCAGTTCAAATGAACTCATTGTATCTTTTATCTGATTACCTGTTAATGAAAGCCTATTATGAAGCCATTCAAATCGAGGCTAGTGAAGAGTTTATCGTTTTATTAGAAGAAGAAATTGTTAGAAGAGGAATTGTCCTTTCCTCTCCTAACATAAATGTACAATAAAATTAAACTCACGGAGAAAATTATACCATTTTTTCGTTATTTTGTAAAATGAATTTTTCTTGAATTGGAATGGATGTTTCATGATCGTTTATATAATTTTTTCTGAAAGGGGTTGTTACATAAGCAGAAAACTGACTTATGGACAGCCCTGCATACGTTATGACACAATGTAAGAAAAAGGCCGTTCTCCTTTCTCGAACGATGTCAGGGCATTTTTTCATGCTAAATAAATTTAATTTTTTGCTAGAGAAATATGTTTTCATTTATTCATTAGCACAAATTGTGTGCAATTAGTTGGAAACTGGCATTTGCAATGAACGCAGCTTTTGTACAAAAGCTGCGAATTTTTCATTTGTCCACCAAGCAATTATCACGAAACGCGCACTGCTGTATCATATTAGTCCACACTTTGTTCGCAGCACAATTCATACTTTATATAGGAAAAATTTGACCAAATCGTATCTTCATCTATAAAAGAAACTGAAGGACAACCGAAAATTTAAATCGTGCAGCAACTAGTCCGAAAAGCCATGAAGCGATCAAGGGATAAATTTAAAACAATTAATTATCTCGACCTAATTTTTTTGTAAAAAGACCCCACAACGTGCAATGTTTACACATGTGGGGCTTCTTTTTTTCAATTGGTTCAATGTCATTTGGGGTTTTTTTAATATTTCCGTAAATTAGGAAAATTCCATCCGATTATGCAGTTGTTTTTAGATCCATCCGTTTTTCATAACGGCTCATTTTCTTTTCGAGTTTGGCAAATATGACTTCACATACCCAACAAATAATCCAGTAGATGATCGATGCAACTAAATACATTTCTAAAAATTTATATCCATTATTTGCTATAATTCTTGTAATGGCTAAAATTTCTACGACTTTTACAGCAAAAGCTAAAGATGTTGCTTTGATCAGTCCAATAAACGTATTGCCTAAATTCGGAAAAGCCACAACGAACGCTTGAGGCAGGACGATTCGATATAATCCTTGTGCAGTTGTCATGCCGACTGAGTACGCAGCTTCCATTTGTCCAGCGTTTACTGCATTGATCGATGCGCGGAATATTTCTGCCTCATAAGCAGCTGTATTGATTGTATAAGCAATTAATGCATAAAGCATCGTCGGAACTTCATCCGCATTTAAATTCAATCCGAAATGACGATTAAGAAAATCAAACAATACCGGAACACCGTAGAAAAAGACGTACAATTGGACAACTAACGGTGTTCCCCGAATAAAAGAAATATAAACGATGGACAATTGATTTAGTACAGGAACTTTATATATTCTGCAAAGAGCAATAAGCAGCCCGAATACAAGTCCAAGCACCATTGCAACAATGGCAATCGTCAATGTCACTGGCACACCTTTTAACACTTCAGGCACTTGCTCTAAAGCAAATTTAAAATCAATAGTTGTTGCCACGAGTTATCACGATCCTTAGCAAAAAATTACTTAGATAAACTAACTCGACCTTTTTTAAACACTTTTTCGGCATAGCCGATAATACCTTCAATGAGGATACAAGTACCCCAATATACAAGAGAGATCACGACATAAATCTCAAACATTCCCATACCATGATTATTCCCTAAGATAATTCGAACTTGCCCCATAATATCAATAATACCGATCGAAAAGGCAAGTGATGTATCTTTTAACAATTCAATAATATTATTGCCTAAATTAGGCAATGAAATGACAAAAGCTTGAGGCAAAATAATTCTCCTTAGAGCTTGTGTATACGTCATGCCAACGCTGTATGCTGCTTCTAATTGCTCCGTGCCGACAGCTAAGTAAGCTGAACGGATAACTTCTGATAAATAAGCTGCTGTATGAAATGAGAATGTAATAATAACAAAAACAAGTCTGTTCCAACTATTAATATCAATATTAAAAACTAGCAATAATTGAGGCAGTCCGAAATAGACAAGAAACAGCTGAACTAATAACGGAGTACAACGTGTGAATGACAAGTAAAATGTTGCAATTCCATAAAGGATAGGCGGTTTTTGGATTCGAATAATCGCGATAATAACACCTAAAATTAAAGCGAAAAATAAAGATGTGACCAGCATGAACAATGTTAGAGGGAGCTTATCTAACACTTTCAAAAATAAATCTGCCCAATCTTGTAAACTCGTGTTAATTTTGCTCACCACCTTCATTAAGAAATATATACGAATTTAAATATACCGTATTGAATGATTAAATAATCATTCAATACGGTTTTTGATTATTTCTCGTATTGGAATCCTTCTTTTTTAATATAGTCAAGGTCTTTGAAAAAGTCTACACCAAACCATTTCTCAGCAAGTTTCGGAAGCGTACCGTCTTCAATTAATTCAGCAGTTGCTTTGTCAATTTTCTCAGCTAGTTCTTTATGTTTTTTGTTATAAACAATATAAACCGGCTCTTTCGAAACGATACCACCTATTTTCAAATCCAATTTCAGCTCTTTTTGAAGAGCATCAAATGTAGTTTTGTTCAAAAAAACAGCATCTGCTTTTCCTTCAGCAACACGTTTTAAGTTATCTGCTGCTGACGGATTTTCCATACTTTCAATCTCGATCGGATTATCTGGATTCTTTTCGTTGTACCCGTTTAAAATAGCACGAAGTCCACCGCTTGGCGCCATTGGAGCGAGTTTTTTATCCACCATATCATCTAACGATTTAATATCATTTCGATCTGATTTCGTCACTAATACAGTTAAAGAGTATCCATACTCATGTTCTGGATAAAGGAATTTCTGTTCTCTTTCCGGATTTTTGAAAAACCAGTTAATCGCAAAATCGAATTTTCCTGTGTCAACCCCGATTAAATTCGATTCTTCTTCTCCAAACGTATACTCAAACTTGTATTCTGGCAATTTCTTTTCAATTTCCGCTAAATAATCCATATCATAACCGATAGGTTTATTTTGATCATCCGTATATAAAAATGGTGGATTTACTTCATCACTTAATGCCACTTTAATCACTTTTTTGCCGTCATCAGTTTCTTTACTTTCACTGTTCGAACAACCAGCGATGACGAAAATAGATAAAATGAATAAAAAGAATTTTGTCCAAATACGTTTACGATTCATGCAGTAATTTTCCCCCCATGTAAATTTTAAAATAGTATATTCAGGCTCTATTAGAAGCCTTTTTTAAAATTGTTTTGTTCGCTCATGCTTTGGATGAACTAATATTTCTTCAGGCGGTCCCTGTTCAATAATGGCGCCGTCTGCCATGAACACAGCACGATTCGCTACTTCTCTTGCAAAGTGAATGTCATGAGTTACAATCACCATTGTTTTGCCTTCATCAGCAATTTTTTTAATAATCGACAAAACCTCTCCAACCATCTCAGGATCGAGCGCGGAAGTAGGTTCATCAAATAAAATGACGGAAGGGTTTAAAGCAAGTGCTCGCGCTATACCAACACGCTGCTGTTGACCGCCGGACAGCTGGCCAAGATAGTCATTCATTTTCTCTTCCAGGCCAACTTTTTTAAGTAAATCAATGCCAATTTTACGCGCTTTGGCAGCTTTCATTTTCTTTGCAACGATAAGACTTTCCATTACGTTTTCCAGCACCGTCTTATTTTTTAAATAAATTATTATGCTGAAAAACCATTGCGGTCTTTCGTCTTAGCGTTAAAATGACTTTTTTTGACGCATGTTTTCCTTCCACGGAAAACACATCAATAGTAATAGTACCTCCGTCAGGTCTTTCTAAATCATTCATACATCGAAGAAGGGTGATTCTCCCAGATCCGCTTGAATCGATAATAACTAGGACATCCCCTTTGGTTACTTTTACATCAATTCCTTTAAGAATTGAATTTTTTTAAAGCTTTTTTGAATGTCCTTTAATTCGATTATACGAATCACCTCTCTTTATTATCAAAAATATCAAAACATTGGGTTAATTGAATAATCTAAACTATAACACAACTATTCCTAGTTGTAAAGTATGAATTAAATTGTTATAATGGAAAATGTTCGTAAATTTAATAGTTCATTGAACCTATTAAAATATTAATCTGAACAGAGTTTGCTTAAGGAAGTGTGGAACGTGTCAAAAAAATTATTTGTGAAAACGGATGCGCAAAGATTGTGGATCGAAAAGCTGTTAAAGCATGAAGAGTCGTTTAAAAGTCATTCTAGGGAAAGCGATGAAAAGACAAAGTTTCCAAAAGAAAATATCCAAGCGCTTGTCAATATGGGGTATACGAAGCTCTCGCTGCCAAAAGAATATGGAGGCGGCGGCATTGGTGTAACAGATCTAGTTCTATTCCAAGAAACCATTGCTAGCTTTGATGGTGCTACAGGCCTAGCCATCGGTTGGCATCTGGGCGTCGTTGGGGAGTTGTATGAGAAAAAACTTTGGAGGGAAGAAAAGCTTGCCTCTTTTGCAAAAGAAATTTTAAACGGCGCTTTGGTGAACAGAGCAGTTAGTGAAGCAAAAACAGGCAGTCCAACCCGCGGCGGGCGCCCTGAAACGGAAGCAGTGAAAAGAGATGGCAAGTGGATTATTTCGGGCAGAAAGACATATACTACTATGTCACCTGTGCTGACACATTTTCTTGTATCTGCATGGGTTGAAGAAAAGGAAGGAATTGGATTTTTCTTAATTGAACGAGAAGCAAAGGGATTATCAATTGAAAAAAATTGGGACGTTATCGCCATGAGAGGAACAGAAAGTCACGATCTTGTGTTAGATAACGTTGAAGTAGCAGAAGAAAATTTTGTAGAGCTAAACCATGGACCGAGAGGAAATACAATAAATGGTTGGATTCTGCATATTCCCGCTTGTTATTTAGGTATTGCACAGGCGGCGCGTGATTATGCAGTGAAATTTGCGACAGAATATTCTCCAAATAGTATAAATGGAACCATTAGCCAATTGCCAAATGTACAAAATTTAATCGGTCAGATTGACTTAAAATTAATGAAAGCTAGACATTTCTTGTATAGCGTAGCGGAAATTTATGATGATGAAGCACGCCGTCCATACATTACAAACGAGCTTAGTGTTGCGAAGCATATTGTGACGAACTCAGCCATCAACATTGTCGATAAGGCGATGAGACTAGTTGGAGCAAAAAGCCTTCAACTGTCAAATCCGCTGCAGCGGTATTATCGTGATGTGAGAGCAGGGCTTCACAATCCGCCAATGGATGATATGACGATTTCTAAATTGGCTCAAACAGCCATTCAAGAAATGGAAAATAAATAATTTATATAATGCCTTCTTTTCACAGGGACTGATTTTAAAAAAGCTGATCCAAGGCCGTCAAATATTTTTTTTTGGGTCAGCTTTTTTATGAATTAGCAATGCATCAAAAATATTCAATACATTCGGTAATTGTAGACATCGTGAGCACAATAACTAAGACGCCGGAGAATCCGATTCATCGAGTCTTCAAAATGATGAATTTGAATGAATGATAGGAGAAACATCAGTTTATAAAAAAAGAGCCCTTTGTCACACAAAGGGCTCAAGCTCTGTTTTATGCGAAATGTTCATATATCAAAGAAAATCAGTATTTCCTCGATTTTTCGCTGAAAGGGCTAGTAAAAATCTACAACTCATCTCCTGAAAACCGATGGAGTAAAACCATCCGTTTCAGGAACATTCTTCGTCATTTAAAAGAGACTGGCAACAGCCTATTTAACTGTTTGCCGCTGCCTCTTTTTTCAAAATGAAATTTTTCATTCTCTCCCGATCCCGATCCAAAATCGGTTTTAAATATTTTCCTGTATAAGACTGTTTCGCTTCTGCCACTTCTTCAGGGGTACCCGTTGCAATGATTGTTCCTCCGCCGTCCCCGCCTTCTGGTCCAAGGTCGATGATATAGTCAGCTGATTTAATCACATCTAAGTTATGCTCAATTACAAGAACTGTATCTCCGTTTTCAACAAGCCGATGCAAAACCTTCAAGAGTCTAGCAATATCGTCAACATGCAGCCCTGTTGTCGGTTCATCTAAAATATACAGCGATCTTCCAGTAGATCTGCGATGCAGCTCTGAAGCAAGCTTTATCCGTTGTGCTTCCCCACCGGACATTGTCGTAGCCGGCTGACCAAGTTTCATATAACCAAGTCCTACATCGTAAATGGTTTGCAGCTTCCGTTTGATTTTTGGAATATTTTCAAAGAACTGAAGTGCGTCTTCCACAGTCATTTCTAAAATATCCGCAATATTTTTTCCTTTATATGTGACTTCAAGAGTTTCCCGGTTATATCTTTTTCCGTGGCATACTTCACACGGAACATATACATCTGGAAGAAAATGCATTTCAATTTTAATGATTCCATCGCCTCGGCATGCTTCACAGCGGCCGCCCTTCACATTAAAACTGAAGCGTCCTTTTTTATAGCCTCTTACTTTCGCTTCATTCGTTGCTGCAAACACATCACGAATATCGTCAAATACGCCGGTATACGTAGCTGGATTTGAACGCGGCGTTCTTCCAATCGGAGATTGGTCAATGCTGATGACCTTATCGAGATGTTCAATCCCTTTCATTTCTTTATAGGCACCAGGTTTTGTTTTACTGTTATTCAGCTTTTGCGCCAAGCCTTTTTGCAATATTTCATTGACTAACGTACTTTTCCCCGAACCAGATACACCTGTTACTGCCAAAAATACACCTAAAGGAAATTTGACATTTACATTTTTTAAATTGTTCTCGCTTGCTCCTTTTATTTCAATATACCGACCATCCGGTTTTCTTCTTTCGACCGGCAATGGAATGAACTTTTTCCCTGACAAATATTGTCCTGTAAGCGAACGGTCATCATTCATCACTTCTTTTGGTGTACCCGCAGCTACAACTTGACCGCCGTGCACGCCAGCTCCCGGCCCAATATCGATCAAATAATCAGCTGCAAGCATCGTATCTTCATCATGTTCAACTACAATCAACGTATTGCCGATATCCCGCATATTTTGAAGAGCACGGATCAGCCTGTCATTGTCCCGTTGATGCAAACCGATAGACGGCTCGTCCAATATATAAAGTACTCCTGTCAGTCTTGATCCGATTTGCGTGGCAAGACGGATTCTTTGCGCTTCTCCACCAGAGAGCGTACCAGCTGATCTGCTTAATGTTAAATAATCAAGACCTACCTCAATTAAAAAATTCAGCCGTTCTTTTATTTCTCTTAAAATCAAATTGGCAATTTTCATTTCTTTTTCTGTCAATGCCAATTGGTCAAAAAACTGATAGGCTTCACGAATAGATAATTGAGTGACTTGTCCGATATGGCGTCCGTTAATAAGAACAGCCAGACTTTCCTTTTTCAGTCGATGCCCTTTGCATGTCGGACACGGCTGATTCGTCATATATTTTTCCATTTGTTCACGTATGAAATCAGATGTCGTTTCTTTATAGCGCCGTTCTATATTGCGGACCACACCTTCAAATTCTACATAGCCTTCCCGGATTTGCCCGAAATCGTTCTCATAGCGAAAATAAATTTTTTCCCCGCCGCTTCCAAATAAAATTTTATCGAGCAGATGTTTCGGTATATCTTTAACTGGAATGTCCATATCAATACCGTAATGGTTGCAAACCGCTTGAAGAAGCTGCGGATAATATTGAGAGCTTGTCGGCTCCCACGGTGCAATTGCGTGTTCCTTTAATGTCAAGTTTTTATTTGGAATAACGAGATCCAAATCCACCTCTAGTTTTGAACCTAAGCCGTCACAAGCATGACAAGCTCCGTACGGGCTGTTAAAGGAAAACATCCGCGGTTCAAGCTCTCCAATCGAAAAACCGCAAATCGGGCAGGCATGATGTTCACTGAAAAGCAGCTCTTCGCCATCGATGATGTCAATTATGACTTTTCCATCACCTAATTTTAAAGCTGTTTCAATTGAATCGGTCAACCGGCTTATAATCCCCTCTTTCACGATCAGCCGATCCACAACGACATCGATGGAATGTTTTTTATTTTTTTCAAGAGAAATATCATCGGTAAGCTCCATCATTTCTCCGTCAATCCGCACGCGGACAAACCCTTGCTTTTTTATTTCCTCCAATGTTTTCACATGCATTCCTTTTTTTCCAGACACAACAGGCGCAAGAACCTGCAGTCTTGTCCGTTCCGGATATTCCATAATCCGGTCAACCATCTGTTCGATTGTTTGCGAAGAAATTTCTATCCCATGCACCGGACATGTCGGCCGCCCGACACGGGCAAAAAGAAGCCGTAGGTAGTCATAAATTTCTGTCACCGTTCCGACCGTTGAACGCGGATTTCTGCTTGTCGTTTTTTGATCAATCGAAATGGCCGGCGATAAGCCTTCGATCGCATCGACATCAGGTTTATCCATTTGTCCTAAAAATTGGCGGGCATAGGCAGATAAAGACTCCACATATCGCCGCTGTCCCTCTGCATAAATTGTATCAAATGCTAAAGAAGATTTACCCGATCCCGATAAACCTGTTACAACGACAAGCTTGTCTCTTGGAATCGTGACATCAATGTTTTTTAAATTATGAGCGCGTGCACCTTTTACAACAATTTTATCCATTGCCATATCCAATCATCCTTCCGCTTTCAGCTCCAAAATTAGATCGCGCAATTCAGCAGCTCTTTCGAAATCTAATGCTTTTGCAGCTTCTTTCATTTCTTTTTCCATACGGGCTATCAGTTGTTCTCGATCTTTTTTCGACATTTTGTTCAGCTTCACAGCCTTTTCCGTTTTATATTCTGCTTCATCTTCCGCTGCATATGTCGCCCTAATTACATCGCGAATATCTTTTTGAATCGTTTTTGGCGTAATGCCATGTTGACGGTTATATTCCTCTTGAATCGCACGACGCCGTTTTGTTTCGTTTATGGCGATTTCCATCGATTTTGTGATTGTATCAGCATACATAATGACATGCCCGTTTGCGTTCCGAGCCGCCCGTCCGATTGTTTGAATAAGAGAACGTTCCGAACGGAGAAATCCTTCTTTATCTGCATCTAAAATTGCAACGAGAGAGACCTCCGGAATATCAAGCCCTTCCCTGAGCAAATTGATCCCGACCAACACTTCATGTTTGCCAAGGCGCAGGTCGCGGATAATTTCAATGCGCTCGAGCGTTTTAATTTCGGAATGGAGATATGTCACCTTAATCCCGATTTCCCGCAAATAATCCGTTAAATCTTCCGCCATTTTTTTCGTTAATGTGGTCACAAGCACCCGCTCATTCCGTTTAACCCGCTTTTGAATTTCGCCGATTAAATCGTCTATTTGCCCTTCAACAGGTCGGACGTCAATGGTTGGATCTAAAAGTCCAGTCGGACGGATAATCTGTTCAACAACAACCGGCGTATGCTCCAGCTCATACGGCCCAGGGGTGGCAGAAACATAAATGACATGTTTCATATGCTTTTCAAATTCCTCAAATTTTAACGGACGGTTGTCAAGTGCTGAAGGCAAACGGAATCCATGATCGACAAGCACTTGTTTTCTCGCCTGGTCGCCGTTGTACATCCCGCGGATTTGCGGAATCGTCACATGCGACTCGTCAATGACGATCAAAAAATCATCTCCAAAATAATCTAAAAGCGTATAAGGAGTCGAACCGGGCGGTCTTAATGTAAGATGACGGGAGTAGTTTTCAATCCCGGAGCAAAAGCCCATCTCCCGCATCATTTCTAAATCATATCTTGTCCGTTGCTCGAGCCGTTGCGCTTCCAAAAGCTTTCCATTCTCCCGCAGTTCATGCAGCCGTTCCTCAAGCTCCTTTTCAATATTAGCAATGGCAATTTTCATTTTTTCTTCTCTTGTCACAAAGTGTGATGCCGGGAAAATCGCTACATGCTCCCGCTCTCCAATAATTTCGCCTGTCAGCGCATCAACTTCACGGATACGGTCGATTTCATCTCCGAAAAATTCCACGCGGATACAATGTTCATCGCGCGAAGCAGGGAAAATTTCCACTACATCCCCGCGCACGCGAAAAGTTCCCCTGCGAAAATCTACATCATTTCTTTCATACTGCACATCCACTAAACGGCGCAGCAAGTCATTGCGCTCGATTTCCATTCCTGTACGAAGACTTACGACCAGCTCACGATATTCTTCTGGCGAACCTAAACCATATATGCAAGAAACGCTTGCGATAATAATAACATCTTTCCGTTCAAACAATGCAGAGGTGGCCGAATGTCTTAATTTATCAATTTCATCATTAATGCTCGCATCTTTTTCAATATACGTATCTGTTTGCGGAACATACGCTTCCGGCTGATAATAGTCATAATAGCTGACAAAATATTCAACTGCATTGTTCGGGAAAAATTCTTTAAACTCGCTATACAGCTGTCCGGCTAGCGTTTTATTATGGGCAATGACCAGCGTCGGTTTGTTCACTTCTTTAATCACATTGGATATCGTAAACGTTTTGCCAGTTCCAGTTGCACCTAACAATGTCTGATGTTTTTTTCCTTGCCTGATTCCCTCCACCAGCTCTTTGATAGCTTTCGGCTGATCTCCTTGAGGCTGGTAATTTGAAACTAATTCAAACCGATCCATGGAACATCCTCCAATTCAGAAACTTATATTTTATTTTAACATATAATCAGGCTGAATCACCAAAAATACGAACTGACGTTTGATTTTCATAGACAATAAAAACCTGTCAATCGTGTTGAACAGGTTTAAGTAGATGTTTTCTTATCCTTTTTCATGCTTCTGGCAGCGATAAAACCAGCTGCTAAGCTGGCTACATCCAAAATGGCGATATAAATAGTATCCATATGACCTGCAAAATAAGAGGCAATTAATAAACCAGCTGTCAACAATGTCCCAACGACATGACTATATGTAACTCTTGTGAAAAATAAGACAAGCAAAAAAGGGGCGAATGCGGCAAACACAAGCTTGATCATAAAAAAACCTCTTTTCGTCAACGGTTATACATTTATTATATTGAAGCCCTCAAAAAGCTTTCAAGCAAAACCACAAAAGAGAAGGGAAAAATAAGCCAATGCAAAGAATAAAAAATAATGCGATGTATAGCGGTCAGAAAAACTAGGATACAGGGGAAATAGTTGAAATCGATGAAGTCAAAATAAACGAATAGAAATAGCTTTATGATTATATTTAAATGCAATAATGAAGCTCATAGGCTAAAAAATTCGCCTTTATGAAAGCAACTTTTATACTATATTTACTTTTTTCTTACGGTCACCCCCTAAGCATATAAAAAAGCATCCAATAGTCGCCTTTTTTCACTATTGGATACTCTTTCTTAATCTTGAGATAGATAAAACAAATGATCTAAATTTACATATGAAATATCGTATTCAGAATTTACTGCATGTAATATTTTTTGATAATCTTCCACCTTAAGATCTAGTGGTAGATTTTCAAACAATTCTCCATTTACATGAAAATCCAGTATTAATGCACAAAAATCTTTACCATCAACTAAATCCATTGCAAACTCTCTAAAAATATCTGCATCTTCTTCATTTAACTGTTCATCTGACAATACATAGATTTTTATTACATTTTGAAATTGTTGAATATCCTCTTCATTCATGTATTCATAAAGGTCTTCTTAATCCCCGATAATAAGATATCCCATAGACATACTGTTTTTAAATAATAAATAAATTTCTAAATCCCTGAGTCTAATTTGTCTTTTTTAAGATATATAATTTAATTGATTCTCCCTCTAAATGTAGAGATGTTTAATAATTATTTAAAGATTAAAAAATATTTTTCAATATTCGTTTTGTTTCAGGATATACATTGCAATACTCCTGAACTCCACTTATCAAAAAATGAATAATTCCAGCCACCTAAACTTAATCATCTCAGCTGTAACATAAAGAGCTGTTAGGTCACCGAGCAATATCTTGGATCAATTCTCTTTAGCATTAGTTTTAGCTTTATCTAATTCTTTTTGGTTCTTAACTGCATTCTTGAAAGCTTCCTTTTCTTGTACACATTTTTGTATGCCTGATTTTATTTTATGGCTTGGGTTATCTGTAACGATTATTTGCCGATAAATGTTCTTGAGCTTTATTTTTGATTATTCTCCAAAAACGCCTCATATGCTAAACCGATTGCTCCGCAAAGTCCCGCATTATCCCCTAATCCGGGCGGAACAATATAATCTGCAATCTTTTCTAGCACCACTTCATGGCGAACATAACCGTTTAATAAAGCTTGAACATTTTGATGTATAAGGGGGAACAATTGCTTTTGTTTGGCGACTCCGCCGCCAATTATTATTTTTTTAGGCGATAAAACGAGTATAAGGTTGGCAATTCCTTGTGCAATATAGTACCGCTTCCAAATCCCATACTTTCTCATTTTTTTCTAATTCTTGCCCCTTTTTTCCCCAGCGTTTTTCTATTGCTGGACCGGATGCCATTCCTTCCAAACAATCTTTGTGATACGGACAATTGCCGGCAAACGAATCTTCAGGATGGCGCCGAACAAGCATATGCCCCATTTCCGGATGGATTAGCCCGTGTACTAGATGTCCTTCAGAGATGGCACCGACTCCGATCCCGGTACCGATCGTCATATAAATGCAGCTATTCAGACCTTTCGCAGCCCCCCATTTCATTTCCCCCAGCGCTGCTGCATTGACGTCGGTATCAAAGCCAATTGGAATAGGGAATTCTTTTTTTATCGCTCCGACAAGATTTATATTCGCCCACTGTAGCTTCGGAGTAGATGTTATGTATCCGAATGTTTCGCTTGTGCGATCTAAATCAATCGGACCGAATGAGCCAATTCCAAGCGCTTTAATATCTTTATCCCGAAAAAATTTGACCACTTGTTCAAGCACTTCATCAGGCGTTGTCGTCGGAAAAGAAGTCCGCTCGATGATATTTCCGTTTTCATCTCCAATTCCACAGACAAATTTTGTTCCGCCCGCTTCAATTGCACCTAAAAGCATGCACAATTCCTCCCATGATTTTGTCCAAAATGTTATGTCCAATTTTTCATTAGCGGCAGGTTGTCAAATTAATAAGATTATAATAAATGTCATATGTTTATGGAAGAGAAATATTAAAAAATGCAAGAAAAAAAGGCGATCAGCCATTAGCTGAAAGCCTCATTTAGAAGTTTTTTATTTCGTTCCCATAAAATCGTTAAACTAATGAGGGTCACTAAAACAGTCGCCCCCATATCAGACAGAATGGCTATCCAAAGCGTAAGCCAGCCTGGAATCGTCAGCAGCAGTGCAGCGGCTTTTAAACCTAGAGCAATCCCGATGTTTAACTTGATGATTCTGTTCACTTTTTTGGCGGTTGAAATAGCTTCAGGCAGCTTCCCTAAATGATCTTGCATTAAAACGATATCAGCCGTTTCAATTGCGCTGTCTGTTCCTTTTCCCATTGCAATGCCTAAATCAGCAGCTGCGAGCGCAGGCGCATCATTGATACCATCTCCGATCATTGCCGTTTTTCCTGAGAGAGACAGCTCTTTTACCTTTTCCACCTTTTCTTCCGGCAGAAGGTTTGCAAAATATTCGCTTAAACCAACCTTTTTCGCCACTTTTTCAGCAGTTTTTTCGTGGTCTCCTGTCAACATGACAGTCCTCTTCACACCTGTTCGGTGAAGCATGCGGATCACCTGGCTGCTTTCCTGTCGAATTTCATCCGCTATACCGACCATACCGAGAACGTTTTTGTCATCTGAAACCAAAACGATTGTTAGTCCTTCCTGTTTAAAGGCCTTTATGTCTTCCTTTACATTTTCGCTGAGCGAAAGATGTTGAATCGTTTTTTCATTGCCGACACGGTATTCCTTCCCGTCTATCTCCGCTTTTATTCCCTCACCTGATGTTGCAACAACGGAGCGAGCCTCCAAAAGGGAAACGTTTAACTCATCTATTTTTTTCATAATGGCTTTAGCGATCGGATGAGTAGAGGATTTTTCAATTGATCCGATGATGCTCCAAAAAGAAGGATCATATTCTACAAACTTCTCTACATAAGGCTCCCCTTTTGTCAGTGTTCCTGTTTTATCAAAAGCTATTATTCCAATTTTCCCTAATTGCTCTAAATAAACCCCGCCTTTTACAAGAATGCCTTTGCGTGCATTTCTCGTGATTCCTGAAACGATAGCAATGGGAGAGGATAAAACTAATGCACATGGACAGCCTACAATTAACACTGCCAATCCTTGATATAAAGATGTTCTCCAATCAACTCCTAAGAAAAGCGGCGGAATAAAAATAACGACAAGAGAGATAAGCATGATCAAAGGAGTATAATATTTCGCAAACTTATTAATGAATTGCTCAGTCGGCGTTTTTGTTTCCTGCGCTTCTTCAACTAAATGCAAAATTTTCGCTAGAGACGATTCTTCATAAGGCTTTGTTATCCGAACTTTCAAAATTCCTTCATTATTAATGCTTCCGCCAAACACTTCATCTTTTGCTTCCTTTTCAACAGGGAGAGATTCTCCAGTAATGGCCGCTTCATTAACTGAGCTTTTCCCTTCCACCACTATCCCATCCGATGGAATTTTTTCACCGGCTTTGACAAGAACAATATCCCCTGCCTTGATGTCATGAATGGAAACTTTCTTTTCCTGGCCATTTATAACAATCGTAGCTTCATTCGGCGCAACTTCTAAAAGCGATTCGATAGAACGACGGGCCTTTTCCATTCCCAAGCCCTCTAAATATTCGTTCACTCCAAATAAAATGGCAACAACAGCACCTTCCTTCCACTCTCCAATGCCAAAAGCCCCAATCAAAGCAATTGTCATAAGGGTGTCAATGTTAAATTTCAATCGAACGAGGTTTTTGGCCCCTTTCAAAAATGTTTTATATCCGCTGATCACCGTAGCAATTATATACATTGTAACAGAGGCGGATGGTGATAATGTTTTTTCGAACACAACAGCAGCTATAAAAGCTAAAACCGAGAGCAAAACGAGCCACAATAAATAAGAATGTGTATCTTCATGTTTATTTTCTTCCTCAATATAGGCCCCATCCGATGCTAAAATTTTTTTGACTTTAGCAATATTAATTTCTTCATTGACATACAGTTTGCTAGATTGAAAATTTAATTTTGCATTTTCCCCATATTCAAGCTTTTGGATTTCTTCTTCCAGATTCTTTGCGCAATTTGCACAAGACAATCCCTTTACCCGATACTGAATCATTCTCTAATCCTCCAATGAAATAGAGTACACATTGCAGTATACAGTATATGTGTTTATATGAATAAGTGTTCATATTTTATATGTCCATTTTATGAAAAGGCAATTCAATTGTCAAATATTTTCGTAAATATAATTTTGACATGTACATATGAATAACCTTACAATATTAATGTTATCGAAATTCGATATCGATTCTCAAAATGGGGGGGTAAAAATGGAAGATAAAGTGTTGCGCAAGCTTTTTCTCGGTTTTATACATATTCATATTTTACATCATGCAAGCGAACATCCTATATTCGGCTTGTGGATGCTTGAGGAACTGAAAAGTCATGGCTACAACATAAGTGCAGGGACTCTTTATCCGATTCTCCACGCAATGGAAAAGGACGGACTGTTAGAAAAAACAGAACAAAATGTAGAAGGAAAAATACGAAAATATTATACAACTACACAGAAAGGGAAAGCCGTTCTGAAAGAAGCCCGGACGAAAGCGTACGAGCTTTTTAAAGAAATACATAATGAAGGTGGGGGATAACATGAAGGAATCAAAATGGAAAACGCTGTTCGAGATATTTGCCATTTCCACAAAGCTTGGATTGACCTCATTTGGGGGACCAATCGCCCATTTAGGATATTTTCATGAAGAATATATTCGGAGAAGAAAATGGTTGGATGAAAAGAGCTATGCAGATTTGGTTGCTTTATGCCATTTTTTACCCGGACCTGCCAGCAGCCAAGCCGGGATCGGCATCGGTCTCATGCGGGGAGGAATATTAGGCGGACTTTGCGCCTTTATCGGCTTTACGTTTCCGTCTGCAATCGCACTGATGATCTTTGCTCTTATTCTTAAAGAGTTACATATTGTTGATGCCGGCTGGATTCACGGCTTAAAGATTGTTGCTGCTGTTGTAGTCGCCCATGCTGTTATTGGAATGGCACAAAAACTTGCCCCTGACCTATGGAGAAAAGCCATCGCATTAGGCGCGCTAGTCGTTACTTTATTATGGCAACATGCTTTTTCCCAAGTTGTCGTCATGTTGCTAGCGGCTTTTATTGGATTTTTATTATATAAAAAAGTAGAAGAAGACACCCAGACTTCGTTGCAGGTGCCGATTTCAACACGATTTGCCGCAAGCTGTTTATTGTTATTTTTCGGGCTTCTCCTTTTCCTTCCTTTATTAAAAGTGTGGACTTCTTCTTACTGGATCGGCTTGTTCGACAGCTTTTACCGCTCTGGATCTCTCGTATTTGGGGGAGGACATGTGGTGCTCCCGCTGCTTGAACAGGAATTTGTTCCAACAGGAATGTTAACAGAAAAAGAATTTTTGGCTGGTTACGGAGCAGCACAGGCAGTTCCTGGTCCTTTGTTTACATTTGCTTCTTATATTGGGACGGTCATGAATGGATGGGCTGGGGGATTCGTTGCAACTTGCGCCATCTTTCTTCCGGCAATTCTGCTCATTTTTGGTACGTTACCGTTTTGGGGAAAGCTTCGAAGCAATTCAAAGATTAATGGTGCGTTAATGGGCATACAAGCTGCTGTCGTCGGAATTTTAATTGCCGCTTTTTATGATCCGATCTGGATAAGCTCCATTAATCGTCCGATTGATTTTGCTTTTGCTGCAATTTTATTCAGTATGCTCGCTTATTGGAAGATAGCTCCATGGATCATCGTCTTAACGGGCGCCATTGGCGGCTTGTTCTTGTAAAACTAGATCTGCTGACACAAAGATCCTTCAGGTTTCATTTTATATGATCCCTCTTATGTAGACCTGTCTACCATAAGAGGGATTCCTTTACGGCTAAACCGGACAAAGTATGCCCTTTTCCGACATTTTTTGATCTGGCAGAAGCTGCTATTCATGCCCGGCTTCACCTGTTCCTGTATGAAGGCTAGCCGACAGCGTGAATTAACCAAGTTAACGTTTAGGCAAGGCTGTTCAAGAACGAGAGGTTATCTTCTGCTAGTCAATGATTAAAATAAACATATTGAAATGCTCAATTTCCATGCTTGGCAGCTTCTCAAAAAGATAACTGAATCGACTTCTCAATGATTGCTCGCAAGTACCCTGAAATGTCTTTATACGATCAATTTAGAACATTCTCTCCAGCTGCAATCTACTTTGAAGCAATCATCTTTTAAAAACTGCTTCATTTATCTCATTGCTAATGTCACTTTTAAAGAGCTCTTAGATTTCTTAAGCCCACTGAAAATGCCTCAGAACTAGTTGACCGTATTTCCAATCTGAAAGGTTCCCTCCTCATTATGTACTGTTAAACAGATTTCCTAAACTTGACAAAAAACAGAATGCAAAATATAATAAAATATGAACATATGCTCATATATAATAAAAGAACGAGGGAATTATGAATGAAGACGGAAGATCATTCTTTCTTAAAACCTGAAACAATTGAACATATATCGCAAATATTTAAGGTGTTAGCCGATCCTACTCGAATTAAAATTCTTTATTTGTTATCACAAGAAGAGTGCAGCGTAAATCATATTGCCGAAGTGTTGGAAATGTCTCAATCAGCAGTTTCCCATCAGCTTAGTATATTGCGAAATCTTAGACTTATTAAGTATCGCCGTGAAGGAAAAACACTGATTTACTCCTGTAATGACGAACACGTTTTTTCATTATTAAAACAAGCCATTGATCATTCTGAACATCAGTAAGGAGGCATTTGGCCATGAACAGCCATCACCACTCTCACGACCATCACGACTTTAACAGGGAAAACAATAAAAAAGGACTTATAATTGCATTGCTCATTACTGTTGGAATTTTGCTGTTAGAGTTTTTCGGGGGGTTAATGACAAACAGTCTGGCCCTTCTTTCTGACTCTGGACATATGCTTAGTGACGCCAGTTCGCTTGCTCTTAGCCTAATTGCTATATGGTTTGCGGCCAAACCAGCCTCCCCAAATAAAACGTATGGCTTTTATCGTTTTGAAATTTTAGCCGCTTTGTTTAATGGAGTTACCTTATTTGTTATCGCTGGATTTATCATTTGGGAAGCTGTTCAGCGTTTTTTCAATCCGCCGACTGTAGCAAGCGGCTCGATGATGTTGATTGCGTCTATTGGTCTTTTTGCTAATCTTTTAAGTGCCTGGGTGTTAATGAGAAAAGGTGATGTGAAACATAATGTCAATGTTCGCAGCGCTTATCTTCACGTTATCGGCGATGCATTAGGCTCTGTCGGAGCCATTGCAGCCGGATTCATCATGTGGCTCTTTGGCTGGTATATAGCAGACCCTATTATTTCCATTTTAGTTGCTTTATTAATATTAAAAGGCGCTTGGGGAGTTTTGAAGCATAGCATACACATTTTGATGGAAGGAACGCCCGTTACCATTGATCAAAATGAAGTGAAGAAAGCCTTAAAAAATATTGAAGGTGTGAAGGATGTTCACGACCTGCATATTTGGACGATTACATCAGGTTTAGACTCACTAAGCTGCCATATTTTAATTGAAGATCATCAAGACAGTCAAAAGGTGTTACAAGCTGCCATTCACATGATTGAAGAAAAATTTAAGATTTTGCATACAACCATTCAAATTGAAACCTCTCAAATCCATCATGGAAAAATGAAAGTCTAGCTTTTTTCGGAGTTGATTGAAATGGGACAAAATGTTGATGTTCTTGTAATCGGTGCTGGCCAAGCAGGATTAGCGATGGGGTATTATCTAAAGCAACACGATATATTATTTGCCATTGTCGGCAAGGAAAATCGAATCGGAGATGTTTGGAGAAATCGTTACGATTCTTTAGTGCTTTTTACCCCTCGATCGTTTAGCTCCTTGCCAGGAATGGTCTTAAAGGGTGACCCGAACGGATATCCAACTAAGGATGAAATAGCCGATTATTTAGAGGATTATGCTCAAAAATTCGAATTGCCTATTCATCTGAATACAGAAGTCATTTCTCTTCAAAAAGAAAATGAGATTTTTAAAGTGACAACCAACCATAGGAGATATATGGCAAATAAAGTGGTTATAGCAACAGGGCCTTTTCAAAAGCCTTATCTTCCACCATTTGCCGAAAGCTTATACGATCAAGTGTATCAAGTGCATACATCCGGCTATTTGAATCCATCTCAATTGCAAGATGGCTCTGTTTTAGTAGTCGGTGCAGGAAATTCTGGAGCGCAAATTGCAGTTGAATTGTCCGAAGACAGAGAAGTTTATTTATCAGTAGGTCATAAAATGAGATTTCTCCCCCTTGAAATTATGGGGAAAAGTATTTTCTGGTGGTTTCAAAAAATAGGTTTATTAGACGTCCATATCAACAGCCCGTTAGGCAGGTTGATCAGTAAACAAAGCGATCCTATTTTCGGTAAAGAGCTGAAACATTTACTACAAGAAGGCAAAATAAAAATGAAGCCTAAAACAGAGAGTGTTTCAGGAGATGTTATCTCTTTTGCAGATAACAGTCAAATTCAAGTTCAAAATGTCATTTGGGCAACCGGATTTTATTTTGATTACAGCTGGATACAAATTCCTAATGTTTTAGATCATAGAGGAAAGCCCGTTCACCAACGAGGGGTTACTCCTGTGAAAGGATTGTACTTCTTAGGATTGCCTTGGCAATATCGGAGAGGCTCCGCTCTTATCGGAGGGGTGGGCGCCGATGCAGAGTACTTGATAAATGATATTTTAAACCATTGAAGGTGCTTGCAATGTTTAGCTAAAGTTTTTCTAGCCGCGGCTATTTTCATGATTAGACATATTTACTGAAAGGCTTCAAATATCATTGAACAATGTCAGTTCCTTTGTACAATGATTTCTCGAGCTGCTAGCTATAACATTTTTTGACGTAAAAAACCACTTAGCCAATCATTGACTAAGTGGTTTGATGTGATAGAGAAAATATACCTTTATCGTTCCGGAAAAAAAATGAAACTCATTCCGAAGAATTATGGCCTATTCCTAAAAATTATGTCGCTATTCCGGTTGATTATGAACCATTCATACCGGTTAAGAGGCTTCTGACTTCCACTTCTCATCTTGCACAAAGAGCAAGCCGAGTTCATGATGCTCCCCTTCGTATAAGGCGCGTTGGACAAAACGGATTTCTTTGTTATGTCCTAGTACCTCCAACTTACAATGCGTCCTGCTTATCTGCAGCGCTTCGTAAAATTCGTACGTTGTTTTTACATTTTTTCCATTCACCTTTGTTATAACTTCTCCCGCTTTTATTCCCATTTTCTCTCCCGGGGATTGAGGAAGCGTGCCTAATACGACCAGTCCATAATCTTGTTTCGAGAAATAAAAAGCGGCCGAATTATCATTCATCCTTTGTTTTACAGTTATTAATCCCTTTCCTATCAATGCTAGAGCCGCGGCAACAAACGACAGAAATGGAGCCCACAACGAAGCAGCAGCAACAACAAGAGAAATAATTCCAAGAATCGAAATGCGCCGGCCTGTTACTTGAATGCTTTCCTTTGGCAAAGACCCTTGAATTCTTTGATAAAAACCGACAAAATACGGAATCATCACGAGCATAAATGGTTCACCATTTAAAGAAATAATTGGCCACCAAGAAAAAGGAGATTCCAATGAACCGCCTGGAACTAAAAGCATTAACGGAATCATCCATGTTCTGTTCGCTACATGATTCCCAATCGGCATTCCTCTCTTGCTTTTTATGATAAATGGGGATGTATGGTAATGTGCTGTTCGATAGATGAGAATCCCTTCACAAATAAGCAAAAAGCTCAAAAATAGCGACAAGACGCTGTAGTTTGTTTTATCAAGGCTCACAAAAAATTCATCGATCCAAGGAGATTGATCTGCCACTCCATTTAATAAAGCTGTTAAAAAAATCGTTCCGCCCAATGAGATACTTGATGACAAAAAACGCGGCTGAAAAGTTAAACTAACAGCCAGCAGCCAAATAGTCAATAAAACGAGTGTTCCGAATGGAATCCACAGTCCTAGAAGCATGAAAAGAACAGAAAGGATAAGGCCAGCGATAATTCCCTTCGTATAAGTAAAACGAATATCGTCAAACACATCATATACGCGCACATGAAAAGATTTTCGTTCTCTTCTAACCCGCCAATATCCATTTAAAAAGGAAAAAATGAGAAAGAAATACAAAAGCGGATGCAAGAAAAAACGGCCTATGCTGAAAAGCAATTCTAAAAGCCATTGTCCAACCAAACGGCCCACCCCTTTTACGAATCATATGAGACTTTCCTCTATTTTATCAAATCTTTTAAAAAAGAAGCTAGAACGTCATATAAAAAACTGGAAATAGGTAAAAAGGCCGATTGACCAAATTCATGGAGCAGCGGCTTTTTTGGCTTCATACCGCTTTTTTCTAAAAAGCTGAATGAATCAGACTTGCAGCAAATTGATCAAAAAATTGAGCAAGGAAACAGCCACTTAACAATGCCGCTCTGTCACTTCCCGATGATTTAAAAGAAAACGCAGCCTTATTGTCATAAAGCTGCGTCCATCCTCTGTATGCATAAATAATTGTAAATTTCACTACGATATGAAAGCAGAAATTTTCTCAACTGAAAAGCCTGCACAAGGAAGCGAAATCTCATTTAGAGGCTGTCCATAAAGTGAAATCCCTATTGAAAACAAAAAATCATGAACATCGATATATCAACGTTTCTAAAACATTAAAGGGGCGTCAATAAGCCGTAAAAACGACTTATTATTAGACAGCCCCTTAAACAAAATGCAACAGAAAAGCTGCCGTATTTTTTCAATACTTAAGAAGATCGTGCTAATAGTGAAATGGCAGTTTGCAGCTGCAAGTCATTTTGTTTTGAACGAGTTTCTTTTGTGATCAATTCATTCATTTTTATAGCTGTTTTTTGATCCACTTTCCCCGTCACGGATAAACCGTTCATTTTTTGAAACGCCTTTACAGCCAGCTCGGTTTCTGCACTGAAATAACCGTCTTTTCTCCCAGGATCATAACCTAATCCTGATAATAATATTTGTGCAATGCGAACTTGTTCATTATTCATCTCTTTTTTTAATGGCTGTAAAATATCGAGCGGTCCAGCTTTAAAATAATCCGGCTGCGATATTTTTACCGTTGGTTCCACACCTTTTTCATGAATCCAATTTCCTTTAGGAGTCAACCATTTGTATAACGTCAGCTTTATGTTGCTTCCATCATCCAGCGGTATTGTTTGCTGAACTGTTCCCTTTCCAAAGGATTTTTCGCCGACAATGGCATACCCTCCTGCTTCTTTCAATGCAGCTGCCAAAATTTCCGAAGCAGATGCGCTGCCGTTGTCAATTAAGACTGCAATAGGATAATGCTTCTTTTCTTTTAATGTTGAATAATACATCTCCCTTTTTCCGTCTCTCTTTTCTATTTGAATATATGGTGCATGATTAGGGACGAGCTGCTGCAAAATTTGCTCTACAGCCTGCAAGTACCCCCCCGGATTGCCGCGAACATCGATGACTAGACCGTTAATTTTCTTTTTTTCTAACATTTTTAGCTTTTGTTTAAAGTCATCAGCTGTCCTTTCAGAAAATGAAGTAATATGCAAGACGCCTAACCGCTTGTCATTTTTATTGATTTCGGAGCTGAACACTGTTTCAATCGGAATCTCATCCCGCTTTACTTCAAAAAACAATAAATCTTTACTTCCAGGGCGGCGTATCGTAAGTTTGACGGTTGTTCCTTTTTCTCCTCTGATTTTCAGTACTGCGTCATGAAGATCTGAACTGGAAACTGTTTTACCATCAATTTTCACAATTTCATCATTTGGTTTTAAGCCCGCTTTTTCCGCCGGCGAATTTTTAAATGGTGAAATAATGGTTATTTTGCCGTTGTTCATCCCGATTTCGGCACCGATTCCTTCAAATGAAGAATCAAGGGACTCTGTAAATTGTCTAACAGTTTCCTTATCCATATAGACTGAGTATGGATCGCCTAAAGAAGATAGCATCCCTTGAATGGCACCTTCTAGGAGACGTTTTTTGTCGACTGGATGGACATATTTTTCAGAAATTAATTCATACGTTTTTATAAATTTCTCCAATCCTGGAATGGTTTCATCTGAACTTTGCGCAGATGCAGCAATTGTTTTATTTTCCAGCGATTCATTATTTTCAGCATGACCGTGCACATCCAAAACGATGATGGAACTGGTCACTATCCAAAACACTGTAATCAATTTTATTATTTGTTTCATATGTTTTTGCCTTCCTTTCCAACAATCCGAATTATTTATAGCGTATGCAAAGCTTGTACAAATCATGTGCGGATTACAGGAAAAGGAAAAGCAATTCAAAAAAACTTAATATACCGCCCTTTGACAAGAATTTGACCGCTTCTAGCCAGGTTCCATCAAGAAAACAGAAAAATCAGCCAACGATCATCTTTGCTTTGAAAATGGGTAAGGTGTTTTGTTCTCATAAAAACGCTTTCCTTTTCTTTTAGTCAAGCAAACTGCCTACACCGGCATAATCATACGGGAGGAGTAACTATATTTTTTGTAATTATCTATCACTACATGAAAAAGAATTATTGTGAAAATCAATCCATTGAAGCTTGATGTAATCTCCCGTTTCCTCTATTTTTTGCATCGATGAAACACGATCAGAAGAAAACTGTTTTGCAATTTATAAAAAAAATAACAATGCACAACAAACTCTTCTTCCCTAAAGAGCTTATTGTGCATTGTTAATAAATTTTTATGGAAGAACGCTTAAAGGATTGATCGCGCTGGATTTGCCTCGCCATGTTCCGTTATGTACTTCAAAATGCAAGTGCTGCCCTGTTGATCTTCCTGTATTTCCCATATATCCAATAAACTGACCTTGGCTCACTTTTTGACCACTTGAAACGTTAATGCTTCTCAAATGCCCGTAAAGTGTAGTATACGTTTTACCGTTAATATTATGGATGATCATAATAACATTGCCGTAGCCGCTCATTTGTCCAGCATAACTAACCGTGCCGCCAGCAGAAGCGTAAACTGGAACCGTTCCCCGTTTCGCAATATCAATTCCTGCATGGAATCTGCCCCATCTCATACCCATTTTAGAGGTAAGAACACCTGAAGCCGGCCAGATAAAAGATCCGCTTCCTGCAGCTGATGATACAGATGGTTCTGGTGAAGATCCGCCATCGCTTGAAGCAGCAGCTTTATCGCTTGATTTAGAAGCAGATTGTGAAGCTTGAGCCTGTCTAGTCTTTTCTTCTTCTAGTCTTTTTAAATATTCTTGCTGCTGTTGTTCAATCATTTTTTGCTGCTTTGCCAGCATAGCATCTTGATGTACCAAATCTTCTAATTGATCCATTGCCTGGCCATGTTCCGCTTCCAATTGCCCTAACAATTTATCTTTTTCATCAATTTGCTTATCTAGCTCTTGTTTCAATGAAGCCAATTCAGATAAAGCTTCTTCCAAAGAGGACAGCTGTTTGTTTAATTTAGCCTCCGCTTCCTCTTTCAGTTTCATATCTCTTTCATGCTCTTCAATAATTTTTTGATCCGCATCAACGATCGTTGTAACAGCGCTTATACGAGTTACAAAATCATTGAAGCTTTTCGCACCTAAGATAACGTCGAGATAGCTGATTGTACCTCCGGCTTCCTGCAAGGATTTTGCCCGTTCTTTTAACAGTTCATTCCGCTTTTCAATCCGTTTTTTTACTTCAGCAATTTGTTTTTTCAACTGTTCAATTTCAGTTTTAGTTTTCTTGATTTCATTCTCTTTCTCTTCGATTTTTTCACCAGTATCCAGCAATTTTTCATCTAACTTTTTAATCTCTTGATTAAGTTGATTTTGTTTTGTCTCTAATTCTTTTACTTCACTTTTCTTGCTCTCTATATTCGATTGAACATTGGACCGCTCATTTTGAATTCTTGCTTTTTTCTCCTCAAAGGATGACGCATAAGCGCTTTTGCTCAGCGGTACAAATACCCCGCTTGTCCCCAATATAGCTGTAAGACTTAATGTCACTATTCTCTTTTTCACAATCCGGTTCCTCCTCTTAATTCATGTTTTCAATCAATTCGATCTGGTATGATAAGAGCTGCCTAAGACAAACTACACTTTCAAAAACTTTCGAACAGACATTAAGCTTCCCCATATGCCGATTAAGACGCCGATTAACAATAAGATAGCCGATATTTGAAAAACAAAAGGAGAAAATGGCAACAACTCAACAAAAGAACCTTGAATATAAGGAACGGCAATATTTACTAAGCTATTGTAGCTGACAACTAAAACTGTAATTGGTATGACAGCTCCCAGCGCTCCTAAAAACAAACCTTCTAAAAAGAACGGCCAGCGTATAAACCAGTTTGTTGCACCAACAAGTTTCATAATTTCTATTTCTCGTCTGCGGGCAAATATAGTGATTTTTATAGTGTTTGAGATTAAAAACATCGCAGTAAACACAAGTCCGATAATCAAGACTATGCCGATATTTCTTGAAACGTTGACAACTTCAAACAATTTTTCCACAGTTTCTTCTGCATATTGAACATTTTCGACATAGCGCATTTTTTTAATTTCTTCCGCTACAACTGGAGTATCTTCGGGAACTTTCGTTTTGACGATGAAAACATCGTTTAAAGGATTATCCTGTTCAAATAGCTTGAATGACTCTCCTTTTTCACCGAAGCTTTTAATTAATTTTTCCAGCTCCTGGTCTTTGGAAGAAAATTGGACATTCTCTACTTTTTCTAGATTTTTCAATTTCGATTCAAGTTGGTTTTGAGCGTTTTGATCTGCTGTCCTGTCAATTAGCACGGTTATTTCAACATCTTCTTCAATGTTGCTGGCAATATTATTTAAATTCATCATAATAACCAAAAACGTGCCGACCAAAAGAAGGGTCACTGTTACGGCTGATATAGAGGCTACGGACATCCAAGCGTTTCGCCCAAGACTTTTTACCGCCTCCCGCAAATGACGACCGAGAGTTTTATTCATAAAGACCATACTCCCCTCTCGCCTCATCGCGTACAATTTTGCCGTCCTCAATCGTGATAACCCGCTTTCGAATCGTGTTCACGATCACTTTATTGTGGGTGGCCATTAACACCGTTGTGCCCCGATTGTTGATTTCCTCTAGCAATCTCATAATCTCCCAAGAGGTTTCAGGGTCCAAATTCCCTGTCGGCTCGTCTGCTATTATAACAGGCGGATTGTTTACTATGGATCTAGCAATTGATACGCGCTGCTGTTCACCGCCAGACAATTCGTCAGGGAAGGAACGGGCCTTATGCTTCAATTGCACAAGATCAAGCACATTTAATACTTTCTTTTTAATGTTCTTCGGATTTTCCCCGATCACTTCCAATGCGAAGGCAACATTCTCATAAACAGTCAATTTCGGCAATAATTTAAAATCTTGAAAGACAACCCCGATATTTCTCCGCAAATACGGCACTTCTTTTTCTTTTAGGTTTTCTAGTTGTATACCGTTTATGACAATACTGCCTTTTGTAGGCTTTTCTTCCCGATACATCAATTTGATAAATGTCGATTTTCCAGCACCGCTAGGACCTACGATGTATACAAATTCGCCTTGATTGATTTTTATTGAAATACCGTTAATGGCCAAAACACCATTCGAATAGGTTTTATAAACATCCTTCATTTCGATCATGCTATCACCTGAAGTCATTGAATTATTTCAGTACTTAGTCAAAAAAAATTTTTATAACTTGAAACTAATGTTATTTTCTATTCGTCTATTAATTATGAAGCAGAAAACAAATCTTACATCCTTCCCACAAAAAACATTATAACATCATTTTTCGTCAAAAATAGACTTTTTCATATTACATTTTTGTTTCAATATCATATTTCGAGGGAAAATTTTTAAAATTCTTGTAAAAAAAACTACAAAATTTTCTATTATCTGCTATTTTTTTCTATAGCATAAAAAAGCGAGGGTGATCATGTCCCCTCGCTTCTTATGTTACTTTTGTCCTGCAAGCCACTCAGCGACAACATCTGCTTCGCTATCGTTCAATAAACCTTTTGGCATAGCGCCTTTGCCGTTTAAAATAATATCTTTTATTTCATCTTTGCTATACTTGCTTCCAACTTTCTGTAAACTCGGACCGGAAGCACCTTCAAGATTTTGTCCATGGCAGCTTGTACAATTTTGTTTTATCAGATCTTCTGCAGATGCAGTATTCTCAGCTTGATCTGTTCCGCCATTTGTTCCGCTTTCTTGGTCATTCCCGCCGCCCCCGCATGCAGCTAATACGAGTGAAAGACCAAATACTAAGATCAAGAACTTTTTCACTGCGAAATCCCCCTTCGCCAATTAGTCTCGAAGATATTATAACCTAATTATTGAGGTTTCAATCTGAAACAAATTGACCAACATTTGACAATCCTGTGAAAATAACTTGAATATTGATAAAAAAGAAAAAGGGTGTCTAATAAGTCGTTTTTACGCCTTATAGACGCCCCTTTAATGTTTTAAATGTTGATATATCAATGTTTATGATGTTTCGTTTCAATGGATTTTGACTTTCTGGACAGCCCCACAAGTTCTCTAATCAAATGGAATTTAGGGCAGTTTTTCTTCGTCATTTTTCCGCATCACATTTCTATTCGCTCATCTTTTGTAAACGCGTCATCATCCTTTTCATAACAGCCTTAAGACAATTTTGCTCTTAAATATGCATCAATAAATGCATCAATTTCCCCATCCATTACAGCTTGAACGTTGCCGATTTCGACATTTGTCCGGTGATCTTTCACCAATGAATATGGATGGAAGACATAAGAACGGATTTGGCTACCCCAGCCAATTTCCTTTTGCTCTCCTCGAATTTCCGCTAATTCTTTTTCCTGCTCTTCAATTTTTAATTGGTATAGCTTAGATTTTAACATTTTCATTGCTCGTTCTCTGTTTTTAATTTGAGAGCGCTCCGTTTGACATGTCACGACAATTCCAGTTGGCAAGTGTGTAATCCGTACCGCCGAGTCGGTCGTATTTACGTGCTGCCCTCCCGCACCGCTTGAACGGTACGTGTCAATTTTCAAATCCTCGCTTCTAATTTCAATATCGATTTCATCATTAAATTCTGGCATCACTTCGCAGGAAACAAAGGAAGTATGGCGGCGGCCTGATGCATCAAAAGGAGAAATGCGCACTAACCGATGGACTCCTTTTTCCGCTTTTAAATAGCCGTATGCATTGTGTCCTTTAATTAACAGCGTTACACTTTTTATTCCTGCTTCATCACCCGGAAGATAATCGATCGTTTCAACTTTAAATCCTTTCTTTTCCGCCCATCTCGTATACATTCGCAGGAGCATAGATGCCCAGTCCTGAGATTCCGTCCCTCCTGCTCCCGGATGAAGCTCTAAAATCGCGTTGTTTTTATCGTAAGGCTCATTTAAAAGAAGCTGTAATTCAAAATTATTCAATTCCTTCGTTAATTTTTTCAATTCGGATTCAAGCTCTCTTTGCAAATCATCATCCGGCTCTTCTTTAATAAGCTCGTAAGTTACTTGAAGATTTTCATATGATTCATTTAAATGGTTAAATTCTCCGACAAGATCTTTTAAGGCGTTTGCTTCATTAATTACCTTCTGAGCTGCTTGCTGGTCATCCCAAAAATTTGGCGCAGCCATTTGCTCCTCTAATTTTTTTATGCGTGCTTCCTTCTCTTCTAAGTCAAAGAGACCCCCTAAAATCCGCTAATCGCTTAGCCATTTTCTCCAGTTCATTCCGAATTTCTACTAAATCCATTAGTCCATCACCTCTAAAAATTTTTTGCACAGTATACTATATTTTTGCAGATTCGCTTTGTCCACTTATACATTAATTAAAAAATTTATGGGACAGGCGAGACTGACATCTCGCCACACCCATTCTATTTAAAATCGTTATCTTCCGCAACAATGTTTGTATTTTTTGCCGCTTCCGCACGGACATGGCTCGTTGCGGCCAACCTCTTTTGCTTTTCTGACTGGTTTCTTTTTCGTCTGGGCGTCTCCTTCTTTCGGCTGCACGGCTTCGCCGACCGCCACTTCCTGACGTTCCAAATTGTTTTGAATTTCAGCTTTCATTATATATTTTGTAACCTCTTCTTGGATGGACGCAATCATATTTTCAAACATTGTGTAGCCTTCCAATTGATATTCACGAAGCGGATCGGTTTGTCCGTATGCACGTAAATGAATACCTTGGCGAAGATGATCCATTGCATCGATGTGATCCATCCATTTTGTATCAACGGCGCGGAGTACAATGACTCGTTCAAATTCACGCATGTTTTCCTCGCCAAAAGCAGCTTCTTTCTCATCATAACGCTTCTTCGCTTTTTCCCAAATGATATCAATAATTTCATCCGATTCTTTTCCGCGAAGGTCATTTACATTAAAGTCATCTGCTTCATCCAAAATATTGGCTTTTACCCAGTCGACTAATCCTTCAAGGTTCCAGTCTTCTGGAAGCTCTTCTTCAGGCGTAAATGACTGTACAACACGGGTAATCGTTTGTTGAATCATGTCTTCAACATTTTCTCGCAGATTTTCAGATTCAAGCACTTCATCTCTTTGTTTATAAATAATTTCACGCTGCTGACGGAGCACATCATCATATTGAAGAAGCTGCTTCCGCGCATCAAAGTTGTTTCCTTCCACCCGTTTTTGCGCCGATTCCACAGCACGGGTAATCATTTTGCTTTGAATCGGCTGGGAATCGTCCATTCCAAGCCGATCCATCATGCTCATCATACTTTCTGAACCGAATCGGCGCATCAGTTCATCTTCCATTGACAAATAAAACTGCGTAACACCCGGGTCTCCTTGACGTCCAGAACGTCCTCTCAGCTGATTGTCAATTCTTCGGGATTCATGGCGTTCTGTGCCGATGACAGCTAATCCACCCAACTCTTTTACGCCTTCGCCGAGCTTTATATCCGTTCCCCGTCCGGCCATATTTGTCGCGATCGTCACAGCATTCTTTTGTCCGGCTTGTTCAATAATTTCTGCTTCCTTTGCATGGTTTTTTGCATTCAACACATTGTGCGGAATTCCCCGCTTCTTAAGCATATTAGAAAGCAATTCAGATGTTTCAACCGCGACTGTACCTACTAGAACAGGCTGACCAATCATATGCCGCTGAACGATGTCTTCTACAACCGCTTTAAATTTCCCCTCCATTGTACGGTAAACGAGGTCCGGACGATCTTCGCGGATAACCGGCTTGTTTGTCGGGATGGTAATAACCTGCATGTTATAAATGTTGCGAAATTCTTCTTCTTCTGTTTTCGCAGTCCCTGTCATTCCCGCCAGCTTTTCATACATTCGGAAATAGTTTTGGAACGTGATCGTTGCCAACGTCATGCTTTCATTTTGAATTTCAAGGCCTTCTTTCGCTTCGATTGCCTGATGCAAACCGTCGCTGTAACGGCGGCCTTTCATTAACCGTCCGGTAAATTGGTCTACAATGATCACTTGTCCGTCTTCAACGACATAATCAACGTCTTTATGCATGACGACGTGGGCTTTCAGCGCATTGCTGATATGATGGTTTAGTGTGACGTTTTTTAAATCGAACAAATTATCAATATGGAAAGCACGCTCCGCTTTTTCAATCCCTTCTTCTGTAAGTTGAACGGATTTCGTTTTTTCATCATAAGTATAATCTTTATCCTTTTGAAGCGTTCTGACAAAAGCATTTGCCTGAATATACAGTTTGGTGGATTTTTGTGCTTGTCCAGAAATAATAAGCGGAGTTCTTGCTTCATCAATTAAAATGGAGTCTACCTCATCGATTACCGCAAAATGCAGAGGGCGCTGCACTTTTTGTTCCTTGTATAAAACCATATTGTCGCGCAAATAATCAAACCCAAGTTCGTTATTTGTTGAATAGGTGATATCAGCTTCGTAAGCAGCCTTTTTCTCCTCTTTTGACATACCGTTTAAATTTAAACCAACAGTCATGCCGAGAAATTCAAAAATTTTGCCCATTTCTTTTGCGTCCCGGCTTGCCAAATATTCATTGACGGTAACGACGTGAACGCCTTTCCGCGTCAACGCATTTAAGTAAACAGGCATCGTTGAGGTTAATGTTTTCCCTTCACCTGTCTTCATTTCCGCAATATTGCCTTCGTGAAGGGCAATAGCTCCCATAAGCTGTACTTTATATGGATACAGGCCGAGCACTCTGTGAGCGGCTTCTCTTACAACTGCATAGGCTTCCACAAGCAGATCATCGAGTGTTTCTCCCTTTTCAAGCCGTTCCGCAAACTCAGCTGTTTTTGACCTCAATTCCAAATCAGAAAGCTTTCTCATATCTGGACCGAGAGCATTTATTTTTTCAGCTATTTTTTCATAACGAGCTAAAGTGCGTTTATTCGGATCAAACACTTTATTTAAAAGTCCAAGCATCTTTAACGCTCCTTAATTTATTTTATTATTTTAGTTTCTTTTAAATTTTATCACTGCTTTTCCAAGCGTACAACTTTTGCTGTGTGAAAGTCTTTCCATAAACCCGTCCCATTTGTTTACATTTTATTTGCTTGAAGGTAAAAAAAGTACAGCCAAGGTAGGCTGCACTTTTTTTATATAATAAATTTTACTCATTCGGTTCAATTAATCCATAGCGGCCGTCTTTTCTGCGGTAGACAACATTTGTTCTATTTGTATCAGAGTTCGTAAAAACAAAGAAGTTATGGCCGAGCATGTTCATTTGCAAAATAGCTTCCTCAGTATCCATCGGCTTTAAATTGAACCGTTTTGTTCTTACAAGTTCGATATCCTCTTCATTCACATCAGTGTCATCATTCGTTTCCGCATTGATGAAATATTTAGCATCAACTTGTTGTTCACGAAGCTTCCGGTTTACTCTTGTTTTATGCTTGCGGATCTGACGTTCAAGCTTATCAACGACAAGATCAATCGCAGCATACATATCTTCATGATATTCCTCAGCACGCATCACTAAATGCGTCATTGGAATCGTTACTTCAATTTTAGATTCTTTGTCATTATAATATTTTAAATTCACATTTGCATCGGCTTGTACTCCATTATCAAAATAACGTTCAAGTTTAGATAACTTTTTTTGTACATATTCTCTTAATGCTGGAGTTACTTCAATGTTTTCCCCTCTAATGTTGTATTTCATATTGAGCTCCTCCTTTTATTAAGGGATATATATATAGTTCGATATTTCGTTCGTTTTTCCTTTCACAAAATAAAAAAAATCGTGAACATTTTATGAATGCTGATGAGCGGGGAAAACGATTTTCACACTTTCATCCATCGCTACATGATCGTGTCTTTTTGTACATATATTGCTATTTTTTCTTATCATAAAAAATGCCATCAATAGTGGCATTCGCATAAGAGTTCATATATTTTTTTGCCATCTCTTTCTGGGCTTTCATCTTGACGATATCATGTTGTATCTCTTGTTTTATTAGTTTAAGCTGCTCAACAAGAATTTGATTCAATTGGATAATTTTTCTTCCTGCTTCTTTCTCCTTGGGCGTGAAGGGAGGATTCATGCTTTTTGTTAACTCCTCCCGTTTTGCTAGCAAGTCTTCTATTTTTTGTATCACTTGATCACGGTCGCGATGTTGATCTTTAGACCGTTTTGTCAATTCCACTAACTCTTCCGTTATTTCCAACAATTTTTCCACTTCGTCCATTACGCTTGTCCGCCTTCACTATGCCGCTGTTTCCGGTTGATTTGGATTACTTCTTTCCACGTATCTCTGAACTCTGTCACATATCCTTCCACTTCTTCAATAATGGTGACATCGTTTTTAAAATTGGCCTCAACAAGCCGTCGATTCATGTACTCATACAGTGCGTACATATTTTTAGAAATCTCAATATCCATATTTAGCGTGGCCATTAGTTCACAAATGATTCTTTGTGCTTTTTGCAAATTTTCGTTTTTTTGTTGGATAGATTTTTCTTCTATTGCTTTTTTCGCAAGCTTTAAAAATTTTAAACACCCGTTATAAAGCATTAACGTGAGTTCACCCGGTGATGCAGTTTGTACGCTGTTTTCCAAATAAGATTGATAAGGATTGTTCATTGCCATTTAAGACACTCCTCAGATATCATATCCATTAAAAAGTAAATAGTAAAGGCAGACGATTAAGCGCCGCCTCCAAATAATTGCATCAAATATGCTGACTGTTGGTTCGCCCGCTGAATCGCCTGTTCCATTGCCGTAAATTGCCGATAATATCTTGATTCGATTTGTATAAGCCGATCTTGAAAGGCATTGATTCGATTATCCAAATCTTTTAAGTTTTTTCCAATCGTAAACTGGTCATTTGTAGACAAAGACGTTCCCGCTTTGTCTTTAATTTTTGTCATCATACCTTTCAAAGAATCGCGGAGACGGCGGGCAATCCCTTTATCATTGTAAGATTCGCCGTCAGACATAAATAGTTTATAGATCGCTTCTGGATTTTCCTGAATTTTTTCCCGGAGTTTATTTTCATCAATTGTAAGTTTGCCTCGGTCCAAATAATTGGCTGTTGTTGAAATCCCAATATCCGTAAGCTGCTTAAACCCTTTCAAAGCATCTCCGGCGACAGGAGAATATAAATCCAACCGCATTTGATTAAGACCGCTTGTTAAAATCGCATCGCCGCGAAGAAGGCCGCTTTTCGCTTTTTCTTCCCACAGCTCGATTTGCTTTTCCGTCATTTCCTCTTTTTGTTCATCCGTTAGAGGAGGAAAATTCCGGAAGCGCTCTTCTGTTAATTTGCCATTAATCTTTTCAATCACTTCATTATATTTATTAACAAATTTTACAATAGTATCGAGAATTGCATCAACATCTGTTGATGTAGAAATCGTAACAGGACTTGTCGTTACATTTTTAATTGTATATTCAATCCCCGCAATCGTAAACGTATTAGATGTTTGGACAGTTTCGTAGCCGTTGATTTTAACTTTTGCATTTTGACCCGCAGTTTCGGGGATTAGGTTAAACGTTGTATCATCAAGTGAAAAACCTAGGCTTTGCAAAAAATCAAATGTTTCACTATCGGCAGCTTTAATCGTTCCGCCTTCACCTGTTTTATTATTCGTTAAAACGAGCCTTTCCACACCAGATGAATCCTTTAATTTCATCCCCGTAACGCCTAGATTTGAGCTGTTGATTTTGTAGATAACATCATCAAGCGTATCATTTTCACCAATATTAATCGTCACTTCTCTCGTTTCTGTTGAACCTGGATCGGTCACTTCAAATTTTAGCGTTCTTGCACCAGATGTAAAATTATTTAACGTTGCTGCACTATATGTGGCAGCCTTAGCCAATTGTTGGACTTCAATCGCTGTTGACGTATTAGCTGAAGCGTTGATTGCCTTTGCCACAACAGCTGACTCATCAGAGCTCGTCACTTTTTTTTGCCGGAAATTCGACAGTCTGTATACGCCGTCAAAAATCAATCTGTCCAATTCGTCCAACAGCTTGTTGATTTCCCTGTAGCTGTCGCGCTGCCATTCAAAAATTTGCTTTTGTTGGACCATTTTATCGAGCGGAATTCTTTCCGCCTTCATTAAATCTTTTACGAGAGCGTCAATGTCCATTCCGCTTGCCAAACCGACAATTCGCATTTTTTCCACCCCTAGTTAAATTTTCCGATCCACGATTAATCCCATCAGCTCTGCCATTGCCGCATATATATCAAGCATTTTTTTCGGAGGAATTTCCCTGATGACTTCGTTCGTCTCTACATTGACAACTTGTACAAAATATTCTTTCAGTTCTTCATGAAGTACAAATTGAATCGATGTTTTAATCGGCTTCAAAAAATTGTTCAAATCCTCAATTGCTTCCTCCAGCGTAACTTTAGCTTTTTTTTCTTCTTCTTGGACAGGCTGCTGGTTTTCAGGCATTGACAATTTTTCCTCTTTTCCTTGCATATCCTGCAAAAAAGCATTATTATTAACACCGGTTATCTTTTGTATTCCCATATTCCTTCTCCTCCGAGGAATTCTTGCTATTTTATTTATCGGTAAAAAATTGCCTTGTTTTAGCATCTTTTGACAAAACATTCATAACTTTATTGAAATGATTTCTTAATTTTTAAAATATTGAGTTTATGAAATCGGTAAGCTGAAGGGCTGCTTAAAATCCACACAACCATTTTTTATTCTTCTAAAATCTTAAGTCGTTCAAGATGGGGAAGGCTTCCAATTTACTAGTAGAGTAGAAAACTGTTTTCAAAGGGACAGCCTATGCTGTCTCTTTTACTCTCAGCTTCCCCTCATCAAACCGTACGTGAGGTTTTCCCTCATACGGCTTTCCGACGTTCTTCTTCCTTTGGCTTTCGTTCTTGTCTAACTTGCTAATTTCACTAATAAGCCTTGTGTTAATTTTATAACTTCTTTCATTCTCGCATGTTTCTTCCTTTGGTTCTTCTTCTTATTCCAGTACAGAGTAAGTCTTTCTAATACATACCAGTCCACTTTATTTAGCCACTTCTTGGCGATGGACGAAATACTGTAGTAATTCTTAAATCCTTGTAAAATTCGATTGAGCCTTTCACCAGTTCTTTGATGTCCATAAATCGCTTGTTCCTTGGACTCGTATATTCCTTAAATTCATTTTCATTTTCTTCATGGCTTTCTTACTTGGAATGTGAGACATGACATAAACTTTCGAGCCTCCCTTGTTCATCACAGGAAATTTCCGATGGTGTAGATCTAGAAAGTCAAATCCGTTTGTGTCGTCCCATAGGCTGACCAGTTTGGATTTCTCTGTGTTGATTTCAAGGTCGAGTTTCTTCATGATGGCTTTTAGTACTTGAATGCTCTCCAGCGCCTCGTTTTTCGTGCGACACATGATCACGAAATCATCTGCGTATCGCACCAGTTCTCCTAAGTGTAGGAACTTCTTCTTTCATATCGTGTCCATATAATGCAGGTAGCTGTTCGCTAAAAGAGGCGAAATGACTCCGCCCTGCGGGGTACCCTTTTCGGTGTTATGAAACTGTCCATCTTCCATTACACCTTAGCTGGGCGCGCTAAAAAACAAAAACCCCTTTTTCAACAATAGCTTTGTGAAAAAGGGGTTTTGAAAACCTCGTCAAAAGGTTCAGTTTTAATTTAGACCGTCAACTGCTCCATTATGCTTGCTAAGTTTAAACGAATACAGGTTGAAATTCATCGGTCACTTGTTGGAATCCATTATTTTCTTCATAAGCTTCTTCACGTTCCACATCAAATCTTTCCATAATCGGCAAATCATTCGCAGAGAACAGGTAAGAATCTTTTTCGGCAACATGCTCATGCCACGCCCAATTCGGAACAACGAAGAAATCGCCGCTTTCCCAATCAAAGCGCACACCGTTGATAATACTGTACCCAGATCCCTTATAGACATGGTAAATAGTTGAGTGCGTATGACGGTGAGCTTTTGAATGAAACCCTTTTGGAAGCAATTGCATCCAAGCGGAAATCGTCGGATTGGCTTGTTTGCCTGTTGAAGGATTGATATATTCAACCGCATATCCATCGTACGGATCTGGATCGAAGCGTTTTAAACCTTGAATAGCTGCTTCAGTCTGCTTCCATTTATAAGACCCTAACGGAGCGATTTTTGGTTCACGGTCAGAAATTGGACGAACCATGCCGCCTTCATATCTTTGCGATGAGTAATTATCAGGAACTTTCGGTTGTTCAATTCCGTCTGGATAAGGATCAAAGAACGTGCCGCCAATCGAATAGATAGTTGGAATATCAAGGCAGTCCATCCAAATCATCGGCTCATCACCCGGATGTCCATGACCATGCCAAAGCCCTTTCGGAGTAATGAGATAATCGCCTTCCTCCATAAAAATCCGCTCGCCTTGCACAATTGTATAAGCGCCTTTTCCTTGACTGATAAAGCGCAGCGCACTTTGCGAATGTCGATGCGAAGGCGCTACTTCACCGGGAAGAATTAATTGTACGGCAGCATAAAGCGTTTGTGTTGTTGATGCCCATCCCCAAGGCTTTCGATAAGTCAATCCAGGATTTTGAAAATAAATCGCTCGTCTTTCTCCGCCGCGCTCAGGAGTAAAAATTTCAGTTGCTTCCATCAATTTTTTATAAAGGGTTTTCCATTTCCAAAGATACGCTTCAGCTTGCGGAGTTGGCTGGCGATGCATTAAATCTGGAATAGCATCCCAAAGCGGTCCTAGATGGTATTGCTCAATATCTTTTGTGAAATCTCGGACAATTTTACTTTTAAAAAACTCATTTTTTTCCGCCATGATGAACTAACCTCCTCTATTCTTTTAAAGCTTTGATAAATTACGTTGAATTTGGCTATAATGCTTGCTTGCATGTTCGACAAGCAGGTGGTCGACAATAAAAGACATCGGTTTTGTTCCGAAACGAGGATTGCGGCTCGGAGCCTCTGATTTTAAATCTTCTTCTGACAGCTTGCTCAACACTTTTTCCACTTGATCTTTTACGTTTTCAAGCTTGTTTAGCACGTCTGAAACTTCACGTTTTTCTGTATTAGCAACAGCAGCAAGCCTGTTTTCATCCGTAAGTCCTCTTCCCCATTCTGTACCCGGCGACTCAAGCAGCCGCTCAATTTCGTTTAACCAGTATGGAATCGCTTCTTCAACATGGCAAAGAATTTGCATGATGGACCATTCTTCTTCTGATGGATTCCAACGAATGGTCTCTTCTGAAAGACTTTTTGTAGTTTCAATCATTTGGTCAATGGATTGTTTTATGCTTTCAATCGCTTCGTTCATATTAGTCATTCGCTGATCTCCCCCGTCACTTTTTTCACTTTATTTTCTAATGCACCGATGCCGTCTATCTCGATGCGGACAACATCTCCATCTTTTAAAAATACTTGAGGGTCTCTTGCTACACCAACACCTCCTGGAGTTCCTGTCAAAATGACATCTCCCGGCTCAAGGGTCATAAGTCCAGATAGAAATTCAACCAAGTACTGTACGGAAAAGACAAGATTTTTCGTGTTAGAACGCTGACGTTCTTCACCGTTAACCGTTAAGACTACTTCCAGCCCAGAAGGATCTGACAGCTCATCGGTTGTTACTAACCACGGCCCCATCGGAGCGCTTCCATCCACTGTCTTGCCTTGAAGCCATTGCAGCGTACGGCGTTGAAGATCCCGGTAAGTCACATCATTCACAATTGTATAGCCTGCAACATAATCCAATGCTTCTGCTTGGGAAACATTGCGCGCCCGTTTTCCAATCACAAAAGCAAACTCAGCTTCATAATCTAGCTGATCGGAAATTGGATAATGAGGGATGTCATCCTCCGGTCCGATGACAGTATTCGCGAATTTCGCAAAAACTACAGGATATGGAGGAATCTCTCTTCCCATTTCCAAAATATGCTCCCTGTAGTTATGGCCTACGCAAATCATTTTCCCCGGCGATGGCACTGGTGCTTCCACTTTTACATCTTCTTTGGAAAACACAAGCTGCTTTCCTTTATATTTTTCATGTTTTAAAGCAAATGCAACTGCTTCTTTTGCATAGTCCAAGCTTTCCTTTCCGCCTTGCAAAAATCCGTTCATATCTGTCGGCACATACGCCTCAGCAATTTGTTTGAAGCGCAATTTCCCTTCAGATTCCAGCTTTTTTTCAAATGCGGCATGCAGATCAATCACTTTTCCATCCTCAATTGCACCGATGCGTGTGACGCCTTGTTCTGTAAACGTGATCAGTTTCACTATTGAAACCCCTTTCATTGATTATGGTCTTGTTACCATCTTAATATTGAAAAAAATCTAAAAATACATTATTTTTCTTATATACAGAACAAAAATGGATTTCCTCATCAATCAAAAATTTTTTACAGGTGATATGGATGGCTTCTCAAAGTAAACAAAGAATTTCTTCTGTTGAAAACGCTTTAAAAATTTTGAAAAGCTTTTCAATGGACGAACCGGAACTGGGTGTGTCAGAAATAGCCGAAAAGCTAAATATCGGAAAAAGCACTGCCCACAGACTTTTAACAAGCTTAGCCAGCGAAGGATTTGTATACAAAGATATAAACACAAATCATTACAGTTTAGGTGCTTCGATCTTGACATTAACAAGCATCGTTAGCTCCCAATTGAAAATTTTAAATGAGGCGACGCCGGTTCTAAATGTTTTAACAGAGGAGACAGGCGAAAATTCGCACATTTCCATATTAGAAGGCACCGAAATTATTTATTTGCAAAAAATTGAATGCACGTATCCTTCAAAAAAAGAATATACCCATATCGGCAGAAGGAATCCTGTCTACTGCACAAGTCCCGGTCAAGCCATTTTAGCCTTTGAAGACGAAGAAGTAATCGAGAAAATTTGCTCGCAGCCCTTCAAAAAATACGGTCCGAACACGATCACTTCACCCGAGCAATTAAAAGAAAAGCTTTTGAAAATAAAAAAAGAAGGCTACGCCGTTTGCAATCAAGAGTTCCAAAAAGGGATCATCGGAATCGGTGCGCCCATTTTTAATGAACATAACAAAGTGGTTGCAGCAGTGAACATTACCGGCTCTACGAAGCGAATCAATTCCATTAACATCAAGCAACTTATAAAAAAAGTGGTGAATGCGGGAGAAAGAATTTCTGAATTAATAAAACAGAGAAAAACGAAGCAATTGTTCGGAAATGACGACTAGACTGGAGGACTAACATGAGCGAAAAATATTTGCTGTCATCTGTGAAGAACGCAATGAAAATTCTGCGTCTTTTTACACATAAACAAAAAGAGCTAGGGATTACCGAAATATCAAAAAAATTATATATTTCCAAAAGCAGCGCCCATCGCCTTGTTTCTTTGCTTGTAAAGGAAGGATTTTTATCAAAAAATCCCCGGACAAACAAGTATCGATTAGGCCTTTCGATTCTAACATTAGGAGGCGTGATTTTCAGCAATCATGAGTTATACAAAGAAGCGCTGCCCATTGTAAAAAAGCTTGTTCACACATTAAATGAATCCGCCCATATTTGTCTTTTGGAAGAGGATCAAGTAGTGTATTTGTTCCGAATTGAAAGCAGCCAGCCCGATCGGCTGTTAACATATATAGGGCGGAAAAATCCGATTCATTGCACAAGTGAAGGGTTATGCATTCTGGCTTATCAAAACAAACGAACAATTGAAAAAGTTTTGTCGAAAAAATTATATGCATACACTCCCTATACGATCACCGATCCAGACATTTTAAAAAATGAGTTAAAAAAAATTAAAAAACAAGGATTTGCCATATCAAAAGACCAATTTTATGTCGGGTATGTCGGGATCGCAGCACCAATTCGCGATTATTCCGGCAAAGTGGTGTCTTCACTGTCCATGATTGGCTCAACTGCCAGAATGACAGATGATCGGTTTCCAGTCTTTATTGAACATATTACGCAAGCAGCTAAAAGCATATCAGAGCATTTAGGGTATATCGACGGAAAATGAGTACATTTTTTAAAATTTTGAATTTTTTGTTTTGTATAAAAGAACTAGAATATTCCTTTTTCTTTCTTTTCTGACTATGATAAGAAACTAGCTACAAGTCTAAAAGGGAGGAATATTCATGGTTCATACAGTACAAACACAAGAAAACGAACTTAGGTCGCTGCAATTGCAAAAACTGAATCGATTGTTACATTTTGTTTTGAATCATAATGAATTTTATAAAGAAAAACTTGCCGGTTTAAAGCTTCCGCTGCAATCTTTGGAAGAAATGAAAAAGCTTCCTTTCACAATGAAAAAGGAATTGGTCGATGATCAAAACAATCATCCTCCATACGGCAAAAACCATTCATACCCTTTAGAGGAATATGTAAGATACCATCAAACTTCCGGCACTTCAGGGAAACCGCTGAAAATTTTAGATACAAAAAAAAGCTTTGAATGGTGGGAAACATGCTGGCTGGAAGTTTATCGCTCCAGCGGAGTTACGAAAAAAGACAGAGTATTTTTCGCCTTTTCGTTCGGTCCTTTTATTGGATTTTGGGCTGCATTTGAAGGAGCAAAACGATTAGGTGCCCTTTCGATTTCATCCGGCAGCCAAACTTCGATTGAGCGATTGAGAAGCATGATAGAAAACAGAGCAACAGTACTAGTCTGTACTCCAAGCTACGCTTTACATCTGGCGGAAGTAGCGGAAGAAAACGACATTGATATAAAAAATGGCCCTGTCCAAAAAATCATTACGGCTGGTGAACCTGGAGCCTCTGTCCCTTCTACACGAAAGCAAATTGAAAGTTTGTGGGGAGCCGTTTTATATGACCAAGTAGGCATGACAGAAATGGGAGCATACGGTTATTCTTGTTCAGAACAAAAAGGGATTCATGTCAATGAATCGGAGTTTATTGTAGAAGTGATCAATCCTAACACGTTGGAGCCGGTGGAAGTTGGTGAAAAAGGAGAATTAGTATTAACCAATTTAGGAAGAGAAAGCTATCCGGTTATTCGCTATCGGACAGGCGATATCGTGATCCGGTCTGATCAGCAATGTGAATGCGGCAATTCCTATCAATTTTTCCCTGGAGGAATTCTCGGCCGCGCAGACGATATGGTCATAATACGGGGCATTAACATTTACCCGTCTTCCATTGAATCCATTATTCGCGAATTCAAAGAAGTGAAAGAATTTCGCATTGTGTACTACACAGAAAATGAGATGGATCAAATCAAAGTGGAAATTGAATCCGATTCTGAACAAATCGTGCCTATCCTCGCAACAAAATTAAGAGAACGAGTCGGTTTAAGAATTCAAGTTGAAAAAGTTCCAGACAACGAGCTGCCTCGCTTTACAATGAAAGCGAGAAGGGTTGTGGACAATCGAAAAAAAAGATAAACACATATATATTTTTGAAAACGTTTTCCATATAACTAGAAAAGGATGAAGATTTTCTTATCTCCAAAAAATAAAGCAGCCTTGCTTCATCTGTAAGAAGACAAGGCTGCTATTTTGCATAATTTTATTCTTCAAACTTAAAAACGGCTTTTTTCTGACAAAACTTGCATTTCTTTTTCGTGTAATGACTTAATATTATGACATGCGGTGCATCTAACAGCTTCAGCGATTCCTTTACATGCTTTTCGCACGAAAATATGGCTGCCGCACACATATGGAACCCCTACATTATATAAAATGTTTGGTTGTTTGAACCTAATGGAATATGTCCCATTTCTAAAATATCAACTAAATAGGCAAATGGATTTTCTCCCCATTCGTTTATATTTGCAACCAATTCCCATGCGCATGCCAACACGCTGATGTACATGGCATGGCCAACTAAAAACCGAATGAATGATTCATCTGAAAATGTTTTGAAGGCACCTTTATAGACTTCATGAAATACAGCTTCCGGCAAGTGATAGACGATTTCGTTCAAAATTTCCTCTTGTCCGGATTGATCAATTTTCTCTTTCAGCCTGTCAGGCAGCACCTTCAATGCTTCCCATAAAGAGCTGTTAGTTAACCGAATGGTATCGTATATATTTCCAATTTCATCTTTTGAAATCCACTTAATTTCGTAATTTGCTATATTCAGTGATTGCAAAAATTTTTCTGCTTTATTCTGGACGTCATCATGAATTGTTCCGACATGCTGGTACCAGTTAATGTTTAGCAGACGATCCGCCATTTGATTGACTCGTTCATGCTTGAAATCATATGAAGCATGGTTCTCAATGAGCGTAATTGACATGTTTTCCACCCCTTTATATAAAATCAAAAGCGATTAATATTTTGTTGTTAATTCAGGCGGACCAAATTTCGGGCCATAAGGACCTTCATCAAGCCATCTTCCTAATTTCGGTACAATGGCTGTTAAAGATGCAGCAATTTCCCTTTTTAAATTCATTTCTGGAGAATTTCCTTGCAGGTGATGCAATGCAGTCGAAGAGCTGTTGCGATTCCACAAGCCTGCAATTCTCCGTTCATTTGCCGCTTTTTCAATCGCTTCGCGTCTTTTCTCTTCGCTTGAAGCATCAAGAGCTTTTTCAATTCCTTTAACAGCTATTAAAGCATCAGGAACCCCCGAATTCAGCCCTCTAGCACCAAATGGTGCAAATAAGTGGGCAGCTTCTCCTGCCAACAGAACTCTTCGTTTTTCGTCTGTATATGAATTGGCGACGACTTGATGAAATCTGTATGATGATACCCACGTAATCCGTTCTGCATATTTAGGATCCATAACTTTCGGAAGCCATTTTTTTACTCCTTCCACTTCCGAATATTCATCTGGATTATCGTCTTCCAGCAGTTGAAGGTCGATTCTCCACCCGCCTTTGAACGGTACAAACATCACATTCCGCCCGCCCATTGCCGGATGCTGATAGTGGAAAACCCTTTCAAGCGGCAGCGGATCATTTTCATCTTCTTCAACATCAACGACAAGAAATGTATCTTTTGTTCTTGGCCCTTCAAATTTTAATCCTGCTGTTTCACGGACGACAGAACGAGCGCCGTCACAACCAATCACATATTCCGCTTCCCAAACATCCCCTTTTTCTGTCACCACTTTAATGCCGTCTTCTTCTGAAATCACTTCTTTCACAGGGGTATCCCATACAAATTCAACGCCGGCTTTTTCACAATAATCATATATAATCGATTCAATATGATTTTGATGTAATGACGTAAATGGCGGAAGCTTTGTCGGATCACTAGTATCCGTCACACCGTAATTTCTTACGTACACTTCTTTCCCTTTATAAATCGTGCGTTTTATCGGCCAGACAACACCATTTCTCGCAATTTCAAAACCAAGTCCTTCATCAATGCTTTCAAGCAGCTTCAACGTTGCGTTATGAATATAAATTGCTCGGCTTCCAGGTCTTGGCCGCCCTTTCGGCTCCGCTTCAATCACGACAGAAGAAATTCCTCTTTTTTTGAGTGCCAATCCTGCTACAAGGCCAACTGGACCGGCGCCTACAACGACAACTGTACGCTTGTTGCTCATGACATATCTCTCCTTTACATAAATGAAATGGATGGATTGATTGATGGAAACGCTTACTATGATTCTATTATAATGGCATTTTTTCTTTATTCGTCACTCATTTGTTCCTCTATGCGGGACAAATAAAATACCTTTGCTATTTTTTTAAATTGAATGCCCCTCGCGTCTGCAAGGTGCCAGATTTTCTTTGCGGGAGCTCGATAAGGTATATGTTGAGTTTGGGATTGCGGCATCAGCTCATACATGCTGAAAGGGGCTGTCCGATGAATTTCTAAAATGAAGGATTTGGGAGAAATACTACCGTGAAGGACAAAATAATCGAATAAAATTTGCAAATGTCCTTCATATAGGTAATGAAGTTCAACAAGAAGCAATTGTATGTGCTGAATGTCCGTCATAAAACGTTTGGAGAACGTAATTAAAAAAGAGAGCATAAGAAAAGTCCTTCATAAGACATCTGAAGGATATAAACAAGATAGAAAAAATGGTCTGTCCGATAAGTCCCTAAAATAAAGGGCTCCAAAAAGTCAGTTAACCCTGACTTTTTGGACAGCCCCTTCAAACAAAAATCGAAATATATTAAGGGGGCTGTCGTTTTTTTCGGCTTATGACGCCCCCTTAAATGTTTTAGAAACGTTATATATGTGCTTATGATTTTTTGTTTTCAATGGAGAATTGACTTCCTGAACAGCCCTACTTGAATTATTTTTGGAACTTATCGGACACCCATGTAAGAAACAATCGATTATAGCTTGTGAATGCCTGAATAATTTCCGGCAGTTATAACGGCAGATGCTATCAATCGTTTATCATGAACAAAATCATTGTTGCTTGATTGAATCGTTTTAAATAATTTTTCTTTTTGCTGCTTTATTTGTTCATCGTGTAACACACTGAACTTGAACATTTCTGACACGATTTTACTAGATGCCTCATATGCGAAAATTTTTGCCAATAGTTTCTTTTCTTTTATTTTTTTCTGATCTTTATTTGCGAGTAATTTTTCTACTCGAAATAAATTGCTTTCAATTGCATAAATCGAAATGGCCAAATTTGCCAACCATGCTAAAATTTCTTGTTCTTCCTTATAATTTTCAAATGACTGTAAAATCATTTCCATCGCTTGTTCCGCGAGCCTTCTCAAGTTGGACAGCAGCTCCCACTCCTGCGCCATTTCTTCAGATGGACCTTCATCCAGCTTTCTGAAATCCGGCCATTCCGCTTTTGATTGCAGCAGTGTTTGGGCAATAATCATCCGGTTAATCTCGTTTGTTCCTTCAAATATTCTGTTAATCCTTGAATCGCGGTAAAGGTGCTCCACTTCATATTCGGAAATATAACCGTATCCTCCATGCATTTGCAGCGCTTCATCCACAATGATATCCAGCGCTTCGGAAGCAAACACCTTGTTGATCGAAGCTTCCACTGCAAATTGCTTTAAAATATCTCTATACGGTATATTATTTTCTTTACAGTACTGATATCCCCGATCCAACTCGCCGGCAGAACGATATACCATGCTTTCAATCGTAAATATTTTTGCAGCTATGTCGGCTATTTTTTCTTGAATTAACGGAAATTGCGACAGCGGCCGATTAAATTGTTTCCGCTCTGATACATGCTGAACGGCGAGCTCCAATGCTCTTTTTGCCATGCCGAGGCTTGCCGCTGATATTTTATGGCGGCCGTTATTCAAAATGTTAAACGCAATCAAATGTCCCCTACCAATTTCCCCTAATACATTTTCAACCGGAACTTTTACATCCTCCAAAATGACCGGTGTTGTTGAAGAGCCTTTTAAACCCATTTTCTTTTCTTCCGGTCCTATTGTAATCCCTTCACTGTTTTTATCGACAATAAAGGCGGTGAACTTCTCACCGTCCACTTTCGCGTACAAAATAAAGAAATCTGCAAAAGATGCATTAGTAATAAATTGTTTTTCGCCATTAATTAAATAGTATTTGCCGTCATCAGACAATCGTGCTGACGTTTTGATACTTAAGGCATCCGTTCCTGCCGACGGTTCTGTCAATGCATACGCACCAATTTTTTCGCCGCTAACTACGTAAGGCAAATATTTTTCCTTTTGTTCGTCTGTTCCATAATACACAATCGGAAGGGAGCCAATTCCAATTTGCCCTCCAAATGTTGTTGAGAAAGATCTCGTCTTTCCAATTTCCTCCATGATGATAACCGAGCTGATTTTGTCTAAATCAAGCCCTCCGTATTCTTCAGGCACATCTGATCCTAATAGACCTAATTCTCCTGCTTTTCTTAAGAGCTCAATCGATTGATCAAATTGTTGTTTTTCTATTTCCGGCAAAACAGGCAAAACTTCTTGTTCCACATAGGCTGATGCAGTGCTAGCTATCATGCGATGTTCTTCAGTAAAATTCTCCGGTGTAAATATATCATCTAAAGAAATCACTTTTTTCAAAAAAGGGTTGCTTGAAAATTGTTCCATTTTATAACACCTCTGTTTTTTACCATTCATTTTTCTCCCAAAGCTGCTTCACCTGTTATTAGAGCAAAATCAAGAAAAGTGCATTTGCACCAATAAGCTGAAAACAGTCCCCATAACCACCGGCATCTGTATAAGCTTGCTGAATAGAAGCACAAAACATAATGGCATCACATACATAATGGAAAGAACAAAAGCTAAAGGCACGAAAGAATAGCGGGAAATTCCAAATCATACATCACTTTTCCTTTGCGTCCAAAAAAAGAGGCGGAGCCAGCCGAAATAACGGCTGAAAAACTCATCATGAGACGACAAATTATATGGAAGGTAAGTAATTGCTGCTGCAATATCGAAAAGAGACAAGAATAGAAGCAGGGAGCCGCCAAAAGATTAAGAAAATCCGGATCTCGCAAATGAAATCAAATGAGCATGCACAATCATCAAACGCTTATGAACATTTTTTGCAATCGTTTTCAAATTCCAAAAGATTGGAAGTAAAAATAATAGATTTGAGATATTGTTATTTTATCTGAATTTCCGGAAATTATAACTCGTTTATTCAGTCAATAAGCCAGCTTCCAAATAGCAGCATGGACATCAAACGCATGAATGACTTCAGTACCATAGCAAAACTGTCCGTTACGACGAGTTAAATAAACAATGCCGGCCGGCAGTGTAAAGAAACCAACAGGAAACATTATATGGAATGGATGCTCAGCTTCCTAAGATATCCCGATATTTTCCAAATCATAATCGCCGGAGTTTCAATGTTTCAGCCGATAAGCTGTTCTTCTTAAACTCTTCTTTTCAACGAACCATTTATGCATTGATATTAAATTTTTCCATCACTTGGTCTTTCAGTCTTACCTTTTGAATTTTACCGCTCGCTGTGACAGGAAAATCTTCTGTGAAAATAATTTTGTTTGGAACTTTGTATGATGCAATTTGCGCTTTAACAAACTCTTTTAATTCTTCCTCTGTGCAAGCTGCGCCTTTTTTCAGCTTTATAACAGCACAAACTGATTCGCCCATTACTTCATCAGGCAAGCCTATGACAGCTGCTTCGACAACTTGAGGGTGTTTAGTTAAAACTGCCTCGACTTCCTGCGGATAAATGTTGAAGCCTCCACGAATGATCATTTCTTTTTTTCGCCCGACGAAACGAAGGTTTCCTTTTTCATCCAACACTCCGAGATCTCCCGTATAAAACCATCCTTCTTTATCCAAAACCTGCTCTGTTTGTTCCTTCATTTTGTAATACCCTTTCATGGTGCCAAAGCTGTGGATGGCAATTTCACCAACTTCGCCTGGAGGGAGCTCCTGCCGATTTTCGTCTACAATTTTCAGCTTTACACCTTCGATCGGTTTTCCTACAGTTTCCAATATCACGCGTTCATCCTGTTCATCATAGTCAGTCGCAGTAACAGATCCTGTTTCGGTAATTCCGTATGATTGGCACAAGTTTATTCCCATCCGCTCCCGAATTTCTTTCACTTTGTTTGGTGGAATAGGTGATGCCCCGACAATACCCGCTCGCAATGAAGAAAGGTCATAATCTTCAAAATCTTCTTGTTCTAATTCTTTTATAAACATGGCGGGAACTCCTTGTTTGATCGTCACTTTTTCCTGTTCAATTAATTTTAATGTTTCCTTCGGATGATATTTCTCTTGCAAAATGATCCTTGCGCCGCAAGAGATCGCACAAAACAAGTTGACGGCCATTCCAAAAATATGGAATAAAGGAGCAGGAACGATAAACACATCTTTTTCAGTACATCTAATCGTTTTAGCTATAATATTAGCTGATTGAACAATGGCGCGATGGCTGATCATTACACCTTTCGGAATGCCTGTCGTTCCTGATGTATACAATAAACAAAACAAATCGTTGTTGACATCAAGCTTTTCAGCTGGAGCATCTTCTGACGCGGAAGACGCTACTTCTTGATAGGATAATAGATCAGGATGTTCAAAACCAACAGAAATCAAAGTTTTTACAACTTGGAACGCTTGCTTAAATCCAATGTTTTCATCAAACTGCTCCGTTACAAACAACACTTTTGGCTCCGAATTTTTGAGAATGTATTCCACTTCGTGATGCTTATACTTCGGATTAAACGGAACTAGAATGGCACCTATTTTGGCCGCTGCTACAAAAATAACGGCTGTTTCGTTCCAGTTTGGCAAGCAAACAGCGACTCGATCTCCCTTGTTGATCCCCAGCTTTTTCAAACCCGCAGCCAGCCGATTAGCTTCTTGAAAAAATTCGCCATAGGTCAATCTGTTTTTCAGGTCATAGAGCACTTCTTTATCTTTATAGGCTTTCACCGTATGTTCTACCAACTCGTACACCGAAAACAAATAATTGTTCATTGCTTCGCCATCTCCTCTTACGCAAATATTCAAAACATGTAAGACACGAAGCATCCTGAGTCATTTCATATCGGACACTTCGTGAAATTACATGATTTGTTCGATGACTTTTTCTATATAAAATAACCTTTTCTACATGAAGTCGGTTGTATCGCTTTTATTATTTTCCAACGTAAACCGGCTTGCGCTTTTCTGCAAACGCTTTCAATCCTTCTTTTCGATCTTCTGTTGAAAAGGCATTGGCAAAACTAGATGCTTCAAGGGTCAATCCTGTTTCCAGATCAGCATTGCTGCCAGCATTGACAGCTATTTTCAGCATACGAAGAGCTACAGGCGGTTTTTGGGCTAGCTTTTCTGCCCATTGTTTGGCAGTTGCCAGCAGTTCTTCGCCAGGTACAACTTTGTTCACTATATGAAGCTCCAACGCTCTGTTAGCATCAAACATGTCGCCAAAATAAAGTAATTCTTTAGCAATGCCTTGACCGACAATTTTTTGCAGACGCTGGGTGCCTCCGCCGCCAGGAATAATGCCAAGACCGACTTCAGGGAAAGCAAATTTAGCTTTTTCCGAGCAAATCCGCAGGTCACAAGCCAATGCAAGCTCTAAGCCTCCGCCTAAAGCAAGACCGTTAATGGCAGCAATGACAGGTTTGGATGCGTTTTCAATTTTTGAAAAAGCTTCCCTTGACACACGGTTCATATTCATCATGCCAACAAGATCGAGATCAGCCATTTCGTTAATATCTGCTCCGGCAACAAATGCTTTTTCACCGCTGCCTGTTAAAATAATGACTCTTACTTGGCTGTTTTCTTCCAGCTCGTTAAAAATGGTTACAAGCTCTTTAAATACTTTTGAATTCAGCGGGTTGACAGGCGGGCGGTTGATGGTGACAACTGCTACATGCTGTTCAATATCGCATGTTAAAAATTCCAAGCTCATCTTCAGTCCCCCATTCTCATGATTAGTCATAGTCGTAAAAACCGGCTCCTGTTTTCCTTCCAAGTCTTCCTGCTCTTACTAATTGCTTTAGAAGCATTGGAGGTGCGAAGCGGTTATCATTAAACTCATTTTTCATATATTCCATTACGTAGTAGCCGATATCAACACCGGCAAAATCTTGAAGTGTGAACGGCCCCATAGGATAGTTCAGCCCGAGCGTAACCGCTTTATCAATATCTTCCGCTGTAGCTACCCCTTCTTCGAGCAGCTTAATCGCTTCAATAAATTGCGGAATCATAATACGGTTGACAATAAATCCTGGAGTGTCTTTTTTCACTTCCACCGGTTCTTTATTCAGCTTTTTCGCAAATTCCTTCAGTTCTACTACTGTTTCATCGCTTGTTTTATATCCTCGAACAACTTCCACTAATTTCATGATCTGCGCAGGATTGAAGAAATGCATTCCTGCGACGCGTTCCGGCCTGTTCGTTGCAGACGCAATCTCTGTTATGGACATGGAAGAAGTATTTGTTGCCAAAATCACATGGTCAGATGTAATTTGATCCAATTTCGCGAAAACGCTTTTTTTCACTTCCAAATCTTCTATAACAGCTTCAATCACAATATCAGCCTGTTTAAAATCCTCCAAATTTGTCGTAACTTGAATTCGTTCCAAAACTTCCTTTTTTTGCTCTTCGGTCATTTTTCCTTTTGCAACGCTTTTTTCCATAAATTTATTTATTCTTGATAAGCCGTTATCAAGAAATTTTTGTTCGACATCATGCAAGATAACTTGAAATCCTGAAATGGCGGCCAAATTGGCGATGCCGCTTCCCATCGAGCCTGCTCCAACTACCCCGACTTTAGATATCGTCATAGTCACAACTCCTTTTAAAAACATAACTTTATTAATATTCTGTAAATTATTATAGAAAATATAAAATGAAATAAACACCTACAAAATACGGAAAAAGCTTCTCTTCTATCAACAATTTTGTGGAAAAAACGCTGTGGCGCTTTTATATTCTTTCAGTTGTTTTTGAATAATACAGGTCATAAAGCTTATAAGCCATCATCATATTGAATCGATGATCAGCATCATTTAAATCAATTTCCAGCAGCGATTCAATCTTTTCAAGACGATAAAGAAGGGAGCTTCGATGAATAAACAGCTCTTCTGCCGAATTTTTAATATTTCCGTTGTTATAAAGGAACACTCGCAGCGTATGGAATAAATCCATACTTTTCCCTTCCGAATAATTCAATAACGGTTCAAGATGCCTTTTGATAAAAAATTCCACCGCTTCTTTATTATCTAAATGATGTAAAATAGTGTAAGCACCCAATTCCTCAAACAAAGCAAACCCTTTTGGGCGAAACCTGTGAAACACGACATTCAAAGCTTGGATAGCCTGCTGATAGCTAATATAATAATCATTTAAATTTTCAGTTTTACCGCCGATCCCCATGAATACTTGGCATTCAATATTGCCTTCTCGAACCCAATTTTTTATATTTCTGTAAAATACTTTCCAATAGTTTTTTGGATGCTTGCCTTCTTCTTTTACCGGAACAATCAATATATAGTTTCCATCGTTTGTCGCCATGATAATTTCTTTGCTGAAACGGGAAATTTGTGTTTTCAACTGGTCCCAAATCAATGTTTTTTTAGATTGTTGAACAAGCAAATTACTGTTTTCCGTTTCCTTCTCATCTAATAAAATCGACAACACCGCTAATCGGTGCTGATGAAATAAGTTCCATTGGAATAAATTCGCATATTGTAAAATCCGCTCTTGATCCTCTATACGTTCCACAAGCAATTTGCTGACAAAACTATCCTTTACCTGCTCTTTTGTATCCAAAACAAGCTTCTGCTTGATAAATTGGATCGAACAAATATTTCTTGCCAAATCAATTGTCAGCTGGTCAAATTCATCCATGTCATTTTCGCCAATTTCAACAGCCAAAAACCCAAGCAAATTTCCTCCGCCGTTCACCTTCCACAGCCGGAAATGAAGCTCTTCCCCGTCATTCAATTGGATGTGGATTTTCCTTCCGTTTTCTATCAATCTCTCTTTATTTCCGCTGCTCATCAGCCTTTCTACATCTTTATTTGATAAATCATAATGATGGAAGGAACAAGAAATCGGCCTCATAAAACGGTCGAACAAAAGGACGGATTTGGAAAAAAGACTTCTTAAAGCAGAAGTAATACCGTCAAAATTGTCATGCTCTACTGTTTCTTTCACAAGAGCGTGCTGATAATCAAGCAGAAAGTAAAGACGTTCTTTATGCTCCTTTTCGTTTTTATATAAACGGGCATTTTCCAAAATAGCTGCAATATGATTGGAAAGCAGCTTTAATATCTCCAAATCATCTTCATTAAAAACTCCCTTTTGTTTCCCTTCTACATGAAGCACACCGATTGTTTTCAAATCAAATATTAATGGAACGGTCAGTTCAGACCCGCCTGGAGTATCCAAAAACGGAAAGTATTCTTTTAAAACATAATTTGTTTCAATATTAATCCGTTCCGGTTTTTCAAATGGACCATAGGATGGAGGCTGAAAAATAAAATGGTTTTCTTTTTCGTTATATAAATAAATACAAGCCATCCTTGCATTAGTTCCTTTTCCGGCGCGTTCCACAAGTGTTTCAATATTTTTTTCAAGTGGCACATCAAGCGACAAATTTTTGCTGATCCACTCGATCCCTTCGATTTTTTTAATTTGTGCTTCTTTTTGTTTCGCCATTGCAATCGCAACAGCTACATCTTTGCCGAATTCGTCAAAATGGGCCTTCATATCCAACAGAGGTACATAGTCAAGATAAGCAATAATGCAAAAGCCCAAGCTGCTCATATCGTCTTTGAGAGGAACTGTAAACCACGTTTTTACTTTTTCTTTTTTCATTAAATTGGTAAACTGACAGTCGCCTGCTTGTTCTGCTTTATCATATGTTAAGCTTTGGTGAAGGAGATTCGGCGAACAGTTTTGAACCTGCAGCGGAAAGGATTCCGTTATTTGCTGCAAATCTCCGCTCCAAACTTTCAAACTCAGCTCCTCTCCCTCTTGTAAAATGATGCCGACAAAATCACATGAAAACTGGGAGCGGAAGGAATCAGCCAAAAATTGCAATGCCTCTTCCTCCGTATCAATTTTCACTAGATGTCTAGCCGTTTTTCGCAAATGATTTTCAATCTTTCTCATTAATTTTTCCCGTTTTGATTCTGTCAAAGAGAACTCCTCCTTTTTGAAGAAGCTTGTGTCAATATTTCGAAAAATGAAAAACATGCTATAATTCAATTTAAGCAAAAACAAATGCTGCGTACAAATTTTATTTGAAAAATGAAAACGTTGATGGTAATTTGTTAAATAGCTGTGGCTTTATCCACGCTTTTAAAAATTTTGCTACGATCTTTTGCGAGGATGGTACAAATGATCAATATTCTTGTCACACTGAATTCAAATTATATTCCCCCGCTGAAAGTTATGTTAAATTCATTATTCCAAAATAATATTGAAGAAAAATTTTCGATATATATCATGTATTCAAATATTTCCGATCAAGATTTACACGAATTGGGTCAATTTGTAAAACGTCATAACCAAAGTTTATATCCAATATACGTAGACCCTAAGCTCTTTGAAGATGCACCCGTTTTTCGCCATTATACATCAGAAATGTATTATCGATTAGCTTCCCATCAATTTTTGCCCGACGATTTGGACCGAATTCTGTACCTTGATCCCGACATCGTTGTAATCAATCCCATCAAAGATTTTTACTATAGTGATTTTGAAAATTGCTTGTTTATTGCTTCTGAACATACACATTCTACAAAAGTTGCCAACCTTTTTAATAAATTAAGGCTTAAAACCCCGAATGCGAAAGGATATTTTAATACGGGCGTTTTGCTTATGAATTTGGAACGGATTCGGAAAGAAGTGAAATTGGAAGATATCTATGCATTTATTAATGAAAACCGTTTAAAGCTTGTCCTTCCTGATCAAGATGTGCTCAATGCTTTATACTGGGATAAAATTAAACCTGTTGATTGTTATCGATACAATTATGATGCAAGATATTATGAAATTATTAAATTGCTTCCAAATGCAAAGCATGGGATGGAGTGGATAAAAGAGAATACTGTTTTTATCCATTATTGCGGGAAAGACAAGCCTTGGCAAAAAAACTATAAAGGAGAGCTGGGAGCTTTTTATAAAAAGTACGAAATACTATAAAGAGCGGCAAAAAACATTTATCATCACATCTCCGCGTTAATAAAAGGGGCTTGTCTAATAAGTCGTTTTTTCGGCTTATTGACACCCCTTTCTTACATTTAGTCAAGTACTTTTTTAAATTCTTTTGGAGATATGAATTAATGTTTTAGAAAACGTTGAAATATCGACGTTAATGATTTTTTGTTTTCAATGGGGATTTGACTTTCTGGACGGCTCTTTTTGACTAAAACCTTCCTGACTTAAAAATGGAAAATAACAGCCACAAAAACATGAGCGTTGCTACGCCAAAACCGATTTCAATCGCTGGAATTTTCCAAAGCAGTGTTGATTGCCTTCCCATTGAAGAACCAATAATAATCCCTACCATAATAATACTGAATGCCAATAGCACGATGCTGAACGATAACCGATTGCTGATGCGGTCAAGTTTTTTCAGAAAAAGATCTAATTCCGGAATCGTGATCTCATGGCGGAGTCTGCCCCGCTTCATTAAAGAAGCGATCTCTGCTACATAAGCTGGAAAATCCATTAGCAGTTCTGTATAATCTGTTACGTGTTTCCATGCATTTTCAGCGATATACTTCGGATGCAAGCGCTCCTTTGCCAGCCGGCGACCAAAAGGCTCAGCAACATCGATAATTCTAAAATCAGGATTCAATTTTTCGACCACGCCTTCAACCGTCAAAAGCGTTTTTCCTAATAGTGTTAAATCAGAAGGGATTTTGATGGAATGTTTGAAAGCTGCTCGAAAAAGGTCGTTCACAGCTTCACCGATGCTGACTTGGTGTAACGGAACACCGTAATACTTTTCCCGTAAATCTTCGATGTCCGCTCTCAATTGCTTTAAATCGATATCTTCAGGAACGATGCCCATGCGCAAAATGGCTTTCATGACGCCATCCGTACTCTGTCTCATTAAAGAAATCACTAATGATGAGAAATGATGCTTCATGTCCGATGTAAGCCGGCCGGTCATTCCGAAATCAATGAAGGCAATGATTCCGCCCTGCTTAATGATGACATTTCCAGGATGGGGATCGGCATGAAAAAAACCATCCATAAATATTTGTCGGAAAATTTCTTTTGATAAAATTTCTGTAATATGATCCAAATGGTATCCATTTGTTTTTAGTTTTTCAATCTCATTTAGTTTAATTCCTTCTACATATTCCATTGTTAATACTCTTTTCGTCGAGTACTCCCAAAACACTTTCGGAATGTAGACAGCTTGTTCATTTGCACTCTGTTTAGAAAATTTGTCTGCATTTCGGGCTTCAATGGTATAATCGAGCTCAGCACGAAGAGCCTTTGAAAACTCTTCAATCATGTCCCTGACCTGATACTTTGCAGCCCATTTTAGCCTATGCTCCGCTAATACCGCTAAATCTTGAAGAATTTCTAAGTCCGTTTCAATCACATTCGAAATATGAGGGCGTTGAATTTTTATAGCCACTTTTTCACCCGAATGCAAAACGGCTTGATGAACTTGTCCTATTGAAGCAGCAGCTAACGGAGCATGATCAAAGTGCCGAAAAATTTTTTCTATTTCACCGCCCAATTCTGATTGAACAATCTCACGCACCTCATCAAAAGAAAAAGGCGGAACTCGATCCTGCAATTTTTCCAATTCACTAATAATCTCCTCCGGCAGCAAATCAGGACGGGTGCTCGCAATTTGACCTAATTTTATAAATGTCGGGCCTAACTCTTCCAATACAAGCCTTACCCGTTCACCTATCGTTTTGGAATGATGCTCAGTTTTTCTGCCAAAAAAAGCTTTTTGCGGCAAAGAAAGAAATTGCGAAATACCCATTTCCTCTACGACGAATCCAAATCCATTGCGAATTAAAGCAGATGCGATATCCCGATAACGGCCAATATGCCGCATCCTTTTTCCGACCACTTTACCGCCTCCTCAACAACAAAGGACCTTTTAACAGGTCCTCTTTTACTCATCTTCCTTTTCCAATTTGCGAATCTTTTCTTCCAGTTCTCGGATATCCTCCTTCGTTGCTATATCTAGTTTGTTGATCACCTGAGCCACTTGCTCTCGAACAAGACGCTGCAGTTCAGTTTTTTCTTCTTCACCGCGCTTGATTAACTGGTTAAAAACTTCTTTTGATTCTTCAATCGATATCTCGCCTTTTTTCACGAGTTCATCTACAAATTTTTTCACTTGTTCTTTGCTTGCTACAGCTAAACCAAGTCCGAACGCCAATCCCTTTTTGAATAAATCCATTATGCTTGCCCTCCATTTCTTTCGAATTTCAACACGAGGCTTTATCCTTGTTATCACCTTAATCTTCTATTTTATTCAGTAAAATTCCTTCACTTTCTTTTCGAAGTGTAAAACAACAACCACATCTTATAAAATTCGGCTATTTTTGTTATTTCGTCACATCTTCCAGCTTCGCTTCTGTTACTTGCTGCAAATCTTTGACGCTGAGCTCCATTTGCACGCCGATTTTGCCCCCGCTGACAATAATATGCTCGTGTTCCAATGCAGTTGAATCGATAATCGTCGGGTAATGTTTCTTCATGCCGATCGGCGAACAGCCTCCGCGGATATAGCCTGTCCATTTTTGTAAATCTTTTACTGGCAGCATTTCGATTTTTTTCTCTCCTGTTATTTTCGCAGCTTTTTTTAAATCTAATTCTGCCTCAACAGGGATGACAAATACATAAATGTTGCCGGCGCTGCTCTTAGCAACTAATGTTTTATATACTGATTCAGGGCTTCTGCCAATCATTTGTGCAACAGAAATCCCATCAACCTTCCCCTTTTGGACATCGTAAGTAATCACGTTGTATTGTATTTTTTCTTTATCAAGAATTCGCATTGCGTTTGTTTTTGTGTTCATTGTTTATACCTCTCCAAAAGCAGAATATTTCAGGGTGAGTGATGTGATGAAAAATATAAATGGACGGCATCTCCAACACAGGCTGTTGTGTCTCAATCATTAAACAGTTCACTTAACACCTTTTTTCTATTTTCGAGAAACCGCCTAGTAATAATATAATGCATAGTTTCTTCATATTTTACTTCCTTTAGCGGATGTTCATCAAAATTTAAGATTTGGGCATTTGGATAGCCGAGTAAAATGGGAGAATGAGTAGAAATAATAAACTGCGCATCGTTTTCCAAATCTTTTATGATTCTTAATAAAGTCAGCTGTCTAGCAGGTGAAAGTGCTGCTTCAGGCTCATCCAACAGATAGATCGCTTTTTTTCCAAAACGATTTGTTAAAAGTGAGAGAAAAGCTTCCCCGTGCGACTGTTTGTGAAGAGAACGGCCTCCATAATAAGGGAGACTTTCAGGAATTGTATCGAGATACGACGCAAAATGATAAAAGGTCTCAGCTCGCAAAAAAAACCCGTTCGTCACTTTTGGCATCCATGACAGCCGTATGTATTCCCCAAGGGCCGCATCGGAGGCATCTACATGAAAATTATTGTTTTTGCCTCCTCCGGCTGTATTAAAGCCACACTGATAAGCTATTGCCTCAAGGAGCGTTGATTTTCCGGAACCGTTTTCCCCGACAAAAAAAGTAATGTTGGAACGAAACGAAATGGATTTTAAATTTTTTATTGCAGGAATCGAAAACGGGTAGCTATTTAAATCAATATCTTTATTTCTTAAAATTTCGAGGCTTTTCAAATACATTGAATTCATCTCCAAAGTCGTTCGTATTTTCATATTCACTGTGCACGTTTCACATAAAATAAACAACTGCCGATTGCTTGATGTTTTATGGAAAAAATTTTTTGGAATACTGCGACCTTTGAAGTTGATCGCTTTGAAAATCATCAAATGTTGTATTCCGACTTCGAAATTTCTGCATTCATTGAAAAAGTTTCATTATAAACGAAACGGGCGATGGATATTTTCGTCTCAACGCTGCATATTTTCTTAGTTTTTGATAAATATGTCGCAAAAACTTATTGTTTGCAATTAAAGCTCGCCAACGAATAAATGATTTTTGTATGGTGGCCATTGATTCGAAAAAGAGTTTTTTCCTATCTGATCATCGTCTTGTAAATATGATAATTTTCGTCATCAAAACAAACGAACAATATTGATTGAATGCTTCGGATGAATTGATTTTGAATACACTCCTTAACGGTCTCTAAAGCAATTTGGGCCGCTTCATGCTTTGGAAAACGATAAACACCAGTACTGATATTTGGAAATGCGATCGTTTTCACGAAATGCTCTTCCGCAAGCTTTAAGGAGTTTATGTAGCAATTTCTTAGCAGCTCCCTTTCTTGATAGGCTCCGCCTTTCCATACTGGTCCGACAGTATGAATAACGTATTTGGCGGGCAAATTTCCTGCAGTAGTAATAACTGCTTCCCCGGTCGGACATCCTCCTGTTCTTTCCCTGATCTTTTTGCATTCCTCCATAATCTCCGGCCCGCCTGCTCTATGGATCGCGCCGTCGACACCCCCGCCTCCCAAAAGTCCGTTGTTAGCCGCATTAACAATCGCGTCACAAGTACACTTTGTAATATCGCCTTTTATTACCTCCAATTCAGTATCGTTAATAACGATTTTCATTAATATCAACCTCCGTTTTTGCAAATTTGAATATGTTATTTCTGGCAGACAGCTCCTATCATGACATATAACAAGAGCTGTCCAAGTTGACGGAAAACCTATTAAACAATACTCTAAACCTTGTGATGCTAGTTGTCGCTGTTATTTATTGCCTTATATCAACTATCGTGCCGATCCGAACGAATTTGGACAATTCAATGATATCGTGATTGTGCATGCGAATGCAGCCTTTGGACACCCTTTTCCCGATCGAAGAAGGGTCATTTGTTCCATGAATGCCGTAATGTTTTTTCGACAATCCCATCCATAAGACACCATAAGGCCCTCCTGGGTTCGGAGCTTTATTGACAATCTTAAAACGACCAATCGGTGTCGCGGTGACAATTTTTCCTATTCCTACTGGGTACCCCCTAATCACTTTGTTTCCATCCAACAGAAAAAGTTTGCGATCCGAAATGTCAACGATGATCCGATAATTTGGCATGCTTCTCACCCTCCTACCTGCACGATATGGGAGGGCGGAAACTAGTGTGACAACATGAAAGCCAAAGGCTTAAACCTTATCATTATTTTTACGTTTTTATCTGTTTTCTAGTTTCTTAATTTGTTGCTTGATGAACGGTACGACCTGAATCGCCGCTTAAGCATCACTTCCATTTTTTCATACCAGACAGAATGAATAAATTTTTGTATATGTGTGGTCCGCATCCATTTTTTGAACATGGACTTTAAAAGAGGGGCCTACCAAATAGGATTGATTATTATCATGCAGTACTTGAAGCTTCGGTATGACATGTTTCATTTTGGATGGCGTGGACAGTGAGTTTTCTATAAAAAACAGTGAATTCCAAAGATTATTTTCAATCATTAGCGAGTAGCAAAATAACTCATGGCTTTATAAAAAAATGGCTTCTTCCCCGCATATAGCTTTTAGTCAGCTTGAAATAAAAGGCTTCTTTTCATGAATCTGATCAATAATAAATCTTGCTATATCAGTATTCGAAATTTTTATTCCCGGCATATCCGTTAAGCTTTCCTTTATATTGCCCGTTTCTGACCCCTCAACAACAAATGGTAAGCGTACAAGCGTCCAGTCAATCTCACTATTTGCGAGAATGTGTAGTTCTTTAAGTTTGTCTGTCATTATCTTAGGAAATAAGAGTTCAAGCATTTTTGCACCTATTCTATTTATTAGTTTCTTGTTGTCACCTTTTATAGTTGGGACGCACCTGTAACCCCTTAGTATCTTTTAATTCCAAATTCATGCATTATCGCAAGGACATTATTCGGTACACTGCTATATAACGGCAAAGCCTTTACCGACTGTCCAAAGGTATTTATAACAATATTACAGTCTTTGAGGAGAATTCGAATAAAATTTATATTTTGAACATCTCCCCTAATAAGCTAAATTCTGTCATCACGATATGCTAATTTATCTGGATTTCTAACAAGCATACGAACTTGGCAGCCGCTTTCTAACGCTTTTTTGGCAATGTAACGACCTACTTTTCCTGTCCCCCCATGATTGAATTCTATCAGAATGTTCCAATGAATCTTCCCCTAGGACATTTTTTAAAGAATGTGTAAAATATTGTTTTCGTTTCTTTTTAAACAACTACAACAAAATAAGTCCCCATTTGCTATTCAGCTTTACGAAGCATGAATAACCACATGAAGGTTAATGCCTGCTTTAACTCCGTTGAAAGTGAGGCAACTAGTTTCTCAGTGACTCTGCTTTTATAAACTCCTTCTCCATCAACTATTTCCCAGCCGTTTTCCTTCGCTAATTTTTCAAACTCCCATGGCATCATTGTATTGCAAATCACTGGCTCTCCATATAATCGGCGATAGCTGTGCATTCGCGGAGCAGCGGTCGGACCGAGCAGCCCTACACAAAGGAGATGACCGTTTTTTAACACTCGCCTCATTTCATTCAAAGCTTCCAGCGGCTTCTCTATCCACTCAATCGAGTTAATTGCCATTGCTCCTGAAAATGTTTCATCAGGAAACGGCAATTTCGTTAAATCCCCTTGAAGAAATTGCAAATGCTCGTTCTCTCCTCTCGACTTCGCCTTTTCAATCATTTCCTTGGAGAAATCAATGCCAATAACATGATAGCCTGCTTCATGAAGCTTAAACGAACCGTATCCGTCCCCGCAGCCTAAATCAGCGATATAACTTCCTTTCGGTATATGCTTTAAAATAAAAGGAACAATCGTTTTACGGTTGCCATGCTCCCACCTTTCCTCACTGCTTTGATTCCAAAAATCGGCCCGATCATCCCAGTTTTTTTCTGCTTCTTTATGCCAATTAAATGTTTCCAATGTTTACACCTCATTTGTATTAAGATACATGAATGGACGAGAAGTTAGGATTGACAATCAACCAAAAATGCTTGCTGCGCAAAAAAATTATGAAGGCGGCATTATAAATTTTAACCTCTTCGGGGCAAGTGCTGATGGAAGCCGCAAATGAAGCTGTTCGTGCGTAAAAATTTTCACAGAAAAAACGGTGATCATGACATTAGTAGAAATGGCGAATAACTTTCCTGCATTTTTCTAAATAAAAAGGAGAGTTCATTAAAAGTACGATAAAGGCAGCGGTGACCAAAAAATTCATCCATTTTTTACTCAAGCGATTGGAAGCGGCAACAGCAATAGCAATAAGTGTAATAAATCGTCAAATATAAAAGTGACGTAAATGATGAAAAGGAAAAAGTCGACACTTTTATACGAATGTCGACTTTTTGTCTAGATCTTCATTGTTACTTATATAGGCTGACGGTGCGTCTGAACGCGTGTTATTCGCAAAAAATTCTCATTTTTCCTTTCGACATTACGTTTCGTCCTCTGTATCGTTTGACAGCTTTTCAAGTATAGATCACTATGCTGTCCCGCGTAAGGACAGTATGCAATCAATTAAATTATTCTATATTCATATTTAGCGACACTTCAGAAACGACAATGCCATCGCTGTCAGCATACACATACGCATTTGGGATCCAGCGCACTTCACCAAATTCAAGTACGACATCACGGCTTCCTTTCCCTTCTTTTTTACTTTTAACCGGACAGGTGCCGAGTGCCTTTACCCCAATCGGCATCGTCGCAATTTCAGCGGAGTCGCGTATACATCCATTTATAATCACGCCAGATAATTCACGTTCACATGCAATCTGAGCTAAACGATCTCCTAAAAGCGCGCAGTTTCGTGAACCTTTTCCATCCACAACTAGAACTGAACCTTTTGGGATCGTTTCTAGAGCCTGACGAACTAGCACATTATCTTCAAACACTTCAACCGTTGCAATTGGACCTGAAAATTCCTTTTGTCCCCCATAACTGATAAGCGGCAATTTACAAACTTGAAGCTTTTCTAAATATTGATCGCATAAATCAGCAGTTTTCATGATGAATTCTCCTTCCCCATCTATGATTGATACAAAAATATATTTTGACAACCAAGAAGCAAAACCCTTTCAAATTGAAAAAATAATCAAAGGTCAAGATCCGCGCTCGCTTTTCGTTGTTTGGCCGGGCTTGCTGGATACTAGCCGGCGCAACACAAAGCCAAACTCTTCTCTCTTGCACTTAGCGATTCATTAATTCTTTCTTTAAAATATTTCGATGAACTACCCCCTCCCACTTGCTTAGAGGCGGGCTTCATGTAACCGTTTTAACGATATGAAAAGGACTGAGAAGTCAAATCTGTTCCACTTAGACAGCCGCAATTCTTCCTTTCCATACAATTTCAAAATTTAAATCATTTTTTCAAAAAATATATTGATTCTAACGTTACGTCAGGTTTTAAGATAAAACTAAGAAGGAGAGAAGCTATCCAGCAATCCTGATTCAAAATGGCCCGAACGTAAAGGAGAGATTCATTGTGGATAATTTTGAAAAAAATCAAACTTCCTGGCAAAATTTTAAAAAGCTGATAAAAATGGCTAACCCTCCTTTCTGGATTTTTGTTGCGGCAATCGCATTAAGTCTTTTGGAAGCAGCTACAGGATTAGTCGTTCCGATCTTTACACGGGATTTGATTGATCGTTTTTCAACTTCAAGTATTGAAACTCATTTAATCTTTTTATTGATTGCAGTTTTTATTCTTCAGTCAGCCACATCAGGCTTCTCCTATTATCTTATGTCTTATATTGGCGAATATATTGTGGCAAAAATCCGTTTAAAGCTTTGGAACCATGTGCTGTATTTGCCGATACCTTATTTTGACCGCCATGAATCTGGAGAATTGATGAGCCGCATAACACAGGACACTTATACAGTAAAGTCGCTTGTGACCGAGCATTTAGCTAATTTCGTTTCAGGAATTGTTACGGTCTTAGGGGCTGTCGCTATTTTAATTATCATTGATTGGAAAATGACGCTCATTCTGTTTATTTTTGTACCGCTTGCTATCGTATTGGTTCTTCCACTTGGACAGAAAATCTATAAAATTTCCATGCAAACCCAAGACGAAATGGCCACTTTCAGCGGTAATCTAGGCCGCGTGCTGAGCGATATCCGGTTGGTAAAATCAAACATTGCCGAACCTGTCGAAAAACAAAACGGAAATCAAAAAATTCAGCAGTTGTTCCGATTCGGCTTGAAGGAAGCAAAAATCCAAGCGATTATTTCACCTTTAATGGCAACGATTATTATGGCGGTGTTAGTCGTCATTATCGGCTATGGAGGAATTCGTGTTGCCAGAGGGGAATTATCCGCAGGTTCGCTCGTTGCCATCATAATATATATGGTGCAAATTATTGTACCTTTTAGCCAAATGGCAGGATTTTTTACAGCTTTCCAAAAGGCAATGGGTGCGACAGAACGAATTCAGCAGCTTTTGAATACAGAAACAGAACATAATAATGGAAATACAAGAATTGATGTTCATAAACCAATCGTGTTTCAAAACATCTCGTTTGCTTATGAAAAAGGAAAAACGATTTTGCAAAACGTTCATTTTGAAGTGAAGCCCGGCCAAACCGTCGCGATCGTCGGACCAAGCGGTGCTGGTAAAACAACTATTTTTTCCCTTATTGAACGGTTCTATCAGCCAACAAACGGGGCAATAAAATTAGGGAATACCGACATTCGCGAATTTCCGCTTTTTGAGTGGCGCCAACAGATCGGTTACGTTTCTCAAGAAAGCCCGATTATGTCTGGCACGATTCGTGAAAATATTTGCTACGGCCTAAATCGTACAGTCAGCGAAGAAGAAGTGAGAAAAGCAGCGCAATTGGCCAATGTAGATGAATTCATCGAACAAATGCAAGACGGCTATGAAACGGAAGTCGGCGAAAGAGGGATCAAACTATCCGGTGGGCAGCGTCAGCGCATTGCCATCGCGAGGGCACTGTTGAGAAATCCAAAAATTCTTCTGCTGGATGAAGCTACATCCAATTTAGACAGCAACTCCGAGCAAAAAGTGCAAAACGCTCTCCTTCATCTTATGAAAAATCGTACAACATTTGTCATCGCCCATCGACTTTCAACTATTATTAATGCAGATTTAATCATCGTCCTCGAAAATGGTAAAATTACCGGTCAGGGAACACATAATGAGTTATTGCAGTCCCATCCGTTGTATCAAAAGCTTGTCAGCCGACAAATGCAAAATTTTGCTCCCGCCAACGATTAAGGCGGGAGCCGCATATAATTTACAAATGGAAGCTGACCGCTTAAGCCCGTTTCCGCTCCATAATGTTGATCCCTAACCCCATGAACACAACAGCCATCAAGAATAGGATGCTCATCGGATAGAGCAAATCGCTGAATGAGTAGCCGTAAACTACCGCCCCTTTTAACAGGTCCATTCCATACGTAACGGGGACAAATTTTGAAAGCAAGAGAAGTGCATCCGAAGAAACAATTTCCAGCGGCCAATAAGATCCTCCGAGCATCGCCATGCTGACAGAAACAAGCGGAAGCACCGCATGAAACTGCTGCTCATTATTGACAATTCCTACTATAAAAATTGATATTGCGACAATTGCCAGTACATAAGGGATGAGCAATACGAGCACAAACCAAAATTTATCGCTGAAATCTACATCAAACACAAAGTGAAAGACTGCAAAAATAAGCGCCACCTGAATATAGCCGGTTGCAAAACTGTAAATTAAATTTCCGGCATACATCTCCCATTTTTTGACCGGCGACAAAATCATTCGATCCCAAATGCCGTTTCGCTTTTCCATTAATATATTAAAAACGTTGTACGCAATCGTATAAATGACAAAAAATAAGACACTGCCGAAAATCGATTGCATTTTGCTGTTGATGATAACAGTTTCATCCGCACGGAAATGTTTTGTCTCTATGGTAAACACCGGATCGTTTTTCGCTTCCGCAAGCGATTTTGCCACTTGCTTTGCGCTTGATTCTCCTTGTTTTTCCTTCACCTGATCGATGATCGACTTGGATTGTAATGCTTTTGCGTAAACTTTTTGAACCGTTTGCTGAACCAAATAGCTATTGGGGGTATTGGAAGCAACGATTATGCGGAAATCGTCCTTTTTAAGCTCCACACCTGCTTCCGCCTTACCTTCGCCAACCAGCTTTTCAACTTCCTCTTTTTTCATCCTTTTAAACGAAAATAGATTATACTGCTCAAGAGAGCGAATGATTTCCTTCACTTCACTTTCAGGCAGCGCGCTGTATACTGGAACAACTATAGTCTGTTTGTTTACGGAACTGATGAGCATAGCAAAAACGACAGAAAGGATCGACACCATTAAAAATAGCCAAGGCTTCCGGATAAAAAGACGCAGCTTTGCTGTCAAAACTCCGATCACGCCATTTCACCCCTTTTTGGGAAAACTAGCAAGCTCAATACAAACATAACAAAACCGAAAAGACATAAGTATATGACAGGCCAAATAAATTGCGACAGATCATAGCCTTGCAAAATTTTTAAATAAGCTGTCATGCCGGCTCCATTTGGCGTCATATCCCCCAATTTGTGCATAAATTCCGACATTTGCGAAACCGGGAAATAGCTGCCGCCAAGAAAAGCCAAAATAGAAACGACTCCGCTTGAGAAGAAAATGGAAACATTATCTGAATTTATTCGATAGCTCAATGATGTTAAAAAGGTTCCTATTCCTCCGACTGCCACACAAAGAGCAAGCGTAACAATGATAAACGAGAAGAGATCCGGCCACTTGACACTGTAAAAAACGGCTGCTAAAGCATATAACAAGGAGAGCTGAAAAAAGGCAATGATCAAGGAAGTTATGAAAATAGCAGCCATGTATAAATTTTTCGGTACATTGGCAAGCAACAAACGATGGAATGCGTTCGACTGTTTTTCTTGCAAAGCATGAGACGAAATATACGAGGCCAGATACAACACAAACATAACGCTTATGCCGACTGTATAATAAGTAAAAGAATTAATAGGCTCCCGTTTTGTCACGGTTTCCATTTCTCCCTTTACTTTTACGACAGGCAGTTCAAGTGATTCGTTTAAGCCAGCCTGATCCAGTTTAGAAATCAAAGAATATTGCTCTTGAAATTCAGTGATGAGTTCTTGAACAAATTGGGCTGTAATTTCTTTGCCTTCGTTGACATATATACTAAGCTTCGGCTTCGTTTTCTCACCAAATATTAAATGGTTTAACAACGTGTATGAAAAATGCTCCGGCACTTCAACAATGACTGTATATTTGTCATTTTCACGAATTTCCTCCAATTCAGAAGGCTGAAACTCTGCCATTTGTATATACGGTTCCAGCTCTTTTGAGCCTAAAATTTCTTGTTTTAAAATGGAAATAGGCATCATTTTTTCCACTTGTTTTAATAGAAATTCCTTTTCCTCATCCGGCATTTGCACGTTTTTTACGTCGTTGGCGAATTTTTCGAAGTCCTTTTGTTCATTGCCATGTTCGACAATCGCTACTTTCGCTTGAATATCCATTTTTTTGCTGTCCATTACACTTGTGAGCGCAAAACCTAAAATAGATATAAGAGTGAACGGCATTACTAATAGAAGAAGCAATTCCTGCTTATTGCGGATCATTATTAAAAATTGTTTCTTAATAAATTGTCCAATCATGGTCATCACCCTTTTAATTTCGTAATGCTCTTCCAGTTAAATGAAGAAACACATCTTCCAAAGTAGGTGTTTTAATCTCGATAGATGTCAACATTGTGTTTGTTTCCTCAGCAATTTTGAACAATATGGAAAAAGCATTCGCTTCCTTTGGCGTTAATACGGTAATTACCCGATCTTGCACAGTCACGCGATTGACAACCGGATGATCACGCAGCGCTTGAATAAATGAATCGTTCACGCGCTCGACAGTAATTTGGATTGTGTTTTCTGCCGATAAAATATTTTTTATCTCCTCTTTAGTACCGGCCGCCAAAATATTCCCTTTATCCATAATGTAAATGCGATTGCATAAAAATTCGACTTCCTCCATATAATGGCTCGTGTACAATACGGTCATTTTTTTCTCCTTATTTAACCTTTTGACGGTTTCCAAAATATAATTTCTTGATTGTGGATCAATGCCGACTGTCGGTTCATCCATAATGATCAATTCAGGTTCGTGCAGCAAGGCAGCCCCGATGTTCAATCTTCTCTTCATTCCGCCTGAAAAATTTTTGACAAGATCATGCTGGCGATCCGTTAAACCGATCATTTCCAAAACTTCCTCTACCTTCTGTTTTAATTGCGAACCTGACAGCCGATAAATTTTGCCGAAAAACAGCAAATTTTCCCGCGCTGATAAATCGGGATATAATGCAATTTCTTGCGGTACAACCCCTAAAATTTTTCTGAGCTTTTCCGGCCTTTTGATGACACTTTCGTTATTCAAACGAACATCACCGCTTGTCGGCGGAATCAGAGTAGAAATAATTGAAATGGTGGTCGATTTGCCGGCGCCGTTTGGCCCCAAAAGCCCGATGATTTCCCCTCTTTCCAAAAATAAATTCACACCGTTTACAGCATGCGTTTGTTTAAACCTTTTCGTTATTTCAACAGCTTCCAGCATTTTTTATCCTCCCTCTCAACGTTCTATTTTGTATATTACAGCGTCCGCACTTTCTCACATACTATCTGCAGTCACTCTTTTCACTGAAAAACTATGACTTAGGTCATACATTTACAAAGTCTCTAGGAATAGCGCTGAAAATCAGCAAACATTCCGAGTCGAAGCAAACATTTTTCAATTATGAACGCTTCATTAACATAGAGCTTTAAAATTTCACGGCATTATTTCAATACAAAAAAAGACCGGCCTAAATAGCCGATCCTAATCAAACAGCTAGCAAATATCATGTTTAATGGCATAAATAGCGAGCTGTGTTCTATCCCGCAGCCCAAGCTTATTTAAAATTTGCGTCATATGGTTTTTGACAGTTCCGATGGACAAATGAAGGTCAGACGCAATTTCTTTGTTCGTTTTTCCTTCGCCGACAAGCTTCACAATCTCCAGCTCACGCGGTGTTAAAGGCACGTTCACCATCTCTTTTTTTGGCTTTTCCAGCAGCTTCGGTACCATTTTTGCCGCTACATCTTCATGAATGGACATTCCGCCTTTCATGCAGCTATGTATCGCATCAATCAGCTTTGCCGGTTCAGATGTCTTCAGCAAAAAACCGCTTGCCCCATCCTTCAACGTCTGTACGGCATATTCCTCATCATTAAACGTTGTTAAAATAAGAATTTTCGCATCAGGCCACCGCTCTTTTATTTTTTTAGTCGCTTCTACTCCGTTCATAACTGGCATGCGAATATCCATTAAAATCAGGTCTACAATTGTCTTTTCCATTATTTCGATTGCTTTTAACCCATGATCAGCTTCCGCGACTACTTTTAATTGCTCGTCCTGTTCGATCATCATTTTCAAGCCCTGGCGGACAATGGCTTGATCTTCAACAAGTAAAATACGGATGGTCATCATTCATACTCCTTTATTGGCAAAGTCCCATGAACAACAAACTCATCATTTGTTTGAAATATGTTCAAGCTTCCTCCAGCTTCTTTCACACGCTCTTTCATATTCGTTAAACCGAAGCCTTTTTGAAACGGTTTGGCATCCGATATCCGGTTTTTTATCGTAAATTCCAAGTCACCGATCGCATTTTTTCCTAATATGATATACACTTCCCTTGATTGCGCATGCCGCATCGCATTCGTTAGCGCCTCTTGGATGACTCGGTACAAAACGACATTTTGCTGATTAGTAAGACGGGCCGACAAAACCCCTTGCTTCGTCGTAAAATGCACCATAATATGACTTTCCGATTCCAGCTTACGAATGAGCTGAAGCACTGACGAAATCCCTTCACTTTCATCCATTTTTAGCGCCCTAACTGCATGTCTCGTTTCCTCTAAACTTTCGCGAACTAAAGATTTTAATTCTTCATATTCCTTCCTTTTCTCTTTGATCGAAAGCATCTCAAGCTGCATCAGCAATGCCGTTAATTTATGCCCGACAGAATCATGAATATCACGGGCAATTCTCGTTCGTTCTTCCAATCTGGCCGACCGCTCGTTTTCATAGCTGATACGCTTTAATCCTCTATATTCTCCTAATAGTTGTTCATACAGCTCCCTTTGTTCCTTCCTTTCAAAGATATATTCATTTAAAACAACAGAAATGAAAGTAAATATAGCAAACACCGTCAGCCATTCAAAAGGATTAGGAAGGAATAAGGCGATCAGGATCGAAACAGAAACATGAATGACGGCAAACAGACGAAAGGGCTGTTTTTTTAGCTGAAAAATTGCTTCGACATAAAGATATAAAATTAATAAAAGAGAGGCATGATTGCCTGCAGCAGACTGAAGCCATCCCGCTGACAAAATGAAAAGATCCACGATGATGTACAACAGAAGAGTATTTTTGACAACAGGCAGAAAAAAATAGCAGCCAATTGTACAAGCACTTAAAAATACCAATAAGGTGAGATGTGCTGAATGATCCAAAAAAGCTGAAAATAAAAAGTACGTCCATAAAACAGCAAAAACGAACACTCTGAATAAAAAAGCCTTCACTGACATCCCACCCTTTGTAATCTACTATCAACCTACTGAAACTATAAAAGAATGTCAACGGCTTTTCAAAAGAAATGTCGGACATTTCTCAAATCATGTACCAATTAATTAAAATACTGAACTCCTCCCTTTTTCTCTCCAAAATAATTACCCTGTGATTTTAGAATTCAACATTTCTAAATAACAACCTCTATAATTAAAGACACCGGTTTAATCTAACCGATGTCTTTAACTAAATCCTATAACTAACAATAACAATTCCTATATCTAATTAGTTAATGTAAAAACCGCATAAAAATCAATATTCCAGCGGTTTTTATAAATAAAATTTTTTCTTACTAGTATTCCATAGTATGTAAAAATATCCTCATACTCTCGAAATTGCATATCATAGATATAATAATAAAATCCAGGAAAACAAAAAGGAAACTCCTTCAAAAAAGGAATTCCCTTGAAAATTTACTTGCTGCCATACAACAGCACTTGCGCTATGCCGACAAAATATTCTGATTCACGAATAATATGGTTCAAAACAACTTTGGCGGTCGGATTTTTTCGAACAGCAGCGCTTTCCGTTTTAATTTGCCGGCATAATTTAATAAAATCGAGACTTTGCTTTAAGCAAAATGACACCAAATTCAATACTCGTTGATAAAGCTTTGCTGGAATATAGTAAGGGGAGCGTATGACAGACTCAATATAGCGCACAACCTTTTGATGCGTCTTCGACAATTCTTCTTCCCAATTTAACAAAGCATCTACATAGTTTTGCTCTAAATTTGCCACCAGCTCTCGGATCACAACAGTATGCTCTTCCTCTTGATGCTTCCAAAACTCCGCTTCATCCAATATGCGAAGCGGCATTTGCTGACCGTAATAAAATTGCATCATCCATCCTCCCATGATCGTCGTTCATTTCAATTGTATGGAAGGAATGGATAAGGTATGATAGCTTTGTTTGAGGATCTTTTTATTTTCAACACACTAGCTTCTATTATCTATGACACCGTAAAAAAAAGCGCCTTGCCTAGGCATTTTTTTGTTTTAAAAAATTTGAGATGTGATGACATGTGAAGAGTTTAGTGAATATGATTGGATTTACGCGAGAAAATCGGCTTATGTTTGTTTTAGCTGATATTTTTTTAACTTCCGATAAAGAGTGGACCTGGCAATATTCATTTTTTTGGCGACAGCTGATAAATTCCAGCCTGTTTCCTCTAAAAGCCTGACAAGCACTTTTTGCTCTTCGACTTCTATTAAAGATAAATCTTTAAGCTGGTTATTGATGGAGAGGCTCATTCTGTTTTCAATAAAGTATGCCGGTAAGTCTTCTATCCTAATAACAGGAGAATCACTAAATATGACGGCATACTCAATGACATTTTGCATTTCTCTTATGTTGCCGGGCCACGAATATTCTAAAAAGTAATTTAAAGTTTCTTGCGCAATGGAAAGGGATTCTCTCGCATACTTTTTTGCAAATTTTTTTAAGAAATAATCAGCAATCAGAGGAATATCTTCCCTTCGCTCACGAAGAGGAGGAATATTAACCGTAACAACGTTAAGTCTAAAAAATAAGTCTTCGCGAAAAAGCCCTTGTTTACACAAGGCATATAAGTTCTTATTCGTTGCAGCAATAATTCTCACATTGATTGGAATCGTTTGAGATGAACCCAGCCTCATAATCTCCTTTTCTTGCAGCACCCTAAGCAAATGGACTTGCAGATCTAGTGGCATCTCGCCGATTTCATCTAAAAACAAGGTTCCTTCGTTTGCTTCCTCAAATTTTCCTTTCTTCCCTTCTTTCGAACCTCCGGTAAAAGTTCCACTTTCGTAACCGAACAGTTCACTTCCAATCAATTCTTTCGGAATTGCGCCACAGTTTATTGCTAAAAAAGGTTTGTCTCTTCTCTGACTAGATTGATGTATTGATTTTGCAATTTTTTCCTTTCCTGTACCGCTTTCTCCCAACAGAAGAATCGGAACATTTGAAGGAGCAGCTTTATAACATTTGTTTAGTGCTGTTAACAATGCATCCGATGTCCCAATAATATCGTTCCATGGTTCATCCTTGAGAATGTATCGCGCAGTGGTACGGAATACCTTTTTGTTATCCTTCAACACGACCATATATCCAGCAACTTCCCCTTTAAAATGAATCGGCTCGATTGCTAAAACCTTGAAATCTCGAACCATCAAATCGCTGGAAATATCGTTTTTCGCAGAGAATTTGGACATCCTTTTCATCTCATTTATTAAAGGATGAAAATCAGGATTTACCGCCAAATCTCCTGCATGTTTCAGGTTAAATAATTCCTTTAGCTTTTCACTGCTCTTCACAACATAAAAAGCATGGTTCAGTACTAGAATATGATCGTTTTTCCATTTATTTGCGCATTGAAAAAAATAATCTATTAAATAGTTATTCACTTTCATATAGACGTATGCAAGCTGTTTTTCAATCACTTGTGCAGTGGATACAGCTAAACCAAGTGTATGAGGCTGAGCATCTTCCCAAAATCCTGTAAAATCGATGACACCGATGACCTCTTTTGTGAAGGGATGAATGATAGGAGCTGAAGAACATGTCCATGGATGACATCCTTGACAAAAGTGTTCTGCAGAAAAAATTTGAATGGGATTTTGGGTGACGATACACGTTCCAATCGCATTTGTACCTGCTGCATTTTCGCTCCAGTCCATGCCAACTGTGAAATTCATTTTTTCCGCTTCCCGCAAAACATACGGTTCACCTTTTAAATAAATTATGCAACCGTTTTCATCCGTCAGCGTGATAAGATACCGAGTACCTTTCAACTTATAAAATAAATTATCAATAATCGGTTTCGCAATTTGATATAGCTCAGATCCTTTTAACAGATGATTTAATTCGTATTCTGTTAAAGCTGCCTTCGTTTGCAATTGCATCGGGTCAACTCCAGTTTCCTGACAGCGGCTCCAAGAATCTAAAACATTTTTTCGTATTTTGCCCGATATTTTATCTTCCCACGATCTTTCCACAAACATTTCCCATAAAGTTTCCAAATCTCTTTTTTTATCTGGCAAGTTGTGCGTAGAGAAAATAGATATATATGGATTGCCCATGTACTCCCCCCTCCTCTTGGACATATTATCAAAATTTTTCGAAAATAGATTATAAAAATACTTTATTCGGGGCTTTAAAAGCAAAAAACTTACCACCCCCGTAGTTCTTAAGGAATTACACACCAGTGATGATCAGCAAGGAAGTGACAAGTGTTACCACAATTATTAACGTATTTACTCGAAGATATCAAGTGTCTAGATTCGCATTTTTAATCTTTTGAATCAAATTCATGCGTTCACCATCGCTTTATCAAAACGATGTCAAATGTTTAACGCATTTGCTCAAGTGTGCATGCGACAGATTAATTTTGAGCAATACGTTTTGAACTGCTTGTCGTAAAAAATTCTGTTTCTTTATGGTATTCTCTCTAAAAATGAAATAATGTGTCAACTTTCTATAGTTTTTTTAAAACTGCTTTAAATAAAAGTGGATAACCTTTGTGATGAAAACACTAGGTTATCCACTTGCTGTTCGATTGTGTCAGCCTTTAGTCAGAAACGAACTCCTGGTTGATGGTTTATTTCACTTGAGGTATCGGACGCTTCAGCCATTCATTGTAAAATGCATCAATATCTGGTTCAAAATCTTTTAAGATTGGATACCAAGGTGTTACAGCTTCTACCTCCAGTTGACTTGCACAATTTGGGCAATAGTATTCACGTATAACCTGCCACTCCGGATCTGGAGCAAGCAGCTTCGGATACAGCTCCACCATTTTTTCCTCTGTATCACGAACGTGTATAAGCGCATGAAGTTTCCAGTTGTCACTTGCCTCACAAAATTCATGTCCGCAATCACACTTTACGACTCGTTTGCCATCTGGCTTCAAAACGATATAAAGGTGAAGTCCAGCCGGCAATAGAATTGGATCATCCCATGGAACTCTTTCCTGCAAAATGCTGATATATTTATCAAATCGGTCAGTATCCTTAAAATTTGAAAGCATTTCTTTTAATTTGTAAAAATCAATTGTTCCGTCGATCAGCTCTTCAATCGTCTTACGATCATATTGTGCCATGTTCTCACCCCGTTTTTTTCTGATGATTTATTTTTGCTCCGAAGGTTGGTACACCTAACTCATCTTCTGATAAATGCCATTCTGTCGGCAGATTCCAGAACTGTTTAAACTCATTCGCAAATTTTTCACTTAAGGCAAAGCTGCCGGCATACATATGACGAACCTGTACAGCCGCTTCTTTGTTTAGAATTTTTTGTCTCTCCTGCTCCATCCATTCTTTTACAGGAACCCCGCGCTTTAGACGCTCTTTTCTTATTTTTTTGCGGCGTTTTTCTGTCGCTTTTTCATCAACGATATACTTGCCTTTTTCATTTTTGCTGACAACTGCTCCGTAAACGCTTTCTGCATAACGCGGCAGCAGCAGTCCTTCATTTAAATCATCCTCAATCATTTTCGGCTTGCGCTCAAGCGGATCCCCAAAACCAGGGCCCCCACGAAGGTAATTTAAATACAGATCGTAATTTTCAAAAATTGTTTCTGTTGTAATGGATTGCTTATCACGGATAATTTCCTTTGCTTCCATTAAAGTATCGTATTCTGGATTATCCGGATCACTGTCTCCCCCTGTAGGAATAGGCAGTCTTTTTTCGATCCGTTCTTTCAAATTCGTTCCATGTGCTTCAAAACGGTATCCTGACGCTGCTGGATAGCCTCCCATTAAACCGCAGTCACTTGACATATAGCCATTTCCCATAAAGAACATCGTCCAGTCTTTTGCACCATATACCATCCGCAAAGTCTCGTAGCCGCTGCCTCCCCGGTATTTTCCATACCCTGCTGTATTTGGTTTTATGCTTCGTCCCAAATAAAGAAGCGGTTCTGCGAGCTCCCAAATTTCCATATCTCCCATATCACCTTCAGGGTTCCAGATGGCTGCCGCATGGTTAATACCGTCTCTTACCGCACTTGCTCCGACCCCTTCGGCTGCTGATTCGAAGCTGTTAACGGCATGATTTTCGTTAAATTGGTTATATCCTCCTCCTTGCAGCCAGTTAGAAGTGTTGGCATTTCCGGCGTTAACTTCTTCTAAATACCCGCGTGCAAAGTAGTTGCGGCTAAGTGCACGCCATAATGGACTCCATGCAGATACAAGGAAGTGCCATGCATAGCTGTGAGCGGTCCGAATATCGTCCGGATTTAGCCATGAACCGTAAGGCAAGTCGAACTGGCTCGCATAATAAGCGCCATCATTAACCCGATCGTTCGGGATGAGCGTTTGCGACATCATGACCCATATTCCGCTCGTAATCGAAACAGGTGTAGCATTGTAGCTGTGCCATCCCCATCTGTTAACGCCTTCAAAGTCGATTTGGAACTTGCCATCTTTGTGAACAGTCAGTTCTGTTGGGGCATGCATAATCGTGTTTACACGAGCGTAAGGAGGAACATCTAGGTTTTTATATGGTACGTCCACAAATGAAACTTGGCGGTATTTACCCGGAATCAGCAACGTTTTTACTTGATTGACAAAACCGCGCCGTCCATCCTCAATTACCTCGCGAATAAATTGTTTATAAGTGTCGACACCTTCCTCCTTGACAATATCAAGGACAAGGTCTCTGATCATATGGCAGCCGGCAACGCGAGTCCGTTCATCAAGAAGCCAGTACTTTGTTGTTCGGACAGAACGCTGGCTTTCAATAAGCCAATCTTTTAAGAGCGTATCGTTTTTACCGATTTTACGGCAGGCCACTTGATAACCGTCATCGTAACGGCTAACTGGTCCAACGGTCATACTTCCTGGTGCAGTCGCCCCAACATCAATTACGTGGGTAACTCCGCCAACCCAGCCTATCAGCTCGCCCTCGTAAAAGATTGGAACAATTGTATGAACGTCACATGGGTGCACATTTCCGATCTGGCAATCATTGTTACAGAAAATATCTCCGTCTTCAATTCCCGGATTCTCTTCATAATCGTTTTTAATCATGTATTTAATCGCTGCGCCCATCGTCCCGACGTGAATGATAATTCCAGTAGAAGTTACAATCGAATCTCCTTCAGGAGTGTATAAAGTAAAGCATAATTCCCCTTCTTGCTCAACAATCGGGGAGGCCGCCACTCTTTTGGCCGTTTCCCTTGCATGCACAACTCCTCCCCGCAATTTTGAAAAGATCTTTTCATAGCGGATTGGATATGACTCTTTTAATGGCAATGTTTTTAAACCTGCGTAATGTCCTGTCTCTCGGCTGATTTCATCAATTTCTTTACGCATTTGCTTGAGTGTTTTTCCGTGCCAACCAATATTTTTCTGGCTTTGTATTGTTTTTTCAGTAATCGTCATGAAAAAATACCCTCCTTTTTCCTTAAAGTTCTTTTAAGTGGAAAATGCGATGCTCATCAAGATATGTTTCAAAACCAGGCGGAATCACAAACGTTGTGGCTGGAGATTCTAAAATTGAAAATGCACCGATTTTGTTCCCTGGCTTCAATTTTTCCATTTCCCAAATGTTTGCTTTGATCCACTCGCCCTTCCAATACACATCACGCTGGCCAAGAAACGCTTCTGACGGCGGAGTTTCTCCAGATAAAGGCTCCTCAGGAAATTTTCGGTTTTGCCACTTCAACAATACCGCGTACGATTGCTCCTGTGATGCTGTAACCGAGTTCAGGCGATTTGGCCGCTTTTGCGTAAATTCTCGCATACGTTTCTTCGAATGCTTTGACAAGCTCTTCCCAGTCGTTAATATCCTTAAACTTTTGAATCGGCGATTCAATTTCAAGGTCGTTTAACTGACCTTGGTACTGCATGCGGAAATAAAGACGGAAACTCACATCTTGTCGTTTAAAGTTATTTTTCTCAAATTCAGCTGCCACTTTTTCGATTAGTTCATCCCAAGCATCCTGCAATTCTTTACCTGCCTTCAGCTTACTGCTGTCTTCATCCCCGTTGTTTACATTGATATCAAGTGTTTTATCATAGCGGTATTCAAAGTCTGCCGCACCGCAGCCAAAAGCAGAAAATCCAGCTGCCCACGCCGGTACTAGAACATCTTCAAAGCCAAGACCTTTTGTGTAGCCGGCAGTATGAAGCGGACCGCCGCCTCCATAAGAGAAGCATACATATTGAGATGGCGAATACCCTTTTCCAAGGATCATAGATTCAAGATAATTGCGCAGTTGCGACTCAAGCAGATCGATAACACCGTATGCTGCGTCTTCAACAGATAATCCGAGCGGATCGGCGACCTGCTTCTTCAATGCTTCATAAGCTCTTTCCGGATATAGCTTAACCTCGCCGCCAAGGAAATTATCCGGGTTGATTAGTCCAAGAACAACGTGGCAGTCGGTTACTGTTACCGTTTCTATGCCGCCCTCCGGATAACAAACGCCGACTCTCGAACCTGCGCTGTCCGGTCCAAGTGTTAATGATTTGAAGTTCGGATCCACTCGCACAAAGCTGCCGGCCCCAGCTCCAACAGTATCCATGGAAACAAGCGGTAATGATAGTACAAGCCTTGCCATATCTGGGCTTGTATTAATACTCAAATCCCCTTGAGTAATAAGAGCCATATCAAAACTTGTTCCGCCGATATCCGAGCATGCAATATTGCGAATACCGAGTTGTTCACCAAGATATTTCGCGCCAACTACTCCCCCAATCGGACCTGAAACGAGCGTTCTTGCCAGTTCATTTGCACGCGTACTTATCGTTCCACCGTGGCTGGCCATGACCCGAAGATCAAATTTTGCCCCGTGATTTCTTAACATGTTATCAATTTTCGACAATGTCTCCCGAGACGGGTCTGCTGCATATGCTTCAATAATGGTTGTATTTGTGCGGTGAGACTCTTTTCTAACAGGGTAATAATCAACCGATGCAAACACAGGCACTTCTTTTCCGACTTTCTTCATGACTTCCTTTGCAATATCCCTAATTTTTCGTTCATGCTGCGGATATTTGTAAGAATGAAGCAAACTGATCACAATTGCTTCGACATCCTGTTCCAGAAGGTCCAATACTGCTGGTTCCACTTCATGTTCATAAAGTGGAATGACAACGTTTCCAAATAAATCGACTCTTTCTGTTACGCCTCTTGTCAATTCTCTCGGTACAAGTGGAGGATCGTAACGATGAGTATTCAAGTGTAAACGGTCTGAATAAGAATATCCTAGGTAAGCCTGGATCGCCCGGCCCATTCGATGGAAATCCTCCATCCCTTTATTAACGATCAGACCGACGCGGCGTCCTTTCCTTGACACGAGACGATTCAGCATCGCTGTTCCGGAGTAGACACCCGCAAGCAATTTAGGAAATTCTTCTTCTACTGTTGTGTTCCAGTAAGTTAGTGCATCCCTTGCAGAGTTGAGAAGACCAATTGATTCATCTTCAGGTGTGGATTGTGCTTTTCCGACGACAAATTCACCATTGTCGTCAATAATGAAGGTATCTGTCATCGTTCCCCCTGCATCGATAGCAAGTATTTGTGCATTGCGAGTTGTTACTGCTTCCATCCATTTCTCTCCTTTCTTTTTTCAAAAATTGATTTTGTTTTCGCTTTTTACTTTGCAACATTCGTGCCAATATTAAAAATTATCAAAAAATTAAGAAGAGAAAAGGCTTTCGAAAATTAGAGAATGGTGAAAGAGAATGATGAATTGTAGCGAATCGCTACACTGTTTCGCTACAATTTTTTCGTACAACAATACAGCTAAAAAAGAATTTGTTGCAATTCGCCAATAGAATTTTGTTGCTTGCTCCATGATATTCGACAGACAGCTTAAGCTCGATCAAGAGATTTTTTGTAAAAAAATAGACCATCTTTTAGTCTAGTAAACATAAAAATAACGACAAGGAATTTTCCAAGGGACAACAAAGACGACTTGAATGACAAAGCCACTATTGTACCGTCCTAATTTTATGATGGAAAATTTGATGAACAATAACTGCAGTTTCATTTTGTTTCAATGTAAAAAACAAGTTTGAATGTTCTCAAATTTTCACCGGAAACAGTTGATACTTTGATGAAAGTCCCCATTATCGAAACGATAAATACGTTTGAAAAATCATAATGGATTTTCTTTAAGCATTTCCAGCAATTTTTTTAAAGCAAATGAGTGATATCTGCCTTTTCTCGTAATGATGCCGAGTCTCCAAAGAAGAGGCGGATCTTTAAGCGGAACAATCGTGATGTTGGGGCTGTTCTGTTTATGAAAAATCATTTTCGGCATTAAAGTAATACCTAGTTTTGATGAAACAAGCTCAAGAATTAAATCCCATTGCGAGCTTTCATATGAAACAATTGGAGTAAAGCCTGCATTTTTACATGTGTTGATGATGTAATCGTGGAGTTTGAAGTTTTTCGAAAACAATATAAACGGTTCATCTTTTAATTCATGTACTGAAACTGTTTGTTTTTGTGCAATTGGGTGGTCACGATGAATAAACAAGACAAATTCTTCTGTAATAAACGGATGAATATGAAAAACGGATTCGTCTACAGGCAGTACAACTATGCCAATGTCAATCTCTCCTTCTTCCACTAATTGTTCGATGACCTTTGCCCCAAGCTCTATAAGTTCAAGTTTCACATTCGGATAGTTTTGATGAAACATTCTAGCAATAGAAGGAAAAAACAAAGTTCCAATGAGCGGCGGAACCCCCATCTTAATCTCTCCAGTCGCAAGATTAGAAAGTTCATCTAATAACATTTTCATTTCTTCCAACGTTTCAATCAATTTTTTTCCTTGCTGATATACAATTTGACCTGCATCTGTCAAACGGAGATGACGAGTTGACCTTTCGATCAGTTCAACATGCAGCTCAGCTTCAAGCTTTTTAACGGCTTTGCTCAATGAAGGCTGTGATAAGTAGGAATATTCAGCAGCCTTTGTAAAGCTGTTATGATTGGCAACATCAATGAAAGATTGAATATCACGAAATTCCACCATACTCCCCCCTTATTTATTCACTATTGGAATAAATTGTATTCTTTTTATCTATTTTACTTATAGATAATGGGAATGTAAACTCTTACATAAGACAAAGAAAGGAGGAGATGTTCATGAACAAAATCATGAATTCATTTTCGGAAGCGGTTTCAGACATTCAAGACGGTGCATCCATTGTTGTAGGCGGATTTGGGTTGTGCGGAATTCCAGAAAAGACTATTCAAGCTTTACGTGACAAGGGGACAAAGAATTTGACTATTTACAGCAACAATTGTGGTGTCGATGATTGGGGACTTGGTCTTCTACTCAAAAATAAACAAATCAAAAAAATGGTCGCTTCCTACGTCGGGGAAAATAAAATTTTTGAACAGCAATTTTTAAGCGGCGATTTAGAAGTAGAACTTATACCACAAGGTACTCTTGCAGAACGAATGAGAGCAGGTGGAGCAGGAATTCCGGCTTTTTATACCGCAACAGGTGTCGGAACGCCGATCGCAAAAGGAAAAGAAGAAAGAGAGTTCAACGGAAAAACATATTTGCTGGAGGAAGCCATCGTTGCAGATTTTGCTTTTGTAAAAGCGTGGAAGGCTGATACTTATGGGAATCTTGTGTATCGGAAAACAGCGCGAAATTTTAATCCGCTTGCCGCAATGGCAGGTAAAATCACCATAGCGGAAGTGGAACAAATTGTTGAACCTGGTGAACTTGATCCGGACGAAATTCACACACCATGTATTTATGTTCAACGCTTACTGGTAGGAACGAATTATGAAAAACGCATTGAGCGGAGAACAGTGGTTACTAAATAAAAGAAGGAGTGATCAGGATGTCTAACAATCGATTAAAGATTGTTAAGCGTGCGGTAAAGGAAATTGAAAACGGAATGATTGTCAATCTTGGTATCGGAATGCCAACACTTATTGCCAATGAGATTCCGTCCAATTTCAACATCTTATTACATTCAGAAAATGGGCTGCTTGGCATTGGACCTTATCCGGTTGAAGGGGAGGAAGATCCCGATTTGATTAACGCTGGTAAAGAAACGATTACTACAGTGCTCGGCGCTTCATTTTTTGACAGTGCCGAATCATTTGCAATGGTTCGTGGAGGACATATTGATCTTGCTATTTTAGGAGGTATGGAAGTTTCAGAGAACGGCGATTTAGCCAATTGGATGATTCCAGGGAAAATGGTCAAAGGTATGGGCGGAGCAATGGATCTTGTAAACGGTGCGAAACGTGTCATCGTCATTATGGAACATTTGAACAAGAGCGGGGAATCGAAAGTGAAGAAAGAATGTACACTTCCACTTACTGGAAAAGGGGTCGTCCATCGATTGATTACCGATTTAGCCGTGTTTGACTTTACAGATCAAGGGATGGTGCTGATTGAAACAATGGATGGTGTTTCAGTTGATGAAGTGATAGCAAAAACAGATGCAAAATTCACAGTTTCTCCTGAACTTTCGGAGGTGAATTAAATGGTAAAGACAGTTATTTTAGAAGGCGCGCGTACCCCGATTGGAAAATTTAACGGATCGCTTGCTCAATTAACAGCATCACAGCTTGGCGGTATTTCGATGAAAGAGGCTTTAATGCGAGCAGAAGTAAAGCCTGAAGATGTGAATGAAGTCATTTTCGGAAATGTTCTTCAGGCTGGACAGGGACAGATCCCGTCGCGCCAGGCAGCTCGTGAAGCAGGTATTCCTTGGAGCATTAAAACAGAAACAGTGAATAAAGTTTGTGCATCCGGTCTTCGCAGTGTAACAATGGCTGATCAAATCATTCGGGCAGGCGACGAAGAAGTCATTTTGGCAGGCGGCATGGAGTCAATGTCAAACGCTCCATATGCATTGAAGAACGCAAGATGGGGGTTAAGAATGGGTAATGCACAGATGATTGATTTAATGATTCATGATGGCCTGTCATGCAGTTTTACTGGTGTTCATATGGGGACGTACGGAAACAAAATTGCGAAAGAGTATGAAATATCGCGTGAAGAACAGGACAATTGGGCTGTGAGAAGCCATAAAAGAGCAATTGCAGCAATCGAAGAAGGCAAGATGGCAGAAGAGATTGCAGCGGTTGAAATTCCACAGCGTAAAGGCAGCCCGCTTGTCATTTATAAAGATGAATCACCGCGAAAAGACACAACGAAAGAGATTCTGGCAACATTACCTCCTGTATTTGACAAAGATGGAACGATTACAGCCGGCAACGCACCTGGAATTAATGATGGAGCTGCAGCGCTTGTACTGATGAGCGATGAACGGGCAAAAAGAGAAGGTAAAAACGTTCTTGCAACCATCATTGGCCATGCAGAAGTTGCGGTTGAAGCAGAAAATTTTCCAATAACACCGGGCCTTGTCATTCTTGAGCTATTGAAAAAGACGGGGAAATCTGTCGATGATATCGACTTGTTCGAAATTAATGAAGCATTCGCAGTCGTTGCACTCGCTAGTATAAAAATTGCGGGAATCGATCCGGAAAAAGTGAATGTAAATGGCGGTGCTGTTGCCCTTGGTCACCCAATCGGCGCAAGCGGCGCGCGTATTCTTTTGACACTAGCGTACGAATTACGCCGTCGCGGAGGAGGGATTGGAATCGCAGCGATCTGTTCTGGAAGCGGTCAGGGAGATGCCGTGATGATTGAAGTAAAATAAAATGGATATAATTTGAAACCTATAAACAAAAAGAGTGAATTTGACCAAACTAATTATTATATTGATTTAATAGAAACATAATCGCCATTTTGCATCAAGCTTTGATTCTATTAAAACATTTAGCATCAGTAGTTTTGTGCGCCAGTGCAAAATAAAAAAAGAAGCCTCCATAAAATCAGGCCCCATTGAAAGCAAAAAATCATAAACATCGATATATCAACGTTTCAAAACATTAAAGGGGGCATCAATAAGCCGTAAAAGCGACTTATTAGACACCCCCGTATTTTGTATTAATTTTTTATTTTTTTCATCACATTGTTCGTTCCGCGGCCGAAATAGTTTACCAATTTTTTATACTCTTCATAATACAAATTATATTTTTCTACGTGATCCTGTTTCGGATAAAAAACTTTGTCTTTTAATTTGGCCATATTTGCTGCTGCTTCTTCGATCGTATCGTATCCACCTAGTTTTGATCCTGCAGCAACAGCTCCGAACATTGCAGCTCCGATGGCTGATGTGATTTTGTTAGATGCGATCTTGATTGGTCTTGCCGTTACATCTGCATATATTTGCATGAGCATTTCATTTTGATGAGGCAGTCCGCCGCATGCAACCAATTCATTAATTTCGATTCCTGCATTCTCAAAGCTTTCAATGATCAAGCGTGTCCCGAATGCTGTTGATTCAATTAATGCACGGTAAATTTCTTCAGGTTTTGTATTCAGCGTAAGACCGACTAATAAACCTGACAAATTGGCATCAACTAACGGAGTTCTATTTCCATTATGCCAATCCAATGCCAGCAATCCTTTTGATCCTGGAGGCAATGTGCTGGCTTTTTGCTCCAAATATTGATGAATGGATAGATTTTTGGCCTCCGCTTCTCTTTCGACATAACCCGGCACAAGCTCTTTAACAAACCATGCAAAAATGTCGCCAACAGCAGCCTGGCCTGCCTCATATCCGTAGTAGCCAGGGATTATTCCATCTTCGACGACTCCGCTGATTCCTTCGACAAACTCTTCTTTTGTGCTTAACAGCATATGACAGGTGGAGGTTCCCATAACCATAACCATGCTTCCAGGTGCGGTAACTCCTGCACCTGGAACAGCAGCATGAGCATCTATAATTCCAATGGCAACCGGTGTTTTTGGTTTTAGTCCAATTTTTGCTGCAAACTCTTCCGTCAGCTCGCCAGCCTTGCTGCCGATCGGAACCACTTCACCCGACAGTTTTGTTTCATAAATATTTTCCATCAATGGATGAAGTCTTTTTAAAAATTCTTTTCTTACATAGCCTTCCTGTTTATGCCACATTCCTTTATAGCCGGCAGAACAGCTATTTCGTTTCACTTCACCGACCATCAGCGACGTCAGCCAATCAGCTGCTTCAAGGAACAATGCCGCTTCATGATAGAGCTCCTCACGATCATGTATAATTTCTAATATTTTCGGCAGCATCCATTCTGACGAAATTTTTCCACCATAACGCTTTAACCATTCTTCATTCGACTCGCTTGCTAATTGATTAATTGTATCTGCTTCTGGCTGCGCTGCATGATGTTTCCATAATTTTACCCATGCATGCGGCTCATCTTTCCATTTTTCCTGAAAACATAATGGTGTTAATTGTTCATCGACAGGCAGAATTGTACAGGATGTAAAATCAATTCCTATGCCGACGATATCATCTTTGCTCACCCCGGAATCCTCTAACACTCTCGGGATGGACGTTTCCAGCACATCTAAATAATCTTGCGGGTGCTGAAGAGCTGTACTGTTTTTCAGCTTCACCTGCTTATGAGGAAGAGTTTCCGTTATGACTCCATGTTTATATTGTGTGGAATGAGTACCAGCAACCTCACCAGTTGCAACATCTACTAAGACAACTCTTCCAGATTCAGTCCCAAAATCTACTCCGATTGCGTATTTTTTCATAAGCATCCCGTTCCTTTGTTACTTGTTATTTATAGATCGGCCCAAAGTTTTTACATGCTCTGTAATCAGCGCCTTCAAGATCTTTTGTTCCAAACATGCTCCAAGCATCTGGTCTGAATATTTTTTCCTCAGGTACATTGTGCATATTTACCGGAATGCGAAGAATGGATGCCAGCGTGATTAAATCGGCTCCAATATGACCATAGCTGATGGAACAATGGTTGGCTCCCCAGCTATTCATAACCGAGTAAACATCTTTAAATGCACCTTCTCCGGTTAGATTCGGAACAAACCAAGTGGTAGGCCAAGTTGGATCGGTCCGTTTGTCAAGCACGTCATGAACTTCTTCCGGCAAATCAACCGTATATCCTTCTGCAATTTGCAGAACAGGACCCAGCCCTTTAACAATATTTAAGCGCGAAATCGTTACAGGCATGCCGCCTTTTGTTAAAAAGTCAGTTGAATATCCGCCGCCTCTGAAGTATTCAGTTGAAGCAGGTCTAAATTGTGTTGCTTCCAAGCATTTTTTTATATCTTCATCTGTCAATTCGTAGTATGGTTTAATAACTGGTTTGCCGTCTTTTGTTTGTTCTCCTGTTCCATCCAATGCAGCCGCTCCAGAATTAATTAAATGGATGATTCCGTTTGCCGCTCTCCCTTCAAGAGTATAGCCAGTTACCCGCTTGACAGCCTCCGGACTCCAATAAGTTCTCACGTCGGCAAAAATTTGCGCCGTATTAGTTAAAAGGTAGCCGAACAACATGGAAATTCCGTTCAAGTTATCATTTTCCGTTGCAAAAATATATGGCGCTCTTTTTCCGTTCCAGTCAAAAGATGAATTTAAAATCGTTTCCATAAAATCTCCATTTGGGAAATAGTCGGTCCATTGACGCTGTCCTTGGAAACCAGCAACAATGGCGTTTCTTCCTAGAGCTTCTTCTCCATATCCCATTTCTTCTAATTTTTTATTGCCAACCATTAAGTCGCGTGCGATAAGAGCCATTTTTACGCTGATTTCCCAATCTTTTTCCTTTTGCTCTTCTGTTCTTTTAAAGCCGTCGCGATTGTTGTCCGGTCCAACTTTACAGTTTTCCTTCACCCATTTTAAGGCTCTTTCATATTCCTCTTTATCGTAAATTTCCAGTTCAATTCTGCGCACGAATTCGCTCATATCAACATATTCATTTCTCATTCCAAGATAGTTTTGGAAAAAGTCTTCTTGCACAACACTTCCTGCAATTCCCATTGATACAGATCCAATGGAGAGATAAGATTTACCCTTCATCATAGCAACAGCCAGTCCTGCTTTTGCAAAACGAATGAGCTTCTCTTTTACATCTTCAGGTATATTCGTATCTCCTGCATCTTGAACATCCTTACCGTAAATTCCAAAGGCAGGAAGTCCTTTTTGGTTATAACCTGCTAGAACCGCAGCTAAATAGACTGCGCCAGGTCTTTCTGTTCCATTGAATCCCCAAACTGCTTTCGGAATGTGAGGATCCATATCCATTGTTTCAGTTCCATAGCACCAGCATGGAGTAACAGTAATCGAAACGCCAACGCCTTCTCTTGCAAACTTTTCAGCTGCTTCTGCCGCTTCTTTTACTCCTCCAATACATGTATCTGCAATCACACATTCCACTGGCTGTCCATTATAATAAAAAACATTTTCCTCCAGTAATTTAGCTACAGCTTTTGCCATGTTCATTGTTGTTTCTTCTAATGATTCACGAACTCCTTTTCTTCTGCCGTCGATCGTCGGGCGTATTCCTATCTTTGGTAGATTTCCTACATATCGTGGATCTTTTGCCATCTTTCATTCCTCCTGTATGTTATTTATTTAATGATTGCTAGAAATGATTTATAATGTTTTTCCCAATGATCACAGTTTTCGGGTTCATATGTTTTAAAGCTAAAGGAGTTGGTAACAATTTTTCTTGCTTCTTCTAAGTCTGCAATTTCTCCAAGGGCAATTAATTGAGAAAGCATATTGCCGATTGCGCTGGCTTCCACCGGCCCTGCATAAACGGTACGCTTTGCGGCGCCAGCAATAAATCGACAAAACCATTTGTTTTGTATTCCCCCGCCTCCCATATGAATCGACCGGATGTTATGGTGGATTAAATTTTCCAGCCGTTCGATCACGAAACGGTATTGAAAAGCTAAGCTTTCCAATATACATCTCAAAAATTGCCCTTTCGTTTCCGGAATAGGCTGTAAAGTTTTTTGACAATAATCTTGAATAGCTTTCAGCATGCTTGGCGGGTTAAAAAACGATGGATCATTTGGATTTATAAAAGAACGGAACGGTTCTGCTTCTTCTATCAGCCGGCTTTCTTCTTCATAGGAGATGCCTTCGCCATTATCGTTCCATTCTTTTTTACACTGTTGAATAAACCATAAGCCGGTATTGTTTTTTTGCAAACGGAACTTCCCGTCAAATGTCCCTTCATTTGTGAAGCCCCATTCATAAGCTTCATCTGAAACAACCGGCTTTTCAACCGTCACACCGATCAGCACCCATGTTCCGCAGCTCATAAAACAGCTTGTTTGATCATTTTGAATCGGCATGGCACCTAAAGCACAAGCTGTATCGTGTCCTGGAACCGCGATGACATTGGCCGGATCGATCCCTAATTCCTTATTAATAGATGCTTTCGTTTTGGCCAAAATGCGATTCGTTTCTGCCAGAGGTGCAAAATTCACCTTATCTGCAAACAGCTTATTTAAAATCGTCTCATCCCAATCTTTTTTTTCCCAATTTAATAGTTGAGAAGTCGACGAGATTGTAAATTCATTTTTGATTTCCCCTGTAAACAAATAGGCGAACAGACTCGGTGTCATTAATATATATTTTGCCTTTTCTATTAGCTCAGGCCTTGTTTTCAAAATTGCATACAGCTGATAAAGCGTATTGATGGCAGCTGGCTCTACGCCAGTCATTTGAAAAAGTTTTTTCTTATCTATCTTCTCATGGACTTCATCCATAAAGAGAACGGTATGTGTATCCCGATAAGAATACGGGTTTTCTAATAGATCTCCTTCCTCAGAAATGAGACCGAAATCTACTCCCCATGTATCAAAACCAATTCCATCGATCCTTTTTCCATAAACCTCGACAAATTTTTTTATTCCTTTTTTCATTTCAGTAAATAAGTAGTTTAAATCCCAATGCAAATGATCTCCGATCGTGATGGGGTTATTTTGAAAACGGTGAATTTCTGTTATGTTTAATTTTTTATTTTCATATTCTCCGAGTATTAATCGACCATTCGAAGCACCCAAATCAAAAGCTAGTACTCTTTTCATGTCATACGCACTCCCGTAAAATAAGCCTGTTTATGACTTCTTCTTTAACAGACTGGCCCGATACTTTTCGGATGATAAATTTCGTAAATCTTCGCACTCTTGTTCCGTTAAAATTCTCGGAGTACCGACAGTTGAAGCGATGGTAAATACTTTTGCTGATTCTTCGGTTAACTGCATATAAAAAAATGCTTCTTTCATCGTTTTGCCGACTGTGAGCACCCCATGATTCCTCATCACAATGACATCGCTGTCATGGATGACTTCTCCAACAGCTTCTGCTAAAAGATTGGTTGTAGGAATAATATAATCTAAGTAGGAAACTTTCTTTACCATTGCAGGAAAATCGGGGAAAAGCATTGGGATATCTTTCCCTGCACTAGAGACTCCAACAGAGTAGCTAGGATGCGCATGCAACACTGCATTGATTTCTGGATTTCGCCGAAAGCATTCTAAATGCATGAGCAATTCGGAGGAAGGTTTTAAATCTCCAAAAACTTCTCCAGTGTCAATTTTTACTTTAACCCATTGATCATCTTCAATCTCCTTTAAATCAAAGCCGCTTGGTGAAATGTACATATATTCACCATCACGCATGCTAAGATTTCCACCGGCTCCAACAACTAAACCAGCATCTACAATTTTATGTGCATATTTTTTTAGTTCTCCGATTACTGCTGACATTAAATTCCACCTCTAGTATATGTTTATCATCTTGAAAACAATTTTTAAGTTTCGTTTCACCCTGTTTTTATGAGCTGGTTAATCTTTTTCCCCTTCAAGTATTTTTATAACTGGGGCTGCAAAATGCATCCCCAGCTTTCAGGTTATTATTCGTAAATGGCAGATTTAATTTCTTCATTATCAAGATTGGTTTTGTCATACCAATAGAATCCTGTGTCAATAACCTTTTCTACTTTCTCGCCATTGATTGCTTGAACAGCAGCTTTTACTGTTTCATAGCCGATACCGACCGGATTTTGTGTAATGGCTCCTGCCATTGTACCGTCTTTAATCGCTTCAATTTGCTGTTTACCAGAGTCAAAGCCGATGACAACAATTTTGCCTTGTTTATTCATTTCTTTTACTGCATTAATTACACCGATAGCTGAACCTTCGTTTGCACCATAGATCCCTTTTAAGTCAGGGTGCGCTTGGATGATTGCTTTCGCTAAGTCTGTAGATTTTAATTGGTCACCGCCGCCATATTGAATGTCGACAATTTCAATATCTGGATATTTTTCTTTTATTCTCTCAACAAATCCATCTCGGCGGTTAACACCAGTTATACTTGTTTGGTCATGAACAATTAGCGCAACTTTTCCTTTGCCTCCAATTTTTTCAGCCATTTTGTCTGCCGCTAACGCTGCAGCAGCTTTGTTATCTGTAGATGCAGTTGCCAAAGGAATATCGCTGTCAACCCCTGAGTCAAATGCAATAATCGGAATACCTTTTTCATCCGCTTCTTTTAATAAAGGAATTGATGCTTGGCTGTCTAGAGCTGCAAAACCAATTGCATCCGGCTTTTTATCAATAGCTGTTCTTAACATTTCAATTTGTTTGTCGACTTGAGATTCACTTTCTGGACCTTCAAACGTAATTTCTACGTCAAACTCTTTTGCTGCTTGTTCAGCACCTTTTTTAACAGCTTGCCAGAATTGATGCTGGAATCCTTTAGAGACAATAGCGATATAGGGTTTTCCACTGTCGCCTCCTGCGGATTCAGAGCTTCCTTCGCTCTCGTTTTTCGAGGAGCTTCCGCATGCTGACAAAATGAGCGACAACATTAAAATACCGCATAGAGTTAACAACCATTTCTTCACTGAATTTTCCCCCTTATAATTTTTTTATTTTTTAACTCTAGTTTGTAACTAGAGATAAAAAACGGAATTTAACTGCTTTTGCCTCGACGGATAATATCGATATAAACTGCAACCAAAATGACAAATCCAACAACAACTGTCTGCCATTCTTGAGGGATTGACATAATTCTCAAACCGTTTGTTAATACGCTCATAATTAGAGCCCCAATAACTGTTCCTAAAATAGTTCCTTTACCACCACTTAACGAAGTCCCTCCGATAACGACAGCTGCAATTGCTTCCAACTCATACCCGGCTCCCAAAGCAGGCTGTGCTGAATTAAGCCTTGAAGCCATTAAAACTCCTGCTATTCCTGTAAACACACCTGCAACCGTGTAAATGATGATTTTCCATTTATCCGTATTGATACCGGATAATCTTGTCGCTTCTTCATTGCTTCCAATAGAAGTTGTAAAGCGGCCAAAAATAGATTTCGTTAATAAAATTCCTGCAATAATTGCCATAATAATGAAAATTAGGACACCGTTAGGCAAATTAAATCCTGGTATAATTGAACCTAATGCAATTTCACTGAAGCTAGGTTTATCACTAAAATAAATTGGAGTTGCATCTGAAATAACAAGTGCTAATCCTTTCGCGATCATCATCATCGCCAATGTTGCAATAAATGGAGGAATTTTTAATTTTGAAACACTGAATCCGCTTATAAATCCCATTAAAGCACCAGTCAAAATTCCGCCTAAAATGCCGACTATAATTGGCAAATCCCAAAAGACGATAAATACCCCTGTCATAACAGCACATAGCGTCATTCCTGTACCAATGGAAAGGTCAATTCCTCCAGTCATAATAACAAATGTAGTTCCTAACGCCATGATTCCGATAACTGTCGTTGATAATAATATCCCGGTAATATTAGTCCAATTTAAAAAGTTATCGGAGGAAATGGTAAAAAACAGAATAAGTACAATTAAACTAGCAAATGCCAATATTTGTTGCAGTGCATTGGATTTTAATAGATTTCCACTCTTTTTTGTTTCTGTGTTAGGTGCAGTTCCTGTACTCATATTGATCCTCCTCGTTTTGTATTCCAAATCCTTTTGACATAAATGATACTTAAATCGGACTCCAATTTATGATCTAGTTCGTGTTGCATAATCCATAATCTTTTCTTGAGATGCTTCCTCGTTCGTCAACTCTCCGGTGATTCTTCCTTCACACATGACGATGATTCGATGGCTCATTCTTAATATTTCCGGTAATTCGGAAGAAATCATAATAATGGATTTTCCTTGCTGAGCCAGTTCATTTAGCAGCTGATATATTTCAGTTTTCGCTCCAACATCAATTCCGCGTGTAGGTTCATCAAAGATTAAAATGTCACAGTTTTTAGCAAGCCATTTGGCAATGACAATTTTTTGCTGGTTTCCTCCCGATAAATTCTTCGCTAGCTGTTTGATGCTTGGCGTTTTAATTTTCAGCGACTTTACATACTCTTCTGATGTTACATATCCTTTTGAGTCATTGACAAAGGTCAGCCAATTCACATAATTGCTCAGTGAAGAAATTAATATATTCGAATTCACGTCCATTTCAAGCATTAAGCCGTATCGCTTTCTGTCCTCAGACAAATAGGCAATTCCGTGTTTTACTGCATCTTCAGGCTTATTGATTTTCACTTCTTTTCCATTGATAAAAATTTGCCCTTCATCAATTTTGTCAGCACCGAAAATGGCTCTTGCTACTTCTGTGCGTCCAGCTCCCATCAAACCGGCAAAGCCCAAAATTTCTCCTTTTTTCAAAGTAAAGCTGATATTTTCTAAAAAGTTTTTGGTCGATAAGTTTTTCACTTCCAGGACTGTTTCAGCCTCTTTTGAAACCGTCGTTGTAGGACGAGATTCATCCTGGATTTGACGGCCTACCATTAACGAAATTACCTTTTTCATATCTGTATCTTTCGTATATAACGTGTCGATGTATTGACCGTCGCGCATGACTGTTATTCGATCAGAAATGACTTTCAATTCTTCCATTCTGTGTGAAATATAAATGATGCCAACACCTTTGTTTTTTAAATTTTCAATTAAATCAAATAATGTTTTAATTTCAGATTCCGTCAAAGCGGCAGTTGGTTCGTCCATCACGATAATTTTCGCATTGTAAGATAACGCTTTCGCAATCTCCACCATCTGCTGCTTTGCCACTGTTAAATCTGATACTGTTTCTTTAGGATTTAAATTAATATTGAGTTTCTCAAGCAACTCGGCTGTTTTTTCATTCAATTCCTTTTCCTTCAAAAAGAAATTAAATCCGGTGCGAGGCTCCCTGCCAATAAAAATGTTTTGGGCAACCGTTAAATCAGGCATTAAATTTAGTTCTTGGTGTATAATGCTAATGCCCATTTCCTGTGCTGCTTTCGCATTAGGAATTTCAACTTTGTTGCCTTCTAAGTAGATTTCACCTTCATCTTTTTGATAGACTCCAGACAAAATTTTCATTAAAGTCGATTTCCCAGCACCATTTTCGCCAACTAATGCTAGAACTTCCCCATAATTTAAATCCAGTCGAACTTTTGATAATGCCTTTACTCCAGGAAAACTTTTGCTTATCCCTTCCATTCTTAATAATTGAGCTGACATCCTATCACCTACTTTACGTAACTGTCATTATCCGTCCTGAATTTTTGTTCCACTTTTACATTAATAAGATTTTTCAGATTTTTTCGCGGATTGGTACTGCTTCCAATCTTTTAAAAACCCTTTTAACCCGATATTTGTAAGATCTGACGCAAACATTTTCTTAAAAATATAAAATGGCATCGTTACAGCATCTGCGCCTGATTTTGCAAGATCAACGACAACCTGCGGATTTCGGATGCTTGCTCCAATAACTTTCGTTTCCGCATGCATTTGATGAATAATTTCTTTTGCCTCTTTAATAAATTGCAGCCCGTCAATCGCATGATCATCCATTCTTCCGATGTAAGGGCTTATAAAATCCACCCCTGCTTTGGCAGCTAATACAACTTGAGGCAGTGTATAAATAAGAGTCATATTCACCTTTATGCCTTCCTGTTTCAATTGATAAGCTGCGGATAATCCTTCTTCAGTCATCGGGAGTTTAATGACAATATCTTTTCCCCATGTGGACATTTCTCTCCCTTCAAGGATCATTTCTTCAGCTGTTTCTCCTGTTACCTGGCACCAGACTTCTCCATTAATTTTGGAGGAAATATCCACAATAATTTGCCGAAACTCTCTATTTTCTCTTGAAATAATGCTTGGATTTGTTGTAATCCCTGCTAAAAAGCCATATTTTGAAGCAAATTCTATTTCTTGTTCATTTGCGGTGTCTAAATAAATGTCCATGATTTTCCCCCTTTCTCGCACAATTGTTTGTACATTTATTCAACCCCGTTCCATTGATTAAAAATCGGCTCCACTTGTTTATAAACTTGTTCAAACGCTTTCAAAGCTGTTTGATAAGATTGATGGTTGCGTTGATCTGGTTCAAATGATTCAGCTTCAACACACCAAGCTTTCGCTGCTGTCAAATCTTTCAGAAGGCCTACTCCTACACCGCCTGCAACCGCAGCGCCCATTGAGGTCGTTTCATCCAAAATTTTCGGTATACGGATGGTAACACCGAAAAGATCAGCCAGCATTTGCCGCCATATTCTGCTTTTCGCTCCGCCTCCAAACAGCCATATGTCTTGAAATGGCCGATCATAATTTTCTTGCAGAGCATCGAAAATAAGTTTTAAATTCATTGAAATCCCTTCCAAAACAGCACGAATCAAATCAGAACGTTTATGATTGATCGTTAATCCTATGAAACTGCCTTTTGCGTTTGGATTCCACCAAGGAGACCGCTCCCCCATTAAATACGGAAGAAAAATCAATTGATTGGAGCCGATTGGTGAGCTTTCAGCCTCTTCATTCATCATTTCATAAATATTCTTCGCTGCATCCGTTTTCAAAACTTCTTGAAATAGTATGTCTCTTAACCATTGAAAGGAAGTCCCTGCTGCTTGCATCGTTCCGATGGGAATATATTTATTTTCATCCAAATGGATAAAATTGAATGTCCGCATTTCTTGATCAAAAACTGGACGAGATGACGAAAATGAGATCCAGGAAGAAGAGCCAATGTAATTAAAAATATCTCCCTCATCAATCGCACCTGCACCTAATGCAGCACAGCACCCATCTGCACCGCCCATTACAACAGGTGTACCAGGCATCAGACCTGTTTCTTCCGCCGCCTTTGAATGAACTTCACCAACAACCGCTGTTGAAGGCAAAATCTCAGGCAATTTTTCATCATCAATTTGCCATAATTTTATTAATTCTTCCGACCATTCTTTCTTTTTAATATTTAATAGATTCGTGCCGCTTGCATCAGAATAGTCGGTGGCAAATTTACCCGTTAGTTTAGCAATTATATAATCTTTTGCTTGTAAATATTTAAATGTTTCTTTATGAACAGATGGTTCATTTTCTTGAATCCAATTAATTTTTGCTGCAGAATAGGATGGGGATAATCTGTTTCCAGTAATTTCATAGTGTTCTTTCATTCCTATCTTTTCTGCAATTGCTTCTGTTTTTTGCGCCGAACGCATATCAGCCCAAATAATTGCATTTCTTACAGCTTCTCCTTTATGATTGACTGGGACAGCCCCCATCATCTGGCCGCTGAACGTAATGCATGCAATTTGTTTCGGATCAATTTTTGCTTCTGCAATAAGTTGTTTTGATGCATTTGCCACGGCATCCCACCAATCATTCGGATTTTGTTCAACCCAATGCTGCTTCAAAAAAATGGTGGAATATTGATAGGTAGTATGAGCTATGATTTCACCGTCCGGCGATATTAATGTGGATTTATTTCCGCTTGTCCCAAGATCATGAGCAAGAATAAAATTTTTGCACCATATTGTCTCCACCATCCTATCGCTTCCATCTTGAACGGAAAATGTACTAGTTTCCCAATGAAATCTATTATGAAATGACACCTTTTTTTAAAATGATATTGGCATAAAGCGCACTCTCGCTCGTTGCGATAATTGCATAAGCATTTTTGGCTCTTTCATAAAAGCTGAATCTCTCCATAAATTCTATATCCCATGGTTCGGAACATTTTTTCTCCAGAAGTTTTTTATATTCGTCCCAAATGGCCGGTTTGCTTTCATTTTGGTTTACTACTTGCATGAGAGCCACCGGTTTATCCACAAAAGTATCCAACGGAAACAAATCTAAGATAGAATCCAACAGCTCAGGAACACCATGTCCGTCAGCTCGAACCAATCTTTGAGCAAAATTTGCTGCCGGAAAATTCCCGTCTGCAATGACAATTTCGTCACCATGGCCCATTTCCATCAAAATTTTTAACAGCTCAGGAGAAAGATTCTTTGGAATACCTTTTAACAACGCTTACACAACCTTTGTTTATTTTTGTTTGTTTTTATATTATCAAATATACCAAAAAAAATAAAGAGTGTTATTATAAAAAATTTTTTGTTTTTTTTGTTTTATTTTGAAACAATTTGACCCCTTTTACGATAAAGGAACGATTGTGATTTTTGTGTTTTTTCCCTCAAACTCTTTTTTATATGCTGGATGGATATTGGAATCTGTAATAATTTCGTCTACTTTCTCAATATGATTGATTAAAGCGAACGTCCGAACGCCAAACTTGCTGGAGTCAACTAGTAAAATGGTTTTATCTGCTATCTCCATCATCTGCTTTTTTATTAATGCTTGCCATTCATTCGAATCGCTGAGTCCACCTTCAAGATGCACACCTTTACAGGATAGGAAAGCTTTATTGACATGGTATGTTTCCAAAGATCGTTCTGCGAGAGGACCAATATACGATAATGATTTTGAAGAGAGCATTCCGCCGGTTGACATTACTTTAATTTGATCTTTGACACTTAATTCAATTGCTACTCTAATGGAATTTGTTATAACTGTTAGTGGTACATTTGGCAGTTCCTTTGCCATATACCATGCCGTCGAACTTGCATCTAAAACAATCTGGTCTCCTGGCTGTATGAGCTTAACTGCTTCTGCAGCGATTGCTTTTTTTTCTTTGGCATTTGTGACTTCACGTTCTAAATAGGACAATTCGAGCTGCTGGTCTCTTTCAATGCTGACCGCTCCCCCGTGGCTGCGCAGAAGCCTCCCTTCCTTTTCCAGCTTTTCTAAATCTCTTCGTATCGTCTCCTCCGTGACTGAAAACATTTTGCTAAGCTCCGATACTCGTACACTTAATTTTTTGTTAACGATTTCAACTATTTTCCTATGTCTTTCGGCTACAAGCACCTTGCACGTCCCCCCAATATGTTCAAAAGTTTTTCAATAGTTATCAGAAAATAATATACCACATTACCACAATATGTCCTAAAGATTTCAAGCACTGCCAGAAAATAATATACCACATTATAAATAAAATGAATCATTAAATCATTGTCACCAATATTTTTAGCGCATCAGGCTCAAAGCGGTTTTCTCACAGCGCATCTATTATTTTTTAAAGCGGAAAAGGTTTTTATGCCCTTTTCCGCTTTCCGAAAGCCTCCTGATGGTTAAGTCTCCGTACGTTGTTGAAGGGGGATGACCTGCTGCAATGTTTAAATCTTTCTTATTCACGAATTCGTTATAATAACCGATAACTGTTATGTGGAGAATTTTCATGAAGAGCAATGGCCAATAGGCTATTGCTCTTTTGTATTGTTGAAAGATTATCTAGTAAATGCCGCTGGAACACCGCCGTCAACTGTGATCATGCATCCTGTTGTTTTTTCAGCTTTAGAAGATGCAAAAAATGCAATCGCCTCTGCAATGTCTTCAGGATACACATTTACTAATAATGTTGTTCGTTTTTTATAATAATCTTCTAATTCATCCGGTGAAATTCCATAAGCTCTTGCACGCTCTTCACGCCACTTAGAATCCCATATTGCAGAGCCTTGAAGAACGGCATCCGGAAGAACGGAGTTTACACGTATTCCGTATTGGCCGCCTTCAGCAGCAATACATCTTGCCAAATGAGTTTCAAGCGCCTTTGCAGCACTGTAAGCAGCCGCATTCTTTCCAGCATAAATTGAATTTTTCGAGCCAACAAATACCATATTCCCGCCAATACCTTGCGCCTTCATTTGTTTAAACGCTTCGCGAGCTACTAAAAAGTATCCTGTACCAAGAACGTTCATATTTAAATTCCATTCTTGCAAAGTTGTTTCATCGAACGGACTGGATGTAGCAAGTCCAGCGTTGTTGACAATAATATCGACTCCGCCGAAGGCAAGGGCAGCTTCTTTAAAGGCAGCTTGCACTTCTTCCTCTTTTGTTACGTCCATTTTGACGGCAATTGCACGATTTTCGCCATATTTTTCGTTAATTTCTTTAGCTTTTTCCTCTGCTCCTTCGATGTTTAAATCAGCAATGACAACATGTGCGCCTTCGCTGGCTAGACGTCGGCACGTCGCACTGCCAATTCCTCCTGCACCGCCTGTGACAAAAGCCACTTTGCGCGAAAATTCTGCTTCTGGCGGAGCAAGCGTTAATTTGTAGAGCTCAAGCGGCCAATATTCTACATTATAAGACTCATTTTCGTTTAATGAGACGAACTTCCCGAGCGCATCTGTCCCTTTCATGACAGCGATGGCGCGATGATAAAGAGCTCCGCTGATCCTTGACATTTTTTCGTTTTTCCCTGTATTCACCATTCCAATACCAGGAATTAAGATTACTCTAGGGGCAGCTTCAAACATTTTGTCCCCTTCGTTTTTGTTCCGCTCAAAATAAGCTTTGTAGTCTTTTTTATAATTGGAAACTCCTTCTTTTATTTTTTCCTTTAATTGCTCTTTATTTTCTGTTTGCGGATCCCATTCGATGTATAAAGGAACCCGCTTCGTGTGAACTAAATGATCAGGGCATGCTGCGCCTATTTGAGAAAGTTCCTTTGCGTTTCGGCTGTTAACAAACTGAAGAACATCCTCTCCGTCATCCCAAGTTAAAATCATTTTTCTTTCATCGCTTACAGCACCGCGAATAACTGGCAATATTTCCGCTAGAATTTCTTTTCTTTCATCTTTGGAAAGGGCTTTATATTTTAATCCGCCAAATGCTTTTTCTTCATCGATGCGCTCTTTAATATAGTTTTCAGCTTCATTAATAATAGAAATCGTTTTTGCATAGCATTCCTCTGAAGTATCGCCCCATGTGACTAAGCCGTGTTTTTCCATCAACACTAACTCTGCATTCGGGTTGTTTTTCACGCCTTCAGCAATCATTTTGGAAAGCGTAAATCCAGGACGCACGTAAGGCACCCAAACAAATCGGTTGCCGTAAATCTCCTCAGCAATTTGCTTTCCGTTGTCCGCACAGCAAATGCTGATAATCGCATCAGGATGCGTGTGATCAACATGCTTAAACGGAAGAAATGCGTGCAGCAAAGTTTCAATCGAAGGGCGTGGATGCTTGTGATCAATCATGCAATGAGATAAATAGGCAACCATTTCTTCATCGGACATTTCATCTCGTTCTATAAGCGGGCGGATATCTTCCAATTTAAGTCCTGTAAAATTGTGTGCTTTCATTGTCGCTAAATCTGAACCGCTTCCTTTTACCCACATGACTTCAATTTCACGGCCGCGGAAATCGCTTTCAATTGTTTTCATTGAAGTATTGCCTCCGCCCCAGTTACATACAGCGCGATCAGCTCCGATTAAATTGGAACGGTAGACTAACTGTTCTAAACCTTCCGACAATTTTTTAGCTTTTTCTGAATCCCACAAACTTTTGACCATCTGTTGACCTCCATTTTTGTTTTTATTTATTTTAAATATAACATATGATTGTTTATTATTGAATATATTTTTTTATTTTTGTTTTTTTGTTTTGAATATTTTATTTATAGCTAAGATTTGAAACGTATATTGTTTACTTGTTGATTTCACGTCTATTATTTTGGGATTTTTCAATCAAGGGAAAAATAAAAGGTAAATCAACATAAAAAAAAAGGATCAAAATATGAAGGGAATATAATCAAGCAGAATCATATAGTGGCTCTCTTTTACAAGGCGAAGGGAATAATGTATAATGAAGTTGAAAAATTGCATCAACAACCAGACGACCAAAGGTGCTGCGACACCCTTGGCCCTGCAACAGACGGTTCCCTTCAAGGGGATCAGGCAGCAGGTAAAAAATAATCCACCACTGCTATCAGCTCAAGGGTGGATTATTTTTTTTGCGGATTTGACAGCATTGTAATTATAAGGCTTGAAAAACTGATTGCAAACATTAACGCTTCGAATACTGTCATCGGCACACCCCCTTTCTGTACGGGGTAAATGCCAACCACCCTTGAGTCTACCGTTCTATTGCATTTTCATTATATCAAATACTAAATTTTGAATCTATAAAAATAGAACATTTGTTCCTTTTTTACTAGAAATTAAATTTTTAGTAAATAATTATTGAAAATTCTGTAAATGGGGTATACATTTGTAGTAAGGGGAGGGAGAAGTATGAGCCGTTTAATAAAGAAAAAAGCTGCTCAACAAGCACTCAAAAAAGTCATGCATGTAAGCGATATCATTAAGAAACAGCTAGATCCTCAGCTTCCGCTAACCGAACAGCTCGACAAAATTCGAAAAACGTTCGATGAAAGGCTGGGCCAAGACGAATATTTTTTGGTCGTAGATGAAACAGGATATTCTCCGCTACATACCAATCGCCTTCGTGAAGGAAGAGTATTTTCGGATGAGGTCGGCAAAAAAGCCGCTACAACAAAAGAACCGCTTTTGCAGCTGTATATCCGTGATACAGGAGAAATTCTTGTTGATGCGAGCTGTCCGCTCGTTACAGACAGTACTGGAAAACGTTATAATATCCGGTTAGGAAGACTCATTCATCGCCCGTACTTGCAAATGAATTTTGCCATGCTATCGTTTTTGCCAAGCTTTCTTTGCCTCATGACAGCTTTATTTATGCAATTATCTTTTCGTCAAGCAATTATTTTATTTTTCGTAACTATTTGCGCCAGTGCAGTAAACAGCTTCTTTGTTTACCGCTCGTTCACCTCTAATCTTAGACAATGGTATAACGTCACTCGTACTGTATCATCAGGCAACCTTCATGTCGAAGTAGATATTGTCGGCAAACGCAATGAGTTTCATCAAATAGGTTATGAAATTAATAAAATTATTTTTGGAATCCGGTCGATTTTAGGCGAGTTTGCCAATGCCGTCAAAACTGTCAAGAAGGTCAGTCAAGATCAAAAAAAAGAAGCGAATCGCTTATCGGAAATTTTTGATGAAGTTGCTGCAACAATGGAAGTGTTCCGCAAAGGCTCCAAACAGCAGACCGATTCGTTTAAAAAAGTTAGCGAACTGGCAAATTCGATGATAGATGGTGTATCAAATATGGGATCGGAAATTGAACGTGTTGTTGAATACGCTCAATCAACGATGCGTTCAGCAGATGAAGGACAACAAATGATTGAAAAAACGGAACAGCTTATGCTAAATATTGAAAATGACACGAAAAAGGCAACTTCCCTCATCCAAATGGTATCCAAAAAAGCGGATCAAGCGATGGAAATGGCTTCTGCGATCACAGCAATTGCCAAGCAAACGAACCTTTTAGCATTAAATGCTTCCATTGAAGCAGCGAGAGCAGGTGAATCTGGAAAAGGCTTTGCGATTGTAGCTGCAGAAGTGAGCAAACTGGCAGATGATACAAATTCTTTTGCGGCTAAAATTTTATCTTCGTTGGAAGAAACGAGAAATGATTTAGCTCATGCCGTTACTGCCGTCAAAAAAAATGAAGAAAGTGTTGATCAAGCTTCCTTGTCTATATCTGGAACAAAAGAAAGCATGCAGACATTTAAGCGAATGTTTTCAGACATTCATTCTCTGTTAAAGCATAATCGAGAAAACGTCATAAACATTCGTGAAAACGGCAACAATTTAAAAGGTTTAATAGAAAATGTAAACTTAATCGCACATGATTTCACCAACACAGTCAACGAAACAACGGCAGCATTAGAGGAACATATTGAAGGGATCCATGAGCTTGCAAAGGAATCGGTTATTCTTTCCGATGCTGTCATACATCTTCAAAAAATTTTAAACCGCTTTCAATTACAATAAATGTCTTGATTGACTGGGGGTTTTCTCTTTACTATTAAAAATCACATCGTCAAGAAGCGAATATTTGCAGGAATAATCGAAAATGCAAAAGGGAGATCCCCCAACTTCGGTAGTTGAGAAAAAATACTGCGCAGAAATTGACTCATTTTCATCATTATCAAAGCTTCCAAAAAATTAAGCAGCCAAACTCCTAGTATATAGGAATCGGGCTGCTTGCTACGTTTATTATTATCTGCTCAAAATCAAAAGAAAACCATTTTGCGTAATGTCTTCTTTATTTATTTTTCGATAGCTGCAAAGCTTTTTTAATATCTTTAAGCGCATTGGATTTTCCGTACATCAATACGCCGCCTTTGTAAACTCTTGCCCCGAAGACAGCTAATATAGCAATGGATGCTATTAATAAACCGATTCCTAAAAGCGGCTCCCAAATTGGAAGATCCAGCATTCCAACCCGCAAAAACATCAGCATCGGGGTAAACGGCGGAATGTATGATGTGATCGTAACATAGGAAGCTTCCGGATTGCTCAAACCAAATATCGCTAGCATAAAGCCCGCCACAACCGTTAAAATCATCGGAGTGATCAACTGCTGAACATCTTCTATACGACTGACCAGCGAGCCTAGAAAGGCAGCCATCGTCGCATATAATAAATAGCCTAAAATAAAGAAAATGACTGCATATAGAATGGTCGACAACGACGTGTTTTGGAATCCAAAGAAAGAGAAAAATCCTCCATCCATCGATTCTAAATTCTGTTTAATGGAAACGTAGCCGACAATAAGCCATAAGGCAAGCTGCGTTAAACTCAATAGAGCAACACCTAAAATTTTCGCAAACATTTGTGTAATAGGAGGAACACTGGAAATTAAAATTTCCATCACTCTAGAAGATTTTTCTACTGCTACCTCCATCGCAATCATATTTGCATACATGATCACTGCAAAATATATTACAAATAAAAGTACATATACGAGACCTCTCGCTTGATTCAATTCTTCCACCGTTTTTGCGTTGGCATTCAACGCTTCCATTTCAAAAGATACTGGCGCATTCAGCTTCATCAGTTCCTCTTGCGTTAATTTCAATTGACCTGCTGTCCATACCATGCTCACTTGTTGGAGGGCATATTGCAAATCGTTTGGAACGGTTGAGTCTGCAAGAGACGCTGCTTTATATACCGCCATCGGCCGGTTTTCATCATTTAAAGATAAAACGAGATACCCTTTGATCTCATCATTTAATACATTCTTTTTCAGCTCTTCTTCGGAAGCATTAGTTTTTTGCAATTGAATGTCCGGATTAACTTCTTTCAATTGCTTTTTAAACGGTTCAAATAAAGAATTTGATTGATCAATGACTGCAAGGCGTTCTTTATTTTCACCAGAATTAAAAAAATCAATAATTTTTGATATGTTTCCCAAAACTAGAATAATAAGCAATGTAATAACCGTGGAAATGATAAATTGCTTCGATCTTAGTTTGGTAAAATAAGTGTGGAACAAAACAGTCCAAAAGTTATGCATAGGCCGCACCCACTTTCTCTATAAAAATATCATGTAATGAAGGCTCTTCTATTTGGAATTTGCGAATAAATCCTTTATCGACAATCTCCTGTAACAATTGTTGTGCGGTCTCTTCTCTTTCAATTTGCAATTGAATCCCTTCAACTGTTGTCTTGGCTTTTACGACACCTGGGAAATTCTTCAAGAAATTGAGATCAAAATCCGCATGAATCACGAGATTTTTTTTGCCAAAGGAACGTTTAATTTCTTTGAGCGACCCATGAACTACAGGGCTTCCCCTATGTAATATGCATAAATGTTCACATAATTCCTCGACGTGCTCCATCCGATGGCTGGAAAACACAATGGATGTACCGGCATTTTTCAAATCAATGACAGCCTCTTTCAATTGCTCAACATTGACCGGATCCAATCCGCTAAACGGTTCATCCAAGATGAGCAGCTTCGGTTTATGTATGACAGCAGCAATAAATTGAATTTTTTGCTGGTTTCCTTTCGACAGCTCTTCGACTTTTTTTTCAGCGTACTCTGGCACTTTAAACCGTTCGAGCCAATTTGCCAGCTCCTTCAGCGCATCTTTTTTGTTCATCCCTCTTAATCTGGCTAAATAGACAATCTGATCCTTTACCTTTAATTTCGGGTACAATCCCCGCTCTTCGGGCAAATATCCGATATACGGGCTCGTGCTATAATCAATTTTTTCTCCATTCCATGTAATGGTTCCTTCAGTTGGTGCCAGCAGCCCTAAAATCATGCGAAATGTTGTCGTTTTTCCGGCACCGTTTGCCCCTAAAAAACCAAACATTTCTTTTTCCGGAATGGATAAAGACAGCTTATCCACAGCGGTGAAATCGCCAAATTTTTTCGTCACTTGCTCTAGCTTCAACGTCATGTATTTTCCTCCTCTCATCTTTTAATACGGATCAAACAAGAAAAAAGTTCAGTAATCGTTTTAAAATTCTGTCTAAATCACAAGTCAAACATCGTTAGTGACAATGATGATATGAAAACTATGTTAAAAATATTTATACCACATAATTAAAACAGGAGGATGCTTCACAAAAGTTGTTCAAACTTTTGGAAGCACCTCTCCATTTAATAAATGTTGAGATGAACAAAAAGGCAGAAACCTTTTTTTAAAGGTTCACTGATTTGATTTTAGAATCCGAACTGAGGATGGATTTTGAAGAAATGCCACTGTGAAGGACAAAAATAATCTAATAAAATTTATAAACGTCCTTTATGGAGGTGATGGAATCCAAAAAAAGGAAATTGCATATACTGAATGTCCGTCATAACTTTTGAAGGACAGAATGAAAATAGCACGCATAGAAAAAGTCCTTCATAAGATTCCCGAAGGACATAAACAAGATACGAAACATAGGAAAAGAAGTTGTCCAGAAGCCAAAATCTTTTGGAAACGAAAAACATAAACATTGAATATCGAAAGGGCACCTATAAGCCGAAAAAATCGACTAATTTGACAGCCACTTTTGCCATTATGATTCGGCTTCTTTTCGGCAATAGGAACGCCATCCTCCAAAATCTGTAATATCCTCGAATCGATTGGCGATATACGCCTTCCAAAAGAAAGCCCGACACTTTGTTTCCGTTGATCAGTTTTACTGTTCCTATACTCTAAAAGATTTGTATTCCTAATTTTTTACAAAATACTAAAACCATTTCGTCTTGCCTCTCTTTTTATCGACGACAGCTAAAGCTCTAATGGGAAATTTATCAATAAACGGTTCTACTGAAATGTTATAATGTGCCTCGATATCTTTTTTTAATTGATCGCGTAATTCTGTCAATTGGTTCACTATATAATCCATCTTAAATACAGGATCAAACGGTTCCTTTCTCCAAATAGAAGTGAGTCGAGCCTTATCGTTATTGTCAAAAGGAATGATTGAAATCAACGGTTCATCTTCGTCAATTTCAAGAGTATAATAATGAAATTCCGGGATATCATATTTGCCACTTTCGATAATGGCGAGCCATCTCTCTAGGTATAAATAAAACTCCAACAATGCGATATCATCTCGGAAATAGGAGATTCCATCTACTTTTATGTCAAAATCTCCACTAACTCTAAGCACAATGGCAGCATTTTTTTTCAACTTTTTAGGAATGTAAGATTCATCAGTTGTAAATTGATAGACAAACTCTAATTGATTGGATATGCTGTCCATATTTCACCATCCCATCCCCTATTACTCTTTTGTACCTATGTTTTACCGAGTGGTTATCACTACAATGATAAATCAGCATTCTTTGTTTCTACCTCTGGATTTATAGAATTGAATCCTTTTCATTCGATTGCGTACTTGGCTTTTATCAGTAGTGTTGAATTAGCATAATTCGGACACTTTTTGAAAAAATAAATGGGGCTTCAAAAATAATAGGCAGCCCCAAGAATGTTATCAACTACAAACATTGACATAGTCTTTAACAGGTAACGTTCAATGACTAAAGCCATTTCGTCTTACCCTTTTTTTTGTCTACAACTGCTAAAGCTTTTATCGGAAATTTATCAATAAACGGTTCTACTGAAATGTTATAATGTGCCTCGATATCTTTTTTTAATTGATCGCGTAAATCTGTCAATTGGTTCACTATATAATCCATCTTAAATACAGGATCAAACGGTTCCTTTCTCCAAATAGATGTGAGTCGAGCCTTATCGTTATTGTCAAAAGGGATGATTGAAATTAACGGCTCATCCTCATGCCATTCAAGAGAATAATAATGGAATTCAGGGATGATATATTTTTTACTCTCGATAATGGCAAGCCATCTGTGTAAGTATAGATAGAATTCTAATAAAGCAACATATTCTTGACAATATGATCTTCCATCTACCTTAATTTCAAAATCTCCATCAACTCTAAGTACGATAGCGGAATCCTTTTTCCACTTTTTAGGAATGTAAGATTCATCGGTTGTAAAGTGATAGACAAACTCTAATTGATTGGATATGCTGTCCATATTTTACCATTCCACCCTACTACTATTTTAATTTTTTTCTGACCTTTTGTACCTATTACTTTACCAAGGTTGGCTATAACTACAAATGACAAATCCGCATTTTTTGTTTCTACCTCTGGATTTAAAGAATACGATGCGTTCTTAGAATTTAATCCTTCTTTAACCCAATTATTTACTTGGCTTTTACTGGTAGTATTGAATTTAGCATAGGTTCCTCCAGTGCTTTTCAAATGCTTATCTTTTACCCGAAAACTAGAAACTTTACTTTTTGCTGCTTTAACGGCTGCCTTTGCAAATGTGTTAAGAACGGCTTTAGAGCTTTTTATCGACTTAACGATAAGTTTTTTTCCAAATTTTTTTATGGCATACTTGATTCCATGTTTTGCAACTACTCCGATTATAACCGCCGGCAGAACCGAAGCTTGAGCATCAATGGTATTGATCTGGTAAGATTCTCCAGTATCTTGATCAATGAGTGTTGCAATAAAATCGGTGCCGTCAATTTCTTGCAACACTACATCAAAATGTTGAGTAATGATTTCTCCATTCTCTAACTCTATATGACCTGAAAGCGTTATTTCACCAGATTCACTATTCACAAACAATTCGGTATCAATGGATGTATCTTCATTTTCTACTTCTGTAGAAACAACCACTTCCTCGTCAGAGATTTCTGTTGCTGTCATTTCAATATCTTCTGCTAAATCTAATCCAAGTTCTTCCTCAACATCTACTTCATACTCAACACCAGTATTGTCTTCAACTAATACAGTATTTGTGTCACTTACAGGTATATTTTCATTAGATTCAGCACTAGCAAATCCCGGTAATATTGCCGATATCGATAAAGTTACTATAAGTAACTTTAATATCAGTTTTTTCATACTTTTCCTCCTTATTTTCGATGATTTAATGTTAATAATCCACATCCATATAAATCATCACAGCCACTTTCACCCAAATCTTTCGAATATTCCAATAAATCTTTATGGACTGTTTCCTTATGAATTTCTTTATTGTTTAAGAGGCTCGCAATAATGCCTGTGGCATATGCCGTTGCAAAAGAGGTACCACTTAATTCTTTTTGATGTGATAGCTTTCCAGTCTTTATAGCAACAATATCTACACCTGGAGCAACAAAATCAATTTTTCCTTTCGCCGCGTATTTATAAATTTTCATATTTTTATCGATTGCTGAAATAGACAAAACACTTTCATATTTTGCAGGGTATTCAGTATATAAACCAAGTGTATTCCCAGCTGCAGCAACTATGATAATATTATGGTTAATGGCCTTTTCTACTGCAGCACGTAATCTTGCATCATCTTTTTGAATCCCAAAACTCATATTGATAATGTCTACATTTTGGTTAACGCACCATTCAATGCCTTCCGTAATATCGTCAATATCTCCGTTCCCATTAGCATCCAGTACATTGACATCGTAAATTTCAATATTTTTAATAACTCCTTCTACATGATCTTTTTGATTAGACTGAGCCGCAATGATACTAGCAACCGCTGTACCATGTCCGTATGAATCTATTTGATTATTTTTCTCGTTGAACCTTTTTGATACTTTGACACGAGCCTTTTCTTCATCAATTCCACTATCAATAATGGCAATTTTTATAGGTGTGTCTGTTAAAGAGTTAGGATCAGCATATTCCTTCTGTATGGAGCATAGAGCCCAATTCTGATTACAATCAATTTTTTGATCATAGGATAATTGATGATTGCATGAAGCTAAGAAGATGAAGAATATTATAAAAAAAATAGTTTTCTTAATTTTTATAAATTCCCACACCTCCTAGTTATTTTTACTATATATAGTAATTTTACCAAAATTGTAATTTAAATACAATATTTTAAAATTTTATGTATTGAATCTAAATAAGAGGAAATACTATTTTTTTAAGCAATTTGGAAATGAATTGATACATTGGTATTTTCAATATTCAAGTAACCAGCAGAGGCAAAAGTCGTATTTTACGGTTTAAAAAATAAACAGAACAGAAGCATGCAGCTAACTTTCTGTCTCCTAATACACTGTACGTACACGTCGATTTTATCTAAATAGTTCAGTCACTCCATCCTGTCAATCTCTTAAAATTAGAATTTTGCGCTTGAACGTGAAAAAGCCGCCAACATGTTTGACGGCTTTTGTATTATGAATTGAGTTCTTTCAGGCAATAGGAACGCCATCCTCCAAAAGCTGTAATATCCTCCGCTTGATTGGCTATATACGCTTCACAAAGAAAGCCCGGCACTTTGTTTCCGTTAATCAGTTCTACTGTTCCTATACTTAAAGGTTCTGGAATAGATGCTGTAAAAGCACCAAATGAAGCTAATGGCATTTCCCATATCTCCAATTGAATGGAGGCGCCATTGTGGTTTGTTTTGATAAGCCCAGGTTTGGCAGGATCCGTAGGCAGCTTATACAGCCGGTAATTAGGAGCAGTTGTTGCTTCACATACGAATTTGCCGCCGAATTGATGCATTTCATTTTCGAGCGGAAACCCTCTCATATGCAAACCGCAGACGGCAACAAAAGTCGTATTTTTTTGCGGTTGAAAATTTTCTGTTGGAATCTCTCCTAAAAATTGAGAAGCAAGTCCGAATATCAATCCTTCCTGTTCTGCCAGCGAAAACATCGTCATGCCAAAAGGAACATTTGCTTCCGCATCCTCTGCCGGAATGGCGATTGCCGACAGATCCAAAAGATTACAGTGGTTGGTGTATTTTCCCATTTCGTTATTTGTGCGAATCGGATCGAGCCTAACTTGTTCGCGCGTCCAAGTACCGCCACAAGTAGGCAAAACTAATACTGCATCTTTTAACAATTTTTTCACTTTATGCTTGATTGATTGGATCCTGTGCATCGCTTGAAAAGCTGATGCTGCCGTATGATCAGGAGAAGCTCCGGAAGAAAGGACTTTTTCCGTAACGGAAAACACATCTTCTGTATTTGCTTTCACAAAATCTCCTAAATCCGCCCATCTTTCCGCCACCCAAGGACCTTCATAAAGAAGAGACGCCGCTTCGGAAAACAAATCATAATCGATATACTCAATCGGAAGACGCAAACGTTCCAATCTTTTCATCGTTTTCATCCATGCATTCCTATATCCTTCACGAAATGGGCCAAAAAACGAAAGCGGTTGTTTCGGCAAACAAATTTTGCTCGGACTTTTCGGCGATACGTTCGGGAAATAGCGTGACCAAGGATCTGTTTCATCCTCGCCGCGCACAATTCGATCAACTTCCAATGCATCCTGCAAATTGTGCGCAAAAACTGTCACACAATCAAGGCTTGCGCAAGCCGGAACTACTCCAGCGGTCGGCCAGGCTCCCCTGCTCGGCTTAAATCCGACTAAGCGATTTAAGGCTGCCGGCACTCGTCCGGACCCAGCAGTGTCCGTTCCGAGTGCAAACGCTGCATGGCCTCGTGCAACGGCCACCGCAGATCCAGAGCTTGATCCCCCGCTGATCAGTTCTTCTTTTAAGGCATTTTTCGTTTCTCCATAAGGACTTCTTGTACCGACAAGCCCAGTGGCAAACTGATCTAAATTTGTTTTTCCTAATGGGATCGCACCTGCTGCGATTAACCGCTCAACCACTGTTGCGCTTTTTTCTGGTATATAAGCATATTGGGGGCAAGCTGCAGTTGTCGGAACCCCGGCTAAATCAATGTTGTCTTTAATAGCAAATGGAATTCCCCATAATGGCAAGCTTTTCCGATCCAGTGAAGCAAGCCTGTCTAGATAAGGCTGAATTCTTTCCATTGCCGGAGGGGTAATCCATATATTCATATCCTCATCTTGTTTAACTCGATGAATGATTTCAACGACTACTTCTTCGGGAGTCAATTCATTGTTAAGGTACATCTCTCTCAACCGCGCAATCGTCAAAGGTTGAGGAAAATGTTTGACCGATTTCATTTGAGAACCTCCTCTCGTTCTTTCTGCTTTAAAATGCTGACAATCAATTGTCCTGATTGCACCTCGTCCCCTGGTTTCACGTAAACATTTACTATTTGTCCATCGCACGGGGCCAGCTGCGGAAACTCCATTTTCATGCTTTCTTCAATCATCAGAACATCGCCTTTCTTAACTTGCTGTCCAGGAGACACAAGAACTTTCCATACACTTCCAGGCATGGAAGAACGAACAACCTCAGCACCTGGAGGGATATTTTCCTCTTGCCCTTCTTTCATTGGTTCATGCTCTGATATATATTCCGCCAATCCTAGCTGCTTCCACCGTTCTCGCTCTGCTTGAAAAGCTTCCTGCTGCCGCATGCGGAAAGTTTCGGCACTATCTTTGATCGAATCCAAGAATTTTAAATATTCGCCAAGATCAAACGCTGTTTCTGTTATTTCCACTTCAAACCTTCCTCTAAGAAAATCTTCCCGCAATTGCAGCAACTGTTCCGCATCTACTGGGTAAAACTGAATTTGATCGAAAAACCGCAATAGCCAAGGTTTTCCTTGTTCAAAACTCTTCGTTGTCCGGAATTTATTCCACATTTGAATCGTCCGGCCGACAAATTGATAGCCTCCAGGACCTTCCATTCCATATATACATAAATACGAACCGCCAATTCCTACCGCATTTTCAGGCGTCCAAGTCCGGGCAGGGTTATATTTTGTTGTGACTAAACGGTGCCGAGGATCAATTGGGATGGCTACTGGAGCGCCAAGATAGACGTCACCTAATCCTAAAACAAGATATTTTGCATCAAATACAATTTTCTTTACATCATCAATGCTTTTTAAGCCATTTATGCGCCTGATGAATTCCAAATTACTCGGACACCACGGAGCATCGGAACGGACGTTTTTCTGGTAGCGTTCAATGGCCAATTGAGTAGCCGGATCATCCCAGGAAAGAGGCAGCCGAACAATACGTGAAGGGACTTTTATCGATTCCAGCGGCGGAAGCTCGCGATCAATTTCTAAAATTTTTTGACAAGCCTCGCGAACGGACATTTTCGATGGGTCAATGTGCACTTGCAAAGACCGAATGCCCGGCGTTAAATCAAGGAAAGGGATGTTGCCTTTTTGTTGTATCGCTTGCATTAAAGCATGTACTTGAAACCGATACAGCAGGTCTAAATCCATTGAACCGTACTCAATCAGCAAATTTTCGTCGCCGCTTGAACGAATCGTAATTGGAATGTTTCGAGATGTTTGTTCTTGAGCCAAAATTGAATCGTCGGCTGTAATTTTTGGATTAATGGCAGGAAGTTGAGAAGGTTGAAATCCGTACAAACTGCCATTTTCAATTTTTTGCATAAACATTTCTTGTTTTTTTCGAAGTTCCTCCGCTTCTTCCAATGACAACAAATGAAACTTGACGATATCGCCCGGATGCAATTGCCCAATTTTCCAAAACTCAGCTGAAGCCGTCGTAACTGGGCAGACAAATCCTCCTAAACTAGGTCCATCAGGTCCCAGTAAAATCGGCATATCGCCTGTTAGATCAAGCGTTCCCACTGCATAAGCGTTATCATGAATATTTGATGGATGCAAACCTGCATCTCCGCCGTCTTCTCTTGCCCATTTCGGCGCTGGGCCCATTAACCGGATGCCTGTGCGCGAACTGTTAAAATGCACTTCCCATTCTGTTTCAGTTAATTGCTGCAAATAATCCGGCTGCAAAAATTCGCTTGTACAATGAGGGCCCGGAATGACGCCTATCGTCCATTTATTCGTCATGATCGGTCTATATTCAGCTGGAAGCCCCTTCGTTTTTTTGACAACAGCCCCCCGGTTGACCAAAAGCACATCGCCAGTGCGCAAAGCGCGTCCGCCATGGCCGCCGAATCCGCCGAGCGTAAATGTGGAGGAGCTTCCTAAAACTTCAGGCATGTCAAAACCTCCTGCTACTAATAAATAAGTCCGCATTCCCCTTTTCGCTTCTCCAAATGATAATACTTGGTTCTTTTTTGCCAAAACAGGTTCATACATCGGCACGGGCTGATCGTCAAGCTTAGCCTGCATATCGGCACCTGTGATACAAAACCATATATCATCTCGAAAACGATAAGATCCCCCGCGCAATGTCATTTCAAGACCAGGGGCGCCTTCTCTGTTCCCGAGAAGTTTATTTCCAATCCGGAACGAGAGCTGGTCCATCGGACCGGAAGGCGGCACACCTACGCTCCAATATTTAATGCGTCCGGGCCAATCCTGAACAGTTGTTTGAATTCCTCCGTCCAATACTTCCAGTGCATGTTCTCTAGGTTGAAAATGGTTTAATAAACGGGTGTATACATTTCCTTTTATAAAATCCTTTTCCTTCAATAAAGCTTTCAAGTAGTGGAGATTTGTTGTAATACCGTACAATTTCGTTTCGTTTAGCGCTTGTATGAGTTTTCCGATCGCCTCTTCCCTGTTTTTTCCACGAACAATCACTTTCGCCAGCATTGGATCATAAAGAGTCGTAACCGTGATTCCGTTTCTTACCCACGTTTCCGTTCGAGCTGTTTTAGGAAATTTTGCCTCATCAATCTGTCCGGCGCTCGGCCGAAACTCATGCAAACAATCTTCCGCATAAATACGCGCTTGAATGCTATGCCCTTTCGGCTCTTTAACTAAGGAATGCAATTCATGCAGATCATCTGCTGCTTCACGTATCATCCATTCAACAAGATCGATGCCAAAGACCTCTTCTGTTACACCATGCTCCACTTGAAGTCTTGTATTCACTTCAAGAAAGTAAAAGGAGCTTGTTTCAGGATCATATAAAAACTCAACGGTGCCTGCACTCCGGTATCCAACTTCTTCCGCCAATCGGATGGCGGCTGCGAACATTTCTTTTCTGACTTCCTGGGACAAAAGAGGGGCCGGACTTTCTTCCACAACTTTTTGATTGCGGCGCTGAATAGAGCAGTCTCGTTCGCCTAAAGCTACCACTTCACCAAATCGATTTCCAAAAATTTGAACTTCTATATGGCGTGCTCTAGCGATATATTTCTCCAGGAAAACGCCTTTATTTTTAAAATTTGTTTCAGCAAGACGACGTACCGCCTCAAATGCCGAGCGCAAATGCTGTTCATTTTCGCAAACGCGCATTCCGATGCCTCCGCCTCCTGCCGTGCTTTTTAAAATAATTGGATAACCAATATGTTCAGCTTGTTTTACCGCCTCATCCAAATCGGTGATGAGGTCCGTTCCCGGCAATAAAGGAACATTGGCTTTTTTTGCAATTTCTCTGGCAGAATGCTTTAATCCGAATATCTCCATCTGTTCAGGTGAAGGTCCGATAAACGTAATTCCATTTTGTTCGCACAAGCGGGCAAAATCTGCGTTTTCACTTAAAAATCCATATCCGGGATGAATGGCATCGGCTCCTGACTCAATGGCAGCTTTTATGATTAAATTTCCATTCAAATAGCTGTCTTTGACCGGGCCTTCTCCTATTAAAATAGCTTCATCTGCTTCGTCTACATGTAAACTGTCTTGATCCGCCTTTGTATATATAGCAACCGATAGAATTCCAAGCTTGCGAAGCGTCCGTTCAATCCGGACGGCTATTGCCCCGCGATTGGCAATCAGAATTTTTTTAAACATTTTGTACTCCCCCCTGACGCATCCGTATCCTAGTTGATTCTGTTTATTTATCCCAAATCAGCACTTGTATTTTTGTTGGATTGTAAGCATTGCAAGGATTGTTTAATTGCGGGCAGTTGCTGATCAGCACCAATGTCCGCCGAAGGGATAATAATTCCACATAACTTCCGGCATAAGAGATTCCATCAGCAAATTCTAAATGACCATCTTCTGTAACCGGAACATTCATGAAGAAGTTAATATTTGGAGCCAGATCCCTTTTTGTAAAACGCTCCCCATATTTCGACAACTGCAGCATAAACGTGTCGCGGCAATTGTGCATATGTAATTTATCATGTGCATATCGGACGGTATTGCTTTGTGCTGAGCAAGCACCGCCTAATGTATCGTGCCGCCCGCATGTATCCGCTACAATCTTCAGCAATTCATTTCCTGATTCAGAACGAAGCACCGAACCTGTTGTTAAGTAAATATTTTTCTGTCCTGTAATGGTGGCTGTTACACTGTAATGATCCTCCGGATTATCTGCATCGTAAAACAATGTATCTACTGCTTGGTTTCCTTCCAAGTCGACAATTCTTAGAACTTGCCCTGGCTTTAGTTCATGCATCCAGCCTTCCCCGGCAGGGATGATTTTGTTATAGATTGCATTTTCTTCTTTTCGAGGACTTTCTACTTTTTTAATATTTTCCATGTTCCTTTCCTCCCCATATCGTATTTTTAAATCGGTATTTTCTATAATGTTGATCTTTAAAGGCATCAGCCTGGGTACTCAAACAATTTCCTGCCCAATGCTATAAAAGCGCATAATATTCCCAAGTATTTTCAAATGCCCGGCGGTTTTCAGGACGATAATTTACACAATAATCGTTCAAATCGACAGGCTCTGCCGGAAGCATTTCCATTGCCACCGGAACGGACGGATAGTTGGTTCTTGGATCAAGCGGATTTGGTGTATTAGATACAATCAGCAAAATATCCATTTCTGTTCTTAATGTTACTGTGTCATTTTTTTTGCAATGATCCAAACAATAGGTAAGGTTGCCTTTGTCGTCGGTTTTCACTTTTGAAAACAGATTGACGACAGGAGCCATGTCGCGCAGGCTGAGCCCGTTTCTTACAAGTTCCATGGCAAAGTTCTCTTCTCCGCTTCTGAGCCAGTCATTTCTTAATTCTTGATAGCTTGTTTTTCCATATTTCTCATCTGTTCCTTCCCTTGTGGTATAGCCTGAAACAGTGTCGTGCCAGCCAAGGCTGTCGCTAGTGATGCTGGCCAATACTCGGCCGTTATCGCTCATCAATACGTTTCCCTTTGTCAAGTGAAATGTGTGCTGGGCTTTTAATGTATCCGGCATGTTATACCGCTCTGAAAGATCATGTACATGATACATCATAAGTGAAAGATTGGCTCCAGACTCCAAGGCTGTAAAACGAATAAGCTTTCCTTTTCCGATTTTTCCTGACCATTTTCCTCCAGGTACGATCGTTTTGCTGAAAATTTTAGTCATCCAAAATACCTCCCTTGAGACTTTTCTTAATGATCGTTGTAAAAAAATAAAAGCCTAGGGAAATCTCCCAGGCTTTTATCCTTCCGTGTTTATAGAAAGACATCTTTTGATGCTTTCTATACGCTCTCTCTCGGACCAGACCTGCTGCAAACTTAAGCAGCAGCGGAACCCTAGACAGCTTTTTTGTTCCTATCGATCAGGAACCTTTATGAAATTTTTATTTAAGATTAATATAGAAAGGAGTGCAGCATTGTTCAATGATTTTGTTAGATAATATAACATGAAACTTACAATGAATGCTGGAAATAGATAAAAACAATGTTAAACATTAAATTCCCCGATCATGTTTCTCAGTTTTTTTGCTACATTTGAGAGATTTTCTGCCGTTGCTGTAAATTCTTCAATTGCAGCCAGTTGTTCTTCCGTTGAGGCTGCCACATTTTGTGAATGAGCTGATGACTTTTTGGCGATGTCAGCCAATTGTCCGATAGAAACAGCAACTTGATCAGCTCCTGTTGACATTTGCTGGACAGATGAGGAAACCTCTTGTATTTGACATGTTACTTTTTCAACTGATGTTAAAATTTTATGGAAAGCACGCCCAGCATCATCAACAACCCTTTTACCCTCTTTTAGATCGCTTCTTCCTTTATCGATATTCTCCACGGCAGCAGCAGCAATGGAGAGGACATGCTGTATCATTTCATTTATTTGAATCGCAGATTGTTTTGACTCTTCCGCCAAGTTTCGAACTTCCGTTGCTACAACAGTAAAACCCTTGCCTTGTTCCCCTGCACGCGCCGCCTCAATGGCAGCATTTAGAGCCAATAAATTCGTCTGCTCCGCTATATTTGCCATGACATCTGATATTTTTTTTATCTCGTCGGTAAGCTTGCCAAGTTCCTCAATCTTAATAAACGCTTCATCAACGGATTTTTGTAAAAATTCCATCTGCTTGACTGCTTTGACAATTGATTTGTTTCCTTCTTCTGCGATTTTCGATGTGGTCAAGGCCGATTCTGCTGCGAAAGAAGATGACGATGCAATTTTTTGAACTTCATTGGCAATATTATTCACCGCATGTGAGCTTTCATCCGCCATGTCCCCTTGATCACCGGCTCCGGAAGCAATGTCTTGAACTGCCATCGTGATCTGTTCTGTACTTTCCGCAAAGTTTTTAGTACCTTCAGAAAGCTCGAGTGCTGAAGCGGAAACTTCATCTGTCGTTTCCTTTATTTTTAGCATCATTTTTTGCAGGTTCTCCAGCATTCTATTAAATGCCGTCGCCAGCTTTCCAATTTCATCTTTATTCGTGATATGGATTCTAGCTGTTAAATCTCCTTTATTTCTCGCCAATTCCTCTAATTTATTTGCCATTTGCCCCAATGGCCGGGTGGTTCTTTTAGAAATAAATATTGCAATTAAAATTCCTGCAAACAGTGCTGTGATAAATACCGCTGCACCCGCCATGATTTTTTTTCTTATTAATTTTTCATCTTCCGCAATTTTCTTGGTTATCCGTTCTGTCTCAATTTGTTTGAATTCTTCCAGTTTGGAACTAAAAATAGCGCGAATATCCGCATATTCACCATGAAAAATAGCAAGCGTTTTTTGGCGGTCTTCCCCGGCCAATTCCATCATCTGCGTTTCTAATTCAACTAATTTTTGATTATTTATATTTAGATCGTGGAAAATTTTTTTCGTCCTGGAATCATCCAGCATCGGAGTCACTTCTTTAATATGTTGATCAATTTGCTTTGCAAACTGATTGTACTTTTCCCTTTCGGCCGTATTATCCGGTTCGATAATCACCCCTCTGACCGCATCTGTTAACGCAAGGTCTTCAAATTGAATCTGGTGGGCAAGCTGCAATTTTTTCATATCGGTATTTGCTAAATTAAAATAGGATTTGGAAACGTCCTGCAAAGTAGAGTAAACAATAAGAAAGGCGAGCAGGACAATTAGCAAAACGGTTCCAAAGCTAAGGAGCAGTTTGTTTCGTATCTTCATCATCAACAGCCCTTCCGATCCTTCTGTATTTTTTTTACTAATGCTTTAATAAAGAAATGATATGTTTTTTTACGTTCATAAATTTCTCTACATCCACAAGCTCCCCATCTTGAAATAATTGCAAATCCGCATCAATCTCTTCGAGAATTCTCCCCGGTCTTGCTTCCATGACATATATTCGCTGGGATAAGAATAAGGCTTCATCGATGTCGTGCGTTATAAACACAATGGTTGTTTTTTCCTTCTTCCAAATATCCAACAATAATTGCTGCATGGATTGCTTTGTTTGTGCATCAAGCGCTCCAAAAGGTTCATCCATTAATAACACTTCCGGATTATTGGCCAACGATCTTGCAATAGCCACACGTTGTTTCATGCCGCCGGACAATTCTTTGCCGTAGGAATCCGCAAATCTTTCCAGTCCTACCAGCTCTAAATATCGATCGGAAATTTCTTTACGCTCTTTTTGTTTCATTCCTTTTAGCTTGAGGCCAAACTCTATGTTTTCTCTTACTGTCAACCAAGGAAACAACGTATAAGACTGAAAGACCATACCTCGTTTCGCACTTGGTCCTTTCACTTCTTCACCGGATACTTGCACACTGCCTGATGTCGGCTCCTCCAAACCTGCCAAAATTCTCAAAATGGTCGACTTACCGCATCCCGACGGTCCAAGAATGGAAACAAATTCTTCATTTTTTACGTACAAAGAAACATTCTCCAGCGCTTGAAAGGAGCCATTATTCGTTTTATACACTTTCGACAAATTTTGAATGTTTATTTCAATCTTCTCTTGACGAAGATTTTTTTCAGCTTTGATAGCATTCAACATTTAATTTCCTCCTTCCGCCCATGGAAATAATTTTTTATTAATGTAGGCAAAGCATCTGTCAATAATAAGTCCCAACAGCCCGATAACAATGATTCCGACAAAGATGGACTCGGTATCCATGAAACGCTGCGCTTTCATAATCGAATATCCAAGACCGTTGTTTGCCGCCACCAGCTCTGCTACAACTAAATACGTCCAAGCCCATCCCATAATCAGCCGCATAGTTGTCATTAATTTCGGAAGCATTGCAGGGATGATAACCTTTGAGATGACTTGCCAGCGGTTTGCTCCAAGAGTATAGGAGGCATAAAGTAGGTCTTTATGAATCCGGTTTGTGTCATCTGCCACCATTAAAACGAGCTGAAAAAAGCTTCCGATAAAAATCACTAAAATTTTTGCTGTTTCCCCAATTCCTGCCCAAACCATAATAAGTGGAATAAAAGCGGCTGCCGGCATATACCTGATAAACTCAGAGACGGGCAAAATAACCGATTCTGCAAGCTTAAAAGTGCCAGCCAATATTCCGAGCGGAATCCCTAACAGACATGCCAGTAAAAACCCCATAAAAACTCTGTAGACGCTAATCCCGATTTCTCCCCAATACTCCGGACTTGAAAGGGCAGCAAAGAAAGAGCCCACAACAGCTGCGGGAGTCGGAAGAAATACTTCATCCACAAGTTTTAAATTGCTCAGCAAAATCCAAATGAGCAATAACAAGATAAAAGCAGTTGATACCCCAGTAAAATACCATTTTTTCGGAATATCCTCGCGTATTTTGAATAATGTCCATTGATGCCTTTTTCCTTTTTGAAGCTCCATCCATTAATCCTCCTTACTTTGCCAGTTCAATTTCCGCTTTTATAAATGAGGTGTCAACGAAGCTGCTAAAATCAGGAATGTCTTTAATAAACCCTAACTCTTTTAAAAATTCAGCATTTTTTTCAGCTGTGTAATAAAAAGATTGATAGTTATCTCCCTCTTTAAAAGCGTTCAAGCTTTCTTCAGGAGAAAACAGCTTGAATCCTTTCATCCCTACATCCAGCTCTTCTTTTGAAATTCCCGCCTCGTCCGCTATTAGTTGAATCGATTGATCGTAATTTTGCGAAAGATAGTCAACCGCATCAAACCATGCTGCTACGATTTTTTGCACGTCCTCTTTTCTCTCTTTCGCAACATCTCCTCTTACAACAAATAAGTCGGAAATCAAGCCCGGAAAATCAGCGGATGTCACCAACTTATGTCCTTTTCCCTTATTCACTGCCATGCTTAAAAAAGGCTCCCACAAACCGGCTGCATCCAATTTTCCAGCTATAAATGAATTTCCCGCATCTTGAACAGATAAGTTTGTAAATTTCACATCGGACTCCTTTAATCCCGCTTCATGCAATGCCGTGAGCAGAAAAAAGTGTTCAATCGTTCCTATTTCCGTACCGACTTTCTTCCCTTTTAAGTCTTTAACCGAGCGAATATCATTTGAAGCAACAAGCCCATCGCCGCCAAGTGAATTATCTGTAATAAATACCGCTTTTAAATCAATTCCTTTTTCTAAAGGGGAGATCGAATCAAGCAAAGCTTGGCTGTTTCCATCAATTTCTCCCGTATTTAATGCAGAAAGGGAATCAGCATATACTGGAAACCAAACCAATTCGACATCCACTCCATGTTTTTCGAAAAAACCCTTTTTTTCTACGAGATGCCATAAATACCAGCTCGGCAAGGCGCTGAAACCAATCTTAATCGGTTCTTTTTTGCTGCTATTGCCGCCAGAAGTTTCATTTGCAGATTTACTTTCGCAAGCAGCCAACAACAAGCAAAAAATGATAGAAAGAACAAGTAGTGGAAGCTTCTTTTTCTTCATGTCTTTCACCTCGGCTTTATATTTTTCATCTCTTTTTGAATTTAGGTATTTCAAAATAGTACTTAAAGAAATTCTGTTATATCCCCCTCCCCAGATTTTTAAATTTTCAGCTTTAAAAAAATAAAAGCCAGAGAGAATAGATCTCCCAGGCTTTTATCCTTCCGTGTATATAGAAGTTGCAATCAAACGCAGCTTCTATACGCTCTCTCTCGGACCAGACTTACCGGCGGTGATACAGCCTGCCAGCAACGGAACCCTAGACAGCTTTGATTTCCCACTTATTTCGGGGAACGATATTCACTTTTCATCATTCCAAGATACGCTGGCAAATGTCAGCTTTTCACCTTCTTTTTCCGGTTGACAGAGAATGAGAGATCACTACAAACTCTTTAGGGGGATTTTTTTATTTATTAAGAATTATAGTTTATATGACTATATCTGCAATAAATATGTAATATTTTCTAACATAATTTCTCGAAATATTCGCATATTACGGAAACTATTTTTACATAAAAGAATTATATTTTTTCAAAAAAACAGCATGAAAAGCTGCAAAACGTTCAAAATCTTCTTAAAAAAAGCATCTGCCCTTAATCAGCAGATGCTTTTTTCTTGTGCAAAATCATTCCGAGTCATTTATAAGCGTCAATAAAGGTTCGCCAATTTTGATTTGTTTTTCTTTCGTTTCATTTATTTCTTTGTAGTGACTAGTGTTGGTTATAACAACCGGTGTCGCCAAATCAAAGCCCGCCGACTGAATTCCATTTATGTCAAATTCAATGAGCAGCTGTCCTTTCTCTACACGGGCGCCTTGAGTTGTATGAGCAGTGAAAAATTTCCCTTCCAATTGAACGGTATTCATGCCAATATGAATCAAAATTTCCGCACCTTGATCAGATGTTATTCCAATTGCATGTTTCGTAGGAAAAAGAGTCGTTACTGTGCCGGATACAGGCGCTACTAATTTTCCTTCCGAAGGCTCAATGGCTACGCCCGCGCCGAGGGCCCCGGATGAAAATGCTGCATCCTTGATGTCTGATAACGGCTTTACTTCGCCGTTAAACGGGCTGAAAATAATTTCTTTTTTACCTAATAATTCTTCTTCCGCGTCAGCCTCAGCTGTTGCTTGTTGGGATTGCCGCTCTGCTTCTGCTGCCGATTTTTGACTGAATCCAAAAAGGAAAGTGAGGATAAAACCAAGGATAAAGGCAACGGTAATGGCAATTAAAGTGCCCCACAAACCAAACGTAATGCCTTCAGTCGGACTGATAAAGGATGGAATACCAAAAATTCCGAGACCTCCCAGCATATACATTTTTGAATCAAATACTCCTATGAGTCCTCCGCCAATTGCCGCAGCAATACAGCTGATAATAAACGGTTTTTTGAGCGGAAGCGTAACACCATAAATCGCCGGTTCTGTAACCCCGAAAACTCCGGAAATAAATGCAGGAACACTAAGCGTTTTCAATTTTTGCTGTTTCGTTTTCACCATTACGGCAAGTACAGCACCTATTTGTGCAAAAGAAGGAGCAAATGCCATCGCTAAAATAGGATCCGCTCCCATTGTGCTCATATTGTTGATGGCAATCGATACAAGCCCCCAATGAAGACCGAAAATCACAAATACTTGCCAGAACCCGCCAAGAAGCAGCCCTGCGATAATTGGCGATAAATCATTGATGGCAACTGTTAGTTGACCTAGAAGCTTTCCTGCCCAAGTTGCAATTGGCCCAATCAATAAAAATGTTAAAGGAACTATGATAATCAGTGTAAAAAAAGGAACTAAAAATGTTTTCACGACATCAGGAATAACTTTCTTAAACCAATTTTCCACCTTCGCACTAAAATAAGCAGCCAAAATAATCGGAATAACGGAAGATGAATACGTCATTAAAATGACCGGAATGCCAAGAAATGTAATATAAATAGGCGACTCAAACATCGTGCTTGAAAACAAAGTGTAAAGCGCTTTTCCGCTAGTAAGATTAGATAGTGTCGGATAAACCAATGACGCCCCGATCGCCATACCGATGAATGTGTTGCCGCCGAATTTTTTGCTGGCCGTATAACCAAGAAAGATCGGGAAGAAGTAAAATAACGAATCGCCAATTGCATATAAAATTTGATAAGTTCCTGATTTATCTGTTATCCAGCCTAGTGATGCGAAAAGAGCGGCAAAACCTTTAATCATTCCTGTTGCAGCTAGAACGCCGAGAGTTGGTGCAAAAATTCCCGAAATAATGTCAATAAAGCGGTTGAATAAATTTTTATCCTTTTTTCCCGCTTCCGTATCGACAGGCTTTGCAGCTTCAAACCCGCCAATAGCAACGACCGCCTTATATACATCAGGCACATGATTGCCGATGACAACTTGATATTGTCCGCCGCTTTTCATAACGGTGACGACTCCGTCCATGTTTTTTAACACTTCTGTGTTCGCTTTCCCTTCGTCCTTTAATTGAAAGCGCAATCTTGTAATACAGTGAACAACACTGATAACGTTTTCTTTACCGCCGACATTTTCGATAATGTCTTTAGCCAATTGCTCATATTTCATGATTGACCCTCCCAAAAATATATTTGATATATAAAAAACCTGAACCAATTTGAACGCGCACGAATAAACGCACTGTGTTGTTCAAATCAGTTCAGGTTATGCCCGGATGGTAACATTCCTTCCTGATTTTTGACAGCTTCCCGAAAAAATTATGCAATTGTCGAATTTACTCTTTCTAATCTAAATTGGCTCCATTCGATGAGATGACTTGCTTATACCAATAAAAGCTTTGTTTTCGAATTCGGCGCAAATCTTTTAAATCAAATTCATCACGGTTAACGTAAATAAAACCGTAGCGTTTGCTTATACCTTGATGCGTGCTGACGAGATCAATAGCTGACCAAGGACAAAAACCGAACACTTCAACACCGTCACTAATCGCTAATTGCATTTGTTCGATATGGTTTCTTAAAAATTCAATTCGGTATGTGTCGTTTATAACATCGCCTTCTTCCAATTGATCGATGGCGCCTAATCCATTTTCCGTAACAATCAATGGCAAATGATAGCGGTCATATATTTCTCTTAATGTTGTCCGAAACCCGACTGGATCAATTTCCCAGCCAAATTCATTTTTCTTTAAATGCGGATTGGAGGCTCCTTTATAAACTCCCGGTTCCCCAACCGTAATATGCTGATCTCCTGTTTGGTTCACATCTTCTTCATTTCCTTCGCTTGCTGCTACTGTTTGCGAAGTATAATAGTTAAAAGCAATAAAATCCGGCTTGGCATTTTGTAAAATTTCCATATCGCCTTCAAGAATTGTTGGAGTATATCCCTTTTCCTCCAAGTAAGCCCAGGCAATATTGTTATAGCGCCCATATACAGCCATATCCAAATACAGCCAATTGCGGATGGCTGCGTAATTATTGGCAGCTAAAACATCTTCAGGTTTTGAGCTTGCCGGATAAATCGTCACAATATTCGGCGCCGGTCCGATTTTTGCATCCGGCAGCATTTGATGGCATAACGCCATTGCCTTCGCCTGAGCGACAAACATATGATGATTTTGTTGATACAATTCTTTTTTTGGATTTTTTAAGTTCGGATCAACGGTCCCGATCGCTTCGCCATGAAGGATCATCATATTTTGTTCATTAATCGTCAGCCAATATTTTACCCGATCGCCAAAATGCTCGAATAATGTTTTGCAATAATTTTCATATGCATCAATCGTTGCACGATTGGACCAGCCGCCTTTTTCCTGTAATGCATAAGGCAAATCAAAATGATAAATCGTCACAATCGGTTCAATTCCATGCTTTCTGATTTCATTGATAAGTTGATCGTAGAACTCTATCCCTTTTCGATTTACCTCTCCGTCGCCATTAGGATAAATGCGTGTCCAGGCAATGGAAAAACGATATGCTTTAAAGCCCATTTCAGCAAACAGAGCAATATCTTCTTTGTAACGGTGGTAATGATCGCTGGCTACTTTAAAATCAGTTGTGCCTTCGGGGTATTTGGCCATATCGATAACGGAAGGTCCCTTTCCGTCTTCATTCCATGCGCCTTCCACTTGATAGGCTGATGTGGAACCTCCCCAAAAAAAATCGTTTGGAAAAGGCTTGCGCCGCTCGTGTTTCATGCTTACTACCTCCCATTTCATTTTTAAACAGAGTGATTTCGACATCGCAATCGTTTTTACAATTCTTCTCCATTCGTTTCGATTACTTTTTTATACCAATAGAAGCTGTCCTTCCGGAGGCGTTTCAATGTTCCGTTGCCGAAGTCATCTTGATCGACATAAATAAAACCATACCGTTTGCTCATTTCTGAGGTAGATGCGCTTACTAAGTCAATAGGCCCCCAAGTTGTATACCCCATTAATTCAACACCGTCGCCAATCGCTTCTTTCATTTGCTCAATATGTTTGCGCAAATAGTCGATTCGGTAATCGTCATGGATGCTGCCGTCTTCCTCAACCTTGTCGTAGGCCCCTAATCCGTTTTCCACTATAAATAAAGGAACTTGATAGCGGTCATACAATTTATTTAACGTAATCCGCAAGCCGACCGGATCAATTTGCCAACCCCAATCAGATGATTCAAGATAAGGGTTTTTCACACCGCCGATTAAATTGCCTGAAACTTCTTCAGCATCATCCTTCGTGCTGGCTACAAGTGTCATATAGTAGCTGAACGAAAGGAAATCCACTGTATATTGTTTTAAAATGGCATCATCGCCTGGAAGTTTTTCAATGTGAATATTATTTTCTGCAAAATAGCGTTTCATATAACTTGGGTATGCGCCGCGAACTTGAACATCTGTGAAAAATAAGTTCAGCTGATCTTCTTTTAATGCTTTAAGTACATCGTCCGGGTTGCATGTTTCCGGATATACTTCCAATCTAGCCAGCATACAGCCGATTTTTGCATCCGGAATGATTTCGTGGCATGCTTTAACAGCTAGTGCACTTGCTACAAATTGGTGGTGTACCCCTTGGAAGGCAGCTTGTTTTACATTTTCAACCCGATCGGTTAAAATGCCGCCGCCGGTGTACGGACTGAAAGTAATCATATTGATTTCATTAAATGTCAGCCAATATTTCACCTTGTTTTTATACCGTTTAAATACGGTTTCAGCGTAGTGAACAAAGAAATCTATCACCTTGCGATTCGTCCAGCCGCCGTACTTTTGCACAAGCCCGAGCGGCATTTCGTAGTGGGAAAGTGTAACAAGCGGCTCAATATTATATTTCGCCAGTTCGTCAAACACTTTGTCATAAAAGGCTAATCCTGCTTCATTTGGTTCGGTCTCATCCCCATTCGGGAAGATACGCGGCCAAGATATGGATAAACGGAATACTTTAAACCCCATTTCTGCAAATAAGGCGATGTCTTCCTTATAGCGATGATAAAAATCGATTCCGAAACGTTTCGGGAAAATTTTATCTGATGCTGCTCCGCTTAAGATTTCCTCGATTTCTGCACTTGTCACATCTAATGAATGTCCGTTTTTACCACGTTTTTCTTTTGGTACATAAGCCACCATATCGGCAGTAGAAAGACCTTTTCCATCTGCATCAAAAGCACCTTCTAATTGGTTGGCAGCAGTTGCGCCGCCCCAGAGAAAGTTTTCCGGGAATTTCGCTTCGAAATGGCCCATTGTTCATTCACCCTCTCGTTATTATTAAAAAAATTTCCAATTTTATCCTGTCGCAAAGCGCTTATACGATCAAGAAAATAAAAAAACCTAAATTGCCCGCCATAAAAATGACGAAACAATTTAGGTTTTGCCTGCATGACCAGTAACAATCCTAAATGAAATGGTTTCTATTCGGTTGTTATTTACAAATTAGCATACGCTTTCATTTCCTGTCAACAGTTCATTTAAAAATTTTTACGAGAAGCTGAGATTTTGTTTAATTACGATTCACGACTCGATCAATATGAATTGTCAAATATAGTTTTTCTTCCGAAGTTATTTCATGGCCATGCACCTTTTGAATATAATCTTTTATTTTTTTCGTGCAGGCATAAGCTTCCGGATGCTTATTTTTTACGATTTCATACAATTCATCATCGTCGCTCTTCAGCAGCATGTTGTTTATGAGCCGTTGCGCGAAAAATTTCAAGTGGGTAAGGAAACGGAAATAATTTAATGAATCCTCGTCAAGCTCAATTTTAAAATGGTATTTTACAATATTCAGTATATCTTGAATAATCTTTGTCATATTGGCGACATCCGTCATTTCTTCATTCAGCTCAGCATTGACGAAATGCATCGCAATGAAACCGGCTTCATCTTCAGGCAGTTCAATCGCCAATTTGTCTTTAATCATTTTCAGTGCTTCCAAAGCGATTTGAAATTCATCTTTATATATCCGCTTGATTTCCCAAAGTAATGGATTCACAATCTTTATCCCTTGTTTTTGCCGTTCTATGGCGAAATTAATATGGTCTGTCAGCGATATATAAATAATATCATTCAGTTTTTTGCCAAGTTTATTTTTCGCGTATTGTATCATTTCCTCCGTTACTTTTACATATTCCATCGGAACCTCGTACAATAGCGATTTAAATTTACTGGCCATATCCTGATTTTCCAATTTAAAAATCTTTTCAATTCTGTCTTCATCAACCTCATCGCCAGGTCTTTTCTTAAAGGCAATCCCTCGTCCCATGATGACCAGCTCTTGATCATCTTGTATAACGCTGATCACGTTATTATTAATCACTTTTGCGATTTTCACGCGTACCCCCTGCCTTTAGTTTGATGCTATTATACCTATATATTGCAAAATGCACTCGATATTATTTATGAAAGAAGTCCTTAATTAAGAGAATTTACGATTTATTAGGATTTGTCAATACAAAAATTCGATTGCTAAAGCAGATTTTCGTTTTTTTTCATAGTAAGAGAGTTTCAAAAAACTCCCTGCCACCATGCGTTGGGTACAGCCCGATGATAAGGGGAGGTGAATTCACTTCTGTCCAGTACGCTTTCTATTGGTCAAAATGATAAAAAATAACGGCGAGAACACATGCCCCGCCGTTTTGTCATTTTATTTGAGCGAAATCTTTTTTCCATGTTTGATCGATTCATAGCAAGCTTCGATTACAGTCATATTTTGGATCATATTTTCGCTTGTGTAGGAAGGATTTTTTCCATGCAGCACCGCATCTGAAAAATGCTCAACTTGAAGAGCGTATTGATCCGCTACAATGCTTTCGATTCTCTGTTCATTTTCTTTTTCAACAATGACTAAGCCTTCTCCTCCTTGGCGGTCAGGTCGATAGGCTCTTGGAACGCGAATAGAACCTTTCGTTCCAACCACTTCATAAACATTTGAAAAACTCACGTTAAAACTGCAGTCAAAAACGGCTTTGACTCCATTGTCAAGCTCCATATATCCGACAGCCGTCGTATCAACGCGATGAACAGGATCTATTTCAGCATCTACTCTCACTTCAGCCGGTTCGGCTTGAATAATATTTCGAATCGAATGAATACAATAGCAGCCAATATCATAAATACTGCCGCCGCCCATATCAGAATTTAAACGAATATTTTGCGAGGCAGGATCCAAATAAAACGAAAAGTTGGCTCTCATTAATTTCACATCGCCAATTTCACCTGATGCGATGATGTCTCGAACTCTTTGATGCTGTGGGTGAAATTGGTACATAAACGCTTCCATAAACTTCACATTGTTTTTTTCACAAACGGCTGCCGCTTCTTTCGCTTCCTCAGCTGTCAACGTTGCCGGCTTTTCACATAATACATGTTTTCCTGCTTCAGCTGCCTTCACAATCCATTCTTTGTGCAAATGGTTAGGCAGCGGTATGTATACAACATCGATATCTGGATCCTTTAGCAAGTCTTCATAACTTTTATAGGCTTTCGGAATATTTAGTTCATCAGCCACCCCGATCACTTTATCGGATCGGCTTGCTATCGCCGCTACAACAGCATTTTTAGATCTTTGAATCGCAGGAATCAACTGCTTTTTAGCGATTTGTGCTGTGCTTATTATTCCCCAACGAGTTTTTTTCAATTTCTAAATCCCCTCCAGATCAATTTTGAAAAAACATAATCTTGTCAATTATTTTTGAAATTCTTTTGATTTTACATTAATATTTTTTGATTTTGAAAACGCTTTTTTATATTTTACCACATTTTCTCACATCGTCCATACAACTTTTCAGCAGATTCCTCCACAAGAATTCAAAACTCTGCTGCCACTGTCACGGAACATTGTCCGCCTGCTAACTTTTTATGTTTGAAGATGTTTGTTTGTACTTGCAATATTTTTGCCAATGACCAATTGGAACAATCGTATAAATTGTTTTCCCTTGATTGTGTGAACACATCAGGGAATCGGTGCTCAAATTCCTTCAGCAGCAAATACGGCAAATCACTCGGTTGCCGAGGGAATGTAGGCTTTGACATTTGCAAGTTTTTGAAAGAGGAATGCTGCTAGATTTAAATTTTTGTTTATGATTGAATTTTTGTGTTTTTTTCGACTAGTCGGCCCTTAAAAGTGATTTCGTACAGATTATCGTTCATTGTCATTCGCCTCTACTACATTCGTTGCATTAGACAGTTTAGCTTATTAGATGTATAGTATATTTGGAAATAATGGAAAGAGGCGAGTCCAATTGGTATACATAAAAATGAACAGTCCAGAATATGTAAAGGCCAGCATAGCTCTTTTTTTCGGCGGGTTTGTCACCTTTTCCATTTTGTATACAACACAGCCTTTACTGCCTGTTTTCTCAAAAGAATTTCATATCTCTGCCGCATCAGCCAGTTTAACCGTATCGGCTTCAACCGGAACACTTGCTTTTATGATGCTGATAGCTGCTAGTTTGTCAGATGTTCTTGGAAAAAAGAAAATCATGATCATCTCGATGCTGCTTACTTCCATGCTCTCTATGTTTATTGCTATGAGCCCAAATTTTCCTTTGCTTGTTGTATTCCGAACACTGCTTGGAATTTCTTCAGCAGGCATCCCCTCTCTCGCTATGGCGTATGTAGCAGAAGAGTTTCATCCAACTGCAATTGGCAAAGTGATGGGATTGTATATAAGCGGAACAAGCATCGGCGGAATGGCCGGCCGAATAATCACTGGCTTGTTGACAGATTTTTTTTCATGGAGGACCGCTTTATTTTCCATCGGAGCGCTAGCTCTTATTTTAAGCATCGTCTTTGCTATTATTCTACCGACACCAAAGAATAGCGAAAAAAAGCCGTTTAATATAGAAGCTGTTATAAAGGCATATACTGTACACTTAAAAAATAAGCCGCTTTTATCTCTCATTTTTTTGGGCTTTTTATTTATGGGAAGCTTTGTGACATTATACAATTATATTGGCTATTTGCTGAGCGAGCCTCCTTATTCATTCAGCCAATCATTGCTTGGCTTCCTTTTCATCGTCTACATTTTCGGAAGCTTCAGCTCTGTATTTTTAGGCAAAAAAGCTGATGAACACGGCCATTCAGCCACGCTAATTTTTGCCGTCGCTTTGACTATTTCCGGAGCCATATTGACTCTTTTTCCGCCAGTATTGGTGAAAATTATCGGCATTTCACTATTTACATATGGTTTTTTCGGCTGTCATTCCATTGCCAGCGCTTGGATTGGAGAACGGGCGGATAAGAATAAAGCTCAAGCATCTTCTTTATATCTTTTATTCTATTATTTGGGATCAAGCTTAGTTGGTACATTTGGGGGCTATTTTTGGATTCATTTCCATTGGGCGGGAGTCATCTTGTTTATCGCGACTTTATTGCTATTAAGCTTACCTTTTATTCGGTATGCTGAGAAACGTCTTTAACCGTCAGAAAGTATAATAGATTAGTGCAGAAAAAAACGCTTAGCCTGTCGGAAGAGCTGAGCGTTTTTTTAAGAAAAAATTTATGGTGTTCGGATAATCGTGCAAATTCCCATAAAAATTAGAGATAGATCAGCATGTCACAAGCAGAAAATTGCATGGAATTCCTGTAAACTGTCCACTGTTTTACACAGCCCATTTCACGTAAAATCCCTCAAAAAATGCCACTTTTCAAAATAAAAATATGGCAACTTTCATCTTTAAAAAAGCTCCAGAAAATAACATCTTTTTCTATTGACTTTTACGTTGCGTAACACCTTATAGTTGCTAACGCAGAGATGTAATAGGTGACAATGAAGGTAAAAGAAGCAGGGGCTTTTCAAATAATCAAAATTTGCAAGGTGGAAGCAATGAAAATAGTCATCGAAATTACAATCGAACAATATGAAATTGTTCGATTTCTTTCAAATCTTGCTTGATATATAAAACTTGTAGCAATTGATATGTGGAACTCTTATAAACTGTCAATTGTGATAGCTAAAATTCATATTGTTAAGTCAGCAAACAAAACCTGATAGAAAATTCGGAAGGCTGTCAGTTAAAATGGATTAGTCAATGAATGAGTTTATGAAAAAGTGTTAGATTACGATTTTTCTATTGTAGCTAAAAGCATGGAAGAGGGTGTTTTTACCCTCTTTCCACACTTTTTTGGATATCCAAAATTATATTAATTGAAGAGAAACGAACTTAATTTCTAGGAATTCGTCCAGCCCGTAGTGGCTTCCTTCTCTTCCAAGGCCGCTCTCTTTCATTCCGCCAAAAGGTGCTTGGGCGACAGACGGAAGGCCGTCATTGATTCCGACAATGCCGTATTCTAGATTTTCAGAAAACCAAACAGCCTTTTTGAGAGATTGGGTGTAAACATACGCAGCCAAACCAAATGGTGTACCATTTGCACGTTGGATAACTTCTTCATCATCTGAATATGTGCTGACCGGTGCCAATGGACCAAATGTTTCTTCCTGCATGCACAACATATCATCTGTTACATCAGAGATTACAATCGGCTTCATAAAATATCCTTTGTCCATATTCACGGCAGGTCCTTCATGGAGTTTCGCGCCTTTTTCGACTGCATCTTCTAATTGATGTTGAACTTTTTTGACTGCATTTTCGTCAATAAGCGGTCCAATGTCTACCTTCTCGTCAAGGCCATTCCCTACTTGCAGCGTTAAAACAGCTTCATGAAATGCTTTTAAAAACGGCTCCTTAATTGACTCATGGACATAAATCCGGTTGGCGCATACGCACGTTTGACCGGCATTTCTGAATTTTGATTGCACAACGCCCTTTACAGCTTCTTGAATATTTGCATCTTCTGTTATGATAAAAGGTGCCAAGCCTCCAAGTTCAAGCGATACTTTTTTTACAGTATCCGCTGCTTTTCTCATTAACAGCTTTCCAACTGGAGTAGACCCTGTAAAAGTAACCTTCTTAACGCGTGAATCTTCCATCCAAACATCAACGACTTCAGCTGGTTTTTCAGTCGTTATAACATTGATGACACCTGCTGGAAAACCTGCTTCATGAGCACATTCTGCTAATAAAAGTGCTGTAAGCGGTGTTTGTTCAGCCGGTTTTATGACAACTGTGCATCCAGCTGCAAGGGCAGGGGCGACTTTCCGTGTGATCATCGCCGCCGGAAAGTTCCAAGGAGTTATGGCAGCAACGACTCCAACAGGTTGTTTTTGAACGATAATTCTCTTCGAATGAACAGATGCCGGAATCGTTTCGCCATAAATCCGTTTCGCTTCTTCTGCAAACCATTTCACAAAGCTGTTTGCATATTGTATTTCGCCTTTCGCCTCGGCGAGCGGTTTTCCCTGCTCGATTGTCATCGTCGATGCCAACACTTCCAGCCGATCATTTATGAGCTTATACCATTTTTCCAGCAATTCTGCTCGTTCATAGGCTGTCGTTTTTGACCAAGTTTTAAAAGCTTCGTGAGCTGCATCGACAGCCAGCTTTGCTTCCTTGGCGGTTCCGTTCGGCACATAACCAACTGTTTCAAAAGTGGCAGGGTTTTGAACGGCAAAATTGTCATCCAACTGAACAAATTCTCCGTTAAGATACAGCCCTTTTGTCAATGGTTGTTCTTTCATACTGCTTGAATCTCCTCTCTTTCTTTTTCTTCATTCGAGTGGTGCGTAAATATGCGGTCGTTTTCTCCGCGCAGAAAATCTTTCCCATACAGCAGGATGCATAAAAGGATGCCGGCAGCAAAAGCCATTGTTGCTCCTTTTATGACGAGGATTGCACCAACAATCCCCGCAATTCCAAGATCACGCTGGCTGCGGGACTGCATGACACCGATACGAACGCTTACATAACCTTGTACCAACAATGTCAATGCTAAAGCTACCCCAAGTATCGGTTGTACTAAACTTACTATAGGCAGCAAAAATAATCCAGTATTTGTACCCCAACGGAACGATCCTGCTCCACCGAAAAACGAATGCATCGCTTCTTTACCTTTTTTAAACCGCTCAATCACGACCACTTGCATAGCAGCCCACATCGGACCGCACATCGTAATATCAGGGCCGATCATGCTCATCAGAATGTTTCGGCCACCAAATATTAAGTGGGCGCGGTTCGGATTGTAATCAACTTTTTCATCCGTACGTATGACATCAGATTCAGAAAGGAGAGCTTTCGTTTTCAGCACATCTCCAAACACAACTAAATACGTTGCAAAAACAGCAGGGACTGCCTTCACGAAAAACGATAACGCAGGGAAGCCCAGGCCAAATACCGTATATTCCGCCCAAAGTGTGGCGAAATCTGGTTTACTGAAACCCCATTGAATGTCCGGCCATTTCGCTTCTCCAACAAGAGGCGCTACAAAAACAGCTAGCAAAATAGCAGGTAAAATCCCTAAATTCCCCAACAAAGCCCAGCCTTTGTTTTTTTGCTTTAATTTTTCGAAATGTTTAGAGAATATTAGATAAAACGCAAAGCCAATGCAAATTGTGATCGTAATCGGGAATAATTCAAACTTTCCTCCGGCTTCAAAAATCGATACGACAGCTCCAATTCCGGCACCCAGTATAATACCTGATTTAATGGCGTCAGGCACTAAACGCACCACTTTGCTGGCAAGTCCCGTTACTCCTAAAATGATGGATAAAATTCCAAGAGTCAACTGAAATGCAATGAGTGCATATATTCGGTCCTCACCTTCTGGAAATTGTTTAACAAACAAAACAATCAATGGAATCGCGGGAGTGACCCAACCTGGAATGACCGGGTCACCAAGCAGATGATGCAGTAAATATAAAAGTCCATTCAATACAACAACAGCGAGAGCCACTTCAAACGGCATCCCTAAATGATCCGCTAAAAGAGTAATAGCCCCAAGGTCTACCGCACACATGAGCAAACCCTGCACATAATCGGGCCATTCAAACCGATAATGAATAAACGGCAGCCGTATTTTAAAGGGACCTGCAGGGATATATGGCGTTTCAGCGCCGTGCGGACGATTTTTCCATTTCATGATCATGATTTTCCCTCCTATCAATAGGCAGCACGGTATATTTGTTCAATATCTTTTTTGCTTAATTTTCGAGGGTTATTGCGCAGAAGCCGCGTTTGCTTTAAAGCTTCCTCAGCCATTTCAGAAATCGCAGATTCCGGAATATTAAATTCACGCAAAGATTGTGGAATTTCCACATAGCGGCATATCCGGATCATCGCTTCAATCGCTGCATCAGCCGCTTGATCATCGTTTAGATGATCTACTTTTTCTCCTAACGCTTCTGCGATATCACGGAATCTTTCTAAACAAGATATTTTGTTCCATTTCATGACGTATGGAAGCAGCAAGGAGTTGCTTACACCGTGTGCTATATGAAAACGTCCTCCAAGAGGATAAGCGAGAGCGTGCACTGCTCCAACGCCTGCATTACCAAAAGCCAATCCCGCCATGAGACTCGCTGTAATCATCGCCTCACGTGATTCGATGTTTTCCGGGTTTGAATACGCTTTCGGTAAATGGGTGGAAATAAGTTTCATAGCACCAATTGCCAGTGCATCCGTAATCGGAGAAGCAAACTTCGAAATATATGCTTCCACAGCATGAACCAATGCATCCACTCCGCTTGCTGCTGTCACGCTAGGAGGGCACGTAATGGTCATGATCGGCGAAACAATTGCGACATCAGGTAATAAGAACGGACTGACAATCCCTTTTTTCACCTGCTCTTTCGTATCCGACAAGATTGAAATATTCGTAACTTCGGAACCTGTTCCGGCAGTTGTCGGAATGGCTATTAAAGGCAGCCCTGGTGATTCCACTAAATTAATTCCAAAGTATTCTTCAATTTTCCCCTTATTCGTCGCCATGACAGAAGCCGCTTTGGCAATATCGATAGCGCTTCCACCGCCGACAGCGATCAGCCCGTCATGATTTCCTACTTTTATCGCTTGAAGACATTGTTCGACAATTTCAATTTCCGGTTCCGGATTTACATCCGAGAATACTCCCGGCTCCATCGGCAATAAATTTTGAACCTGTTTTACTACTCCTGCTTTGATAAGTATCTTATCTGTCACGATAAGTGGATTTTTTATCCCAAGCCGCTTCACTTCTTCAGGGAGTTGATTGAGAGAATCAGTTCCTGTAATTAATTTGTTCGCCATTGAAAATGTAGATATATTCATTTTTTCCTTCCTCTCCTTTCAAACTAGCGAGAAATGAATTGATTTTCCTGGTGTCACTCAAATATCTATGCAATTTTCGTGCCAACTCGAAAATGATTTGTGTATTTTTTATAAATTTTTTAATATCCGCGAATATTTGTAACAAAATCTTCAATGTTTTTTAGATCGTTTTTTATTCATTTGCTGATGTAAATCAGGAAAAATTGATTATAAAACGAATCATATCTAGGTTTTTTGATTAGTTTTCTAATCGTATGTGAAATTTTTTCATTTTTTGTACAATGGCACTTTGGCTAATTCCTAAAAATTTCGCTGCGGCTCTAGTCGTACCATGCTTTTTAAGTGCATCGATAATGAGGGAGCGTTCAAGCTCCGCCACAGCTTCCTTTAAAGTTTTAGGCTTTGAAGCCGGGAAAATCTGTTGTATGAAAGGAGGAAGGTCGCCTACATCAATTGTGTCGTGAAAGGTAGTCACAACTAGTCTCTCAACTAAATTCGCAAGCTCCCTTATGTTCCCAGGCCATGAATAGTTTGTCAGCCACTCAATGCATTCCGGGGTCATTTTTTTATTTTCATTATATTTTTTATTAAATTCCTTCAAATACATTTCTAATAAAGGAACAATCTCTTCCTTCCGCTCCCGCAAAGGGGGAACATCAAAGGTGACAATATTCAGTCGATAATATAAATCCTCACGGAACGCCCCTTCCCTTACTAGAGATGCAAGATCTCTATGAGTTGCTGTTATGAGTCGTACATCGACTTCTCTCATTTCAGTAGATCCTACTCTCATAAACCGGTTTTCTTCTACAACCTTTAGCAGCTTAACTTGTAATTCTAACGGCAAGTCTCCAATTTCATCTAAAAATAACGTCCCGCCGTTAGCCTTTTCAAAAATGCCTATTTTCCCTTCTCTCAAGGCTCCTGTGAAAGAACCGGGTTCATAGCCAAAAAGTTCAGCTTCTACTAAATGTTCAGGAATGGCGCCGCAGTTTAATTCCATAAAAATTTTATTGCTTCGGGAGCTTCTCGAATGAATATATTTCGCAATTAAGCTTTTTCCTACGCCGGTTTCTCCCTGCAGCAAAATTTTTGCGTCAGTTTTGGCGACTTTGTTCGCAAGCTGGAAAATTGGAAAAGTAGAAGGACCGATGACAAGATTTTGAAAACCCGTTTGTTCAGGAAAAAGCGAGTTTTGCGAAATTTTTTGATACGAAAGCTTTTGACTGTCCAATTCATGCTTCAAACGAATCAGTTCTGTTATATCTCTCACACTGTTAACGACATACATCACTTCATTGGAAGAAGAAAAAACAGGTGTTGCAGATACAATAATTTTCCTCTCATTGCGAATGGTCTGTATAAGAGTGACCGGCTTTTTCGTTCGAATCGTTTCTAAAGATGCAGATTTGGAAATAATCCCTTGCTCAACCAAATGGCTCATATGCTTCCCTTTCACTTCTTCTTCTTTGATCCCCGTAATCCGTTCATAAGCTTTATTGATAAACAGCGTAATCCCTGAACCGTCTGTTATATAGACACCGTCATATAATGAGTTAAGAACGATCCGGCACAATTTGCTCTGAAAAAAAGATTGGAATTGAGAGTAAGAGATCGAATGCTGCTCAAGACTTTGTACAGGAGCATTCGTTAAAATAAAATGACGAATCGGTTTTGTTAATTCTCCTTGCTGAACGGCTCCAAATAGCGACTCAAGTGTTAAATAGCCTGCAAATTCACCGGATTCGTTAAATACTTCCACTTCATTAACGCCAATAGGAAAAATTGAAATCGCTTCCTCAACTGACATATCGGGACGAAAGCTAGTCATAAAATTCCCTCCTAATGCCACTTTGCAACTGTTTACATTGATTAGTTTTAGTATAAACGATTAGAAAAATGATTGGTTGTTTTCTGACTTAGCAAAAAGCGCAAGCACATTCCAACTTATGGAAAAAGGCGTTTTTTGCCGCTGCGGCAACGGTTTGGTTTCGAGGGCTAATCGATGGGGCCAGCGTTTCGAAAAAGTTTCCGCAGCTTAAGTTTCTAGATAAAAAATTAAAAAACGTGCAGGTTTAATTGGACGCACGCTTTTATGCAATTCAACAGATCATGACAGGAAGGCTGAACAAAGCAAAAGCAGAAATCAGCCTTTTGTGCAATTACACAGATCAAAACAGTTTCTTAAAATATTAGAACCTTTCCTTGATTCGAAAAGCATCAGCAGAAACTTGCCGCTAAATCGTGTGAATGGCTCGATTCCATTTTCCAATATTGACATTTGCAAGCTCACAATGCTTTTCTTCGAGAAAGGTCGAGTCCAGTAGAATAGTTGATTTCTAACTTCCCGCTTCTAAAGGATGCAAAAAAATGAACATTGTTTAAACAAAATCGAATTTGCAAAGACTTGAATTAAAAAAAATGAATCCTTGCATAAAGTTAATCGTAAATTATATCAAAAGCATAAAACATTAACCGTCATATCGAAGATCAAATTTGCGGGGGAAACTATGTATACACACGCTACGAATAGAAGTCAAATGCCCAGTGTTTTAAAGGCGTTTGCCGTTTCTTTGGCTATCGCCATGCTAGGAATGGCAGCGGGAATATATGTGCCGCCATCACTGTTTTTGCCTCTTGCCATAATTGAACTTGGCATGATTATTTTTGCATTCTTTTTGCGCAGAAAAAAAGCTATTTCTTATACATTTCTATATAGTTTTACGTTTATTTCAGGGATTACAGCCTATCCAATGATCTCGCATTATGTTTCAACAATCGGCGCGCACGCGGTCATTATGGCACTAGCCGCCACAACCGCTGTTTTTACTGGATTAGCTGTATATGCAACTGCAACAAAACGAGATTTCTCATTTCTTGGCGGAATGTTATTTTCTGCCCTGCTCGCTTTTCTGATCATTTATGTTCTTAATCTTTTTTGGCCGTTGAACTCAGGCGGCATGCTCGCATTTTCCTTCATAGGAGTATTAATTTTCAGCGGCTACGTATTATATGACTTTAATCGAATGAAGCATTACGGTGTTCATCCAGAAGAAGTGCCGTTAATAGCCCTAAATCTATATTTAGACTTCATCAACCTGTTCATTCAAATTTTACGAATCTTTGGCATTCTTTCTTCAAAAGATTGAAGGAGAGCTAAAAAAAGAAAGCTGCTTGCAAAAATTTCGGGTATTTAAAAATTTGTAGAACCGGCGCAATTTTTATGTCAGAGTCATCTAGTGCCGGTTCTTCTTTTCACTCGTTAGGAAAGCTTTTACGGTTCCTTTTTTTTCATTTTACTTTTGCTTGCTGCTCACCTTTTTGTCCTTGCAACAAGCCTAATATTTCAGCATGTTTGTTCTTTTTGCCCGGCGTTTCACTGCAAGCTTCAAACGCGTTTGCCCTGTACGGCTGACGGTTACGTGCAACTGAAATTTGCTGTAATCAACTCTTTTTGACAAATACCCGATTTGAGTATTTTCCAGAATTATTCCAACTTACATTTTTACCTATAATCTTTTATAATAAAAAATATAGTGAAAAGAAAGGAGGCAGCCCTTTTAGTATGGAAGACGTTGCATTAAAAACAATTTTACAGGCGCTGAAAGAGCATTCTGAGCACATTGACTCAAGATTTGATCATCTTGAAAAAAGAATGGATGGCTTAGAGGCAAGAATGGACAAATTGGAATCAAGAATGGACAAACTGGAAAACGATTTGCAATCTTTTAGAAAAAACGTGGATGAACGCTTTACACGCTTAGAGAAAAAATTGGAAGGGATTCGCGCTGAATTAACAGACGCACAAGAAACCCTCGACTTCGTGTCCAGCAAAACATTGAAGCATGAAAAAAAGCTTAGACAATTATAGCTTAAGTTCTCATCTTCCAAAAATCGCTGCAATATTTTTTCCTTTCCTTTTCACCTTCAGTTTCTGCATCTTTAGCCTTTTTGACAAAACGTAATAATCAAAAAATAAAAAGGGCACCAAAAAGAAGCTTTCGGCACCCGTATTATCTAGTTATTTAATTGTTACTTTTACTTGCTTACGTCCGAATTGGATCGCATCTTGTTCAGTAGGCATATGGATATCAATTTTTTTGCCGCGGATTGCACTGCCCGTATCAGCAGCAGTATATGTTCCGTATCCTTCTATATATACTTTGCTTCCTAACGGTATAACACTTGGATCTACAGATACAACTTTTGAGTCTTTTGTTAATACAGTTCCATTTGCTGTTTTATTTCCTACTAAAGAATATGCGGTGGCTTCCATTGTAATCGTTCCGCCAGCATCTTTCGCTCCGTTATCTTCTTGAGCTTTCGTTACAGTTTCTCTCGCTTGAACTTCTTGCTTGCTGACAGTTTGATTAGAGCTGTTTTCCTCTTTAGGTGAAGAAGACGTTGCTTCTTCTTTTTTTAAACTCTTTTCATTCTCAGCATATGTACTGGTTTTATTTGCAGATGCTGTGTTTTTATCATTCGTCGTTGTTTCTTGCTGTGCGACTGGTTTGTTCACTTTCTTTTCTACTGTACGTTCCTCTTTCGCTGCTTGATCAATTATTAAAACATCACCAGCAAAAATTAAATCGGATGTTAAGTTATTCGCAGATTTTAGTGACGAAACGGTCACACCGAATTGATCAGCAATACTGCTTAACGTATCTCCAGATTTGATTGTATATTTTATTTTTTCACTTACGACTAATTCTTGATTTGGATAAATCGTTTCAGTCGTTAAGCCGTTCCATTCTTTTATATCTGCCACTGATACATTATATTCTTTAGAGATTTCCCAAAGAGAATCACCTTGTTTTACCTTATATGTTTCAGCAGAAGCTTGACCTACTAATGGAAGCGAAGTCGCTACTGCAGCTGTAAAAGCAATGATTGTTTTTTTCATGATGAAAAATCCCTCCTTTTCCCTACAACGACAATCATAGCAATTTTATGTAACAATAGCTTTGCAAAAAGATATTAAATAGATAACAGTTGCTTTTCAAAGAAGAAAAAACTGTAAAATTTCATACTAATATTTAGGAATTTTTCAATTCAGTTACTGTTACGCCAGTGCATAATTCCTTCTCTTCTGATTGCTCAGGCAAAATATAAGCCTTGCCATATTTTCGCTTAAACCTCGCTTCACTGCTATTCCATCCAGTCCTCAAATAAATTTGGTGTTATATATGGAGGGATTTTCAGACATGAATTGATAGCTTATCATTCTTGATCTACATTGCTTGGACAGTCGATCTTTATCCAAACCGATCTATATGTCGCACGAAATAGTATAAAATCTCGAAAACCAATCGTTATACACCATTCTAGAAAAACAAGGAGACGGTGCTCAGACCAACCGACTCAGTGCCATCATCATGGATATCTCTGTAAAATAACGAAAGACATGAACCTCCATTTTTGCTAGGAGATTCATGTCTATTTCGCTTTACTCTTTCGTTTAACTATAATTAACACAATATGCCGCCTGTCCTTTAAAAATTTAATAAAGCCCACCTGAACACCTATGCTTTTTTAATGAAACAATCTGTTAAATCTTGAGAAAAGTAACCATATTAAAAGAATATGATAAGCTGTACCCCCTAACCAAAAACCCCAAAACTTGACAACACTATCTGCGGACAAAGCTAAAATCCCTTCGGAAACCCAGTACGTTGGCGCGATGAGACCAAATATGCGCCATTTGTCTGCCAAAAAATACAAGATTATTGGCGGTAGTAATATGAAATTCAACATTTTTGCCACTGCTAAGCCTTCTAATCGATTCGCGGCAAAGGCAAGAATCGCAAGCGCCATCAGCGGTGTTTCTAAAGAGCTTGTGATAAGGTGCAAAAAAACTTCCCACCGCATTAATGCTGCATCATGAAATACGATCACAAGCACAATAGACAAAACAAAATTTATCAATAATGGAAAGCCTATACGAAATGCTACATATCGCCCTTTCCCAAGCGGTGTTATCGCAAAATACGTAACAAGTGACTCATCGCGCTCCTCTAACATCATTAAACCAACCATCATTCCAACCGTGATCGGTGTTAATAATAGAAAAATGCTTAGCAAATACGGAATGTGCGGTGTGATAGAAAATGGTGCTACTGATTCAAACCAAGGCAAGCCTTTTGCGATAAATAACATAAGCAATAATGGCAAGAGAATTGCCATAAAAAATATCGGGTCGCGAAGCAGCTGCTTCCGATCAAGTGAAAGCCAAGCTCGCCACATCATTTCTCCTCCCCTACTTGTATCCAGTATGTTCATATGCCTTGTACGCTAACTGAAATGCAATCACTAACCATAGACACAGGTTTGCTGCAGCCAAAATTCCTTCAAACAGCGAAAATGGTGCCGAACTGCTCGATAGCAAACGCAGCGCAGCGGCTGTCGGTAAAACGGAAAATATCGAATGGGAAACTAAATGAAAATAAGATAACAACGGCAGCAGCAGCACAATCATAGCGAGCGATGCTTTCATTAAAAATATATTGACTGTTTTCGCTCGTACAGCTAGCGCTAAGCCGAACAACGACATAATGACAGAAATCGCATACAATCCTATGCTTCCTAACCAATTCAACCTCCCAAGGGATCCAATCAACACCACCTCACCCGATACAAATCCTAGGATGGCAAGTGTTATCGCTTTTGACCAAATATAATCTTGCAGACGAATCGAGGTGACAAATATCGGGTCCAGTACGCCCTGACTCCGTTCCAGCAACACTCCAGCACCAACAATAAAAAATCCAACAGCTGCAGGATCCATGAGAACAATAACTGGGGCCACATCATCTCGAACATCAACCGGCATCCAATGAAGGATGATGATATAAAATAGGCTGACAAATGCGTAAACGATGTAAAAACCGTGCCGGGCTTGAAAACGGAAGTCTTGCTTCATGAGCTGCCAGATCATGCGATTTCTCTCCCTGTCACTCGAACGAAAATGTCTTCTAGCGTTGCTTCTTTTGTATGCATCGTCACAATTTCTTTTTCCTGAAGCAAGCGTAGAAATGCTTTATTTTTTCCTAATCCCGCTTGAACAAACTCTGTTGTTTTCATTTCGCCATTGTCCGAATATGTTACTTGCAGAACCGGCTCGCCCATTTTCACCTTCAACGCTTGCGGTGAATCAATCAGTGCAATATCGCCGTCCACCATAAATGCAACACGATCACAAAGATTTTCTGCAAAAGCCATATCATGCGTCGTAATAATAATTGTTTTTCCCTGTTCCTTTTGTTCCCGCAAAAAGGTTTTTATTTTCGTGACGTTGACTGGATCAAGACCGGATGTTGGTTCGTCTAAAAAAACAATGAACGGGCGATGTAAAAAAGCTCGGCAAAAATTCAAACGCATTTTCATTCCCTTAGAAAAATCACCGACCCTTTGGTGCATCGCCTCATTCAATCCCACCCGTTCCAGCAATTTTTCAATATCTTCTCCATCTGAACGATAAAGTGAACGGAAAAACGTTAAATTTTCATAAGCCGTCATTTTTATATAAAAATTAGGCATTTCAAACGCAACACCAATCATTTCCGCATATTCACGCCCATATGACGACAATTCTTTTCCATTCACTTTTACACTGCCTCTATATCCTTTTAAAAGTCCGATAAGAATTTTTTGCGTCGTGCTTTTCCCCGCGCCTGACGGCCCAAGCAGCCCGAAAATTTCCCCTTCCTTGACTTCAAAGTTAAATCCCTTTAATGCCGTTTTCGCTTGTTTTGGGTATGTGTAGGTTAATTGTTTGATCTCAATCATTCCTCCACCAATCCTTTCGCCAGCCATTTCGCTTGAAGCACTAACGCTTCGGCAAACTTCTCCCCTATCTCATCGCGGTACAAAAGCTGCAAAAAGAAGCTGCGTATGACCGCGACGATTGTACGTGGGTTTTCTTTTACCATAACTCCTTCGTCTTGCCATTTTTCAATAAGAGGCACAAGTGCATCTTCATCCTCTGTCGTATGATGGTCAGCATATTCCGGCGGTAACTTCCGCATTAAAAGTTCATATTCTTTTCGATCAATCATCAAGCGCAAAATCGGTTCTTGTTCGATCAACTTTACAGCTTGTACTAACAAATCTGCCAATCGTTCTTGCGTTAACGGCTTCTCTGTCCACTCAACTAGAAGTATTTCTCTTAATTTTCGTTCCTCCATTTGAAACACTTCATAAAACAACGCTTCTTTGGAGGGGAAAAATAAATAAAACGCTCCTTGTGAAATGCCAGCAGCTTCAGTCAAAGCCGCAACAGTTGTTTTTTGTATCCCGTATTGACGAAACATTGCTTTGGCTGTTTCTAATAATGTTTGACGTATCGTTTCCTTTTCTTCCTCACGAAATTTACGTGGGCATCGAATCACCTTCTTTATGTTTATATGAATATTTTTATTTTATATTCACATAAAGTGTGAAAAAAATCAAGAAAAATATTTCTTCAAGAATGGGGCTGTCTAATAAGTCGTTTTTTCGGCTTATTGACGGCCCCTTTTATGTTTTAGAAACGTTGATATATCATCGATGTTTATGATTTTTTGTTTTCAAAAGGGATTTGACTTTCTAAGACAGCTCCTTCTGTTTTTTTACCGTATTTACTAAATTCTATTTCATTTTTTCACCAAAGCATGCAGAAAATTCTCTTAAGCTGAATTTGTCCAAAATCTGACTTCTTTTTTCAAGACTTATTGCACAGCTCTTCTTTTAACAGCTTCGGTAAATAATCGATATGAAATACATCATCTGGAAAGGTGATTCCTAAGTCTTCATCTTCATATAAAAACTCTTGAAGCACCTCATTTAATGCCGTCATATAAAATTCATGCAAAAATTCGTAGCTGAAGGTTTCCCGAGGCATTAAAGATTGCGCACACACATTCGGATGGCAATAATTTAAATACGTGCGGCACGGAGTCGGTCTGACCTCGTAAACTTTGCAAGTATTGGACGACCGATCTAAAAATGGACAGCTCACTTGTTCAGAAATGTACTTGAATTTAAATTGGGGATCTTCATGAAAATCGATGGAGCATACTTTTTCCAATTGCTCCTTGTTCGATTCAAAATAATTGAACAAATGTCCAAGAATATCCTGTTTTTGTTCTTCTGGCAGGCTTTGAATATATTGCAAAATTAATTTGGCTTCCAAGCGAGTGGTAATAATCGGAAAATAACAACAATAAGCACAGCCTTTAAAACAGGAAGGTTGTATATTCACTTTTGTTTCAATTTCTTTAATTTGGGAATCTATTAATTTTAAGAGTGCTGTAAATGTTTCTAAAATAATTTCGGAAGCACTTTCGTTTTCTGGGTTTTCTAAAATATGATCAATCGTGTCATAAAACAGCTGCTCATCCGGAATATAATGTATATTAATTGTTTCACAGATTTTCAACATGTCTTCGTAGGTTAATCGATTATCCAAAAGACTTCGACTCCTTGCAACAATGTCTTTTCAAGATCGTAAATCATCGCCTGCAAAAAATCCATCAGGTACATCTTTTAAAATTTCAGCAACCAAAATGCACCTTTAGCCGTCAAACCGCTTCCAATCAGCCGCTTTCTACAAATGATTCGATAATTTTAACATTCGTTACAGTCCCAGTCTGTCTCAAGTACATTCAGGTGCTGAGCGCTGGAATATGTCTAGTTTCAGGAGATCATACCCAAAAGACTTTCCTTATTTTAAATATTTTAAAATTAGCTCATAGCAAGTTTTCTTATAAAACTCATGAAGGTGATCTTCATCACGCATTAACCACTGAATGAGACATCCATCGATGATCGAGCGAATCATCTTGGAAGCTGTATCGACATCAATGTCAGCTGAAAACGTTCCTTCCTTTTGACCAAGAGCAACAATGTTGCGGCCGATTTTCCAGCAGTTTTCGTAAAACTTGAGATTTATTAGCCTATATTGTGGATTTCGGCTCGCTTGTGCCATAAAATCAAGGTACACTTTGTAAAATTTTTTATTCTTTTTTGGATCGATAAAAACAGAATGGATATAAGCCTCTAATTTATTTATCGCTGCTGTCTGCTTACTAACCGCTTTATACTCATGTTGATAAATGCGATCCGTCACCCATTCCAGCAAGCTTAAAAAAACGTCCTCTTTATTTTCAAAGTAATAATTCGTAACCCCTTTGCTTACACCTGCATAATCAGCAATATCCTGCAATGTTACCGTTTCGTACCCTTTATCTGAAACAGCTTGAAAAGCAGCCCTTAAAATTTGTTCTCGCCTTTCTTCTGCTTTTTTCTTCATAAAAACACCCCTCGAACTTCGGTCATAACGATATTATACATGAATTTTTGACGATAAAAATATTTTGACCGGTCAGAATAATTTTGTTATCGTAAAAGCAAGAATATGAAAAACAATAAGGGGGATGTCGAGTGGAACACTTCAAAGCGTTAGTAGTGAACAAAACAGAGACAGATTTTTCAGTGAAAGTACAAACCATTTCCATGAATGACCTTCCAGAAGGAGATGTCGTCATAAAAGTTGCTTATTCCAGTGTCAATTATAAAGATGGATTAGCTTCCATTCCCAATGGGAAAATTGTAAAATCGTATCCGTTCGTACCAGGTATCGATCTAGCCGGCACTGTTGTTTCTTCTAAAGATCCGCGCTTTAAAGAGGGAGACGAAGTTATTGCAACAAGCTATGAAATCGGCGTGTCGCATTACGGAGGCTACAGCGAATACGCCCGCATTCCTGCAGATTGGATTGTCCCTCTTCCAAAAGGATTGACGCTAAAAGAAGCTATGGCTTTAGGAACAGCTGGTTTTACGGCGGCATTGTCTGTCCATCGTTTAGAAGAAAATGGATTAACTCCTGAAAAAGGAAAAGTACTCGTTACAGGAGCAACCGGCGGAGTCGGAAGCATCGCAGTTTCCATGTTGGCAAAACGAAATTATCATGTTGTCGCAAGTACAGGCAAAGAAACTGAACATGAATATTTACACGAGCTTGGCGCAAAAGAAATCCTTTCTCGCGAAGAAGTTTGTCCAGAACAGATCCGTCCGTTAGATAAACAATATTGGGCAGCAGCCGTTGACCCTGTAGGCGGGGAAACCCTTGCCGCAATCCTTAGCAGAATTCAATACAACGGCTCTGTAGCAGTCAGTGGGCTAACTGGAGGCAGCGACGTTCCAACGACTGTCTTCCCATTTATTCTACGCGGAGTCAACCTGCTTGGCATCGATTCGGTCTATTGCCAAATGGAATTGCGAAAACAAATTTGGGAGCGAATGGCCGCTGATTTAAAACCTGATAAATTACTAGAATCTATTGCACAAGAAATCACACTCGATCAGCTTCCTGACGCATTATCGAACATTCTAAAAGGCAAGCTGCGCGGCAGAACGGTTGTAAAGCTCTCATAATACTCGCAGCTTTTTCTGGGTTTTGATTGAAAATAGTTCCCTTTTTGAAACGGGAAATCGGTATTTAAAAAATTTTTTAGTGAATTGATGACAAAAAGCTCAGCATATGCCGAGCTTTTTGTCTGTCAACAGTTCTTAAAAAAGTTTGCAGCTCATTACTAGCAACTAATCCGCAGCTTTTTTTAGATAAATTATTTCTTTTAGTTCGGTCTCAGTCTTTTTCGTACATGGTATGCAACAGAAGATTCGACCCTAGCTTTACACCTTTGTTTACAAAGTCAACTTGTTTAAAACAGCGGAATAGGTTTAATCATTTGCTGTTTTTATCCTTAACTAGAGATTGCACAAGAGACTGAATATTCAGTCTCTTGTGTGAAAAATAGGAACCATTTTTTTACCTTAGTTAAGTCCAGCTAATTGTGCAAATTTTGTATGAATGATTATTGCAATGTCAATTCTGCTTCTGATTGAATAACTGTTGGATCATCATGCTTTTTTCGAACGAGAAGCAGTGCCAAGGCTGCGCAAATGCCCGGAGCTGCAAAGGCAATAAAGCATATGCCAATCGGTGCTTTCAGAGATAAAAGCATCCCGCCCAATGTAGGGCCAACCATGCCGCCGAGACGTCCTACACCATTCGCCAATCCAACCCCTGTTGAACGCACATGTGCGGGATAATACTGGGAAACAAATGCGTTTAATAAGCTTTGGTTCCCCATCGTACAAACACCAGCAATGGCGATGAGCAAATAAAGGAAGAAAATATTGCTTTTGATCCCAAGAAGAGCAAGACACACTGCGCCGAGAATATACAAACCGGTAATTAATGCTTTCGAACCTCTGCGATCCGCCAAAATACCAATGATAATAGTTCCAAGCAATGCACCGCCGTTTAAGAAGATCGCAAATCCGAGACTGGAGATAAGCGGATAGCCTGCTGTCTCCATTAATTTAGGAAGCCAAGTATTTAGGCCATAGATCATTAACAACCCCATAAAGTAAACAATACAGAAAAGAATCGTAGGCAATGCCAGTTTGTTTTGGAAAAGCCCAATAAATGGAATTTTCTCTGTTTTCATCTCAGGTTCCTGTTCGGTTTCAATCAACTGCTTTTTATAGTCGGGGTCAATTTTTCTTAAAGTGCGCTCTAAATCATCCAGTTTGCCTTTGCGAATTAAAAATTGTGGAGACTCAGGCAAAGACTTAAGCATAAAAGGGATGATGAACAAAGGAATAACAGAAAACCATAGAACAGGTCTCCAGCCGAATGACGTAATAAATAAAACTCCGACAAGCGGTGCAAGTATACCGCCGACTTGGTTTCCGCACAATGCCAATGTAATCGCTTTATTTTTACTGGATTTAGGAATATATTCTGTAAGAAGTGAGATCACTGAAGGCAAGGCGCCGCCAAAGCCAATTCCTGCTAAAAATCTGCACCATGAAAACAATGTTGCATTATCAACAAATCCCGATATTGTTGTCGCAAGACTAAAAATGATAATAGAGATGATGATAAGCGGCTTGCGCCCGAATTTATCTGCCAAAAGGCTGAGAATGATCGAACCGAACATCATGCCAAACAATCCATAGCTGCCAATAATGCCCGCCTGGATCGGCGACAGCTCCCATTCTTTCGATAATACCAGAACTACAGTACCATAAACAACCAAATCATACCCCTCAAAGCTAATCGTGAAAAGCCCCCAAAGCAATAAAACAGTGTGAAAGCGGTTAAATTTACTTGCGTCTAAAAAATTTTTTACGGAAAGGCTTGTCATGTTCTCACTTCCTCCTTTTTTCGGTAAGATATAATAATTTAGAAAGGAAAAACTTCTTAAATGAATTTCATAGTTTTGATTACTTGTTCTTTTCAATGAAATATCGCTGAATGATTTGGTCATGGCGGAGGAGAGCGCTCCGCCACCATGGATTGCAAAAATCAAATCATGCGGGTGGACTTTTTGTGATGCTCTCGTTCATGATCTTAAAATCATCGAGGGCATCCTTCTTCCACTCTTTTGCCAAATTCCTTCCTGAAACCTACGAAAAGCTTCAATCAAAATGCTGTGTGGAGCGGAAAGTAATGGCACTATATCTCGTTAATGTTCGCTAGAATCCAATAAATCAATTAATTGGCTATAATGACTAGGAGCTTTGTTGTTCAACTTTTCCCGAACTCCGCTGTCAACAAGTAATTGCAACTTCCTTTTCACAGCTTCAGACATCGTAGCATCCACATTTAACATACCGAGTGTGTCGATTACTTCATTCATCTCGGCCACCCGCCGTTCTGCATGGATGGCCGTTCTGGTCAACAACATATTAGCAGTTTCACCTAATGGTTTTCCTGTAACGGATTGATTCAATGATTCCATAACGATTTCTTCCACCCCGTATTTTCTGCTGGATTGAATGGTTTCCAACAGAAGTGCAGAAAACCCTTTCATAAAAATGCTGCGGAACATTTTGATGGCAGAAGAACTGCCGGCTTTTTCGCTAATAAATGTAAGATTCATTCCAAACTGTGTACCGATTTTTTGGAAATCTAGTGCACCTGAACCGCTTATATACATTGGCACTTTATGTTTTTTTAATGGTACGGAATCCATGACTGCCGCATCCACAAATTTTGCTCTTGTTTCAGCAACATAATCTGCAACCTTTTCCATTACCATTGGCGAAGCGGCATTTATATCAATATAGTAATGGTCCGGTGTTAAGTACGATTTGATATCTTTTGCGATAGGTTCGGCCGCTTTTGCACTCGTAGCGCAAAAAATGTACTCCGTTTTTTCACAAAGCTCTTCCAACGACGAAGCAAGTGGAATATGCAGCTTTTCCATTCGCTCCCGGATAGCCGGTCCAAATGTCGGATGGTTAGCGTTAACATCATACGCATAAATGATTTTTATTCCTTCTTGAAGCAGCCCTTCTGAAATTAAATTAGCTGCTTCGCCAAACCCTATAAAACCTACTAATTGGTGCAGCCATGTACAATCTCCCCATCTCTTAGTCTAATAAACAATTAAAAATGTCCCATAACGGAATCCTGATATAGCTTCGCCTACGACAGCAAAGATTTTTTAAATGTCTCTTCATCCTCATAATAAATAACATTTTCCTTTTGTAACGTTTCTCTCAGATTGTAAAAATCAACGCTCAATTCGCCGTTTTCGATTTTTTCTTTTGTCCCTTTTTCTTTTTCCACTCTATTTTTGGCTGCTTCTAACGACGATTTAACATCTTCTTTCCGGATGACAACAATACCGTCGTCATCTGCCATAATTAAGTCACCAGGATTTACTTGCGTGCCGGCGCATACTGCCGGAGCGTTCACCCAGCCTCCTCTTGTTTTGGTTGTGCCTTCTGAATAAACTGCTTTCGACCATACTGGAAAACCAAGTTCACGAATTTGTTTCACATCTCGGATGCCGGCATCAATGACGACACCTTGTACACCGCGTTTCATAAGAGCTCGGACGATCAGCTCGCCAATCATTCCATGAACACCTTCACCGATTGTCGTAATCACTAATATATCACCCGGCTTGCAAACTTCGATGGCCGCATGAATCATCAAATTATCACCGGCATAGCAAATAGCTGTCACGGCAGGTCCGCAAATTAGTTTTCCTTCTTGAACAGGCTTCAGTTGATGTCCCAAGAGTCCTTGTTTACCTTGAGCCTCATAAACCGTCGACACGTCATAGTTTTTAAATTCCTCAATTAATTTCGGATCAGGCCGTTGAATATTTTGAACCACATATTTTTCCATTATATCAATTCACCGCCAACGAGCGGGAAGAATCTGCTGAAAGCTTCCGCATATTTGTATTGTTGGTTGCCAGAGCATCTTCTTGCATGATTTCCACGCAGAGCTGCTTTAGCGGCATAATATTCAATCAAGTGCTTTTGAGCTTTAAAGCAGTTCATAGCTTCATATTTTTGTTCGTACGTATCAGTAATATCAACAATCACTTCCGGTTTAAAATCGCTGATTTCCGACTGATGCGGTTCAAAGCCGAAGATTTTCGGCTGTTTAATTTTTGGAAGTTCAACGTCGCGTACACCAGCCGAAGTTGCTAATACTGAAGCTTCAAATACAAACCGAGAAACGGTTTCATGGTCAGGATTAAACGCATCCCTCGGCCCATGAGTCAAAATCACCTGCGGCTGTACTTTCCTGATTTTCTTAAGCAATTGCAGGGTGCGTTCCGGTGTGATAGTCATATGATAATCTTGATAGTCCCAGATTTCATAATCTTTAACACCTAAGCATTTGATGGCTGCCTCGATTTCGCTTCTGCGGACAGATTTTACGTTATCCAATGTTTGCCCTTCGATTTTCCATAAGTCATTGGACTCTCCTCTTGCCCCGTAGCTTAAAATAACGAGAGAAACTTTTGCTCCAGCTTTTACATATTTTGCAATGGTGCCGCCGCCTCTCCAAACAAAGTCCCCTGCATGAGCACTTACAACTAATAGATTCGTATTTTGATCAATCATATTTTTACCCCCTGTTCTTCTACCAATAATGAGGTATTAATGGTTGTCATACGCTTCACTTCTTCTTTCGTAAAACTGCCGTTATCAATTAGTTGACGAACGAATTCCAATATCCCTTCATCGGGATAAACATTTTTTTGTTGGCCTAAGTCTGTTGATAAAATGCAATGTTCAGGTCCAACATAACGGATTTCTTCAAAAACAGATTCCCAAGTCGCTTTATTTGAATATGGGGTCGTAAAACAATGTTCCATAACCGCTCCCATATCTGCTAATTCTTTTTGCTCTTCTTTTGATAGATTGATAGATGGAAAGTTAGGATGTGTAATGACAATTTTTTTTACACCCAATTTTCCTGCTTCTTTTACTAATTCATAAATTTCTTTTTTTCCTAAATGTCCGGTAGCCAAAATTAAATCGTGTTCCTTGATTACTTCCAGACAATCATACATTTCCTTTTTCAATTGATTTCCGTCAAGAATGCTTATTGTAGGCAAATGCTTCCCTTGTTCCTCCAGCTTTTGTCGCAGTTTAGCCCAGTGCGGCAGTTTTGCAGGGCTGCTCTTAGCAAAATGTTCCTGTTCGTTCGCAGAATCGAACGTAGGCATCCAAACAATTTTTGCCCCATCCCTTGCAGCCATTTCAACCGCAATCGGGTTTAATCCACCGACAGTATTATTCAAACAAATGGCCCCGATAGCATGAAAACCCGGGAAGTTTTTATTGACTAAAGATGCTCTTTCAGCTGTGCAAAAATAATGGGACTTGATGCCATAGCCTTTCATGCCGATCCGTTGGAGACGTTCTGCCATTTCAAAATCATCCAATTTACGAGGCAAAACATCCGGTCCGGTATGGACATGTAGGTCATAGGCATCTTTCAATAGCTCTTCGTACATAGAACAGCCTCTCTTTCAGAAATATTTTTAACAAAATTGTTTAACAATATTGTTGATGGTTAAAGTATATAGTATCTTTTTTCTTTCTGTCAACTCAAATTGTTTAAAAATTTAAAATTTCTATAAAACAGGCGCTCGGTTAATGAAGCAGCTTCCTACTCACAGCTACTCGCATGTGCATTATTGAATATAAAAAATGGGCTGACTTTTGCTGATATGCTCCCCTTAAGGTAGACAGATTAAAATATAAAAAATCTGTTTTACCTTAGGGGGAGTTTTCTATGTATAAGCAATATACTACAGAGTTCAAACTTGAAGTTTTACTTGCATATGAAAACCGAGAATGTACTATTCAAAAGCTTTGTAAAAGGTATCAAATTACTAAATATTCTTTAAGGCAATGGATAAATGAATTTGAGGAATTTGGAATAGAGGGTTTAGAACGTTCAAATTCTTGGAAAGGTTTTAAGGAAGCAGCTGTAAAAGATTATTTATCTGGTGAGTTCTCACAGTACGAGATTGTCAGGACATATGGTATTTCAAGTAGATCGGTACTTCAACGATGGATGAAGAAGTATAATAGCCATAGAGATTTAAAGGATACGTCGAAAGGAAAGACAAGCTCTATGACTAAAGGAAGAAAAACGACTTGCAATGAACGGATACAAATTGTGCTTTATTGTTTAGGGAACGGAAAAGATTGGGGAACGCTTTAAATGCGAGAAGTATTATTTACATAAGTATCAGACATTTGAAGAATTAGCTCTTGCGATGGATGAGTACATCCGCTTTTATAATTATGAAAGGTATCAAAAAAGATTAAACGGCCTTAGCCCCATGGAATATAGAGCTAAAGCCGCTTAGGTATATTTTTATTATTTCTACTGTCTACTTGACAGGGGGCAGTTCAAAAAAGCCAGCCCATCAAAACTATATTTTTTATATAAGAAATGAGAAATTTTCCTCAATCGTTTTACGAATATTAGAAATATGTGTGCGGATCGCCTTCTCCGCTTCATCCGCATTACGGTTTTTTAATGCGAGATAAATACTTTTGTGTTCTTTTAAAGAATTTTCCTTCCTCCCTGGTATTAGAATTGTCCGGAGATGGTATCTTAACAATTGTACTTTGATCATGTTTACCATATCCACTGCCTGTTGGTTGTCGCTAGCTTCATAAATGATTTCGTGAAATCTTTTATTCATTTTCGAATAATCTTCAAAATTTCCAGAGTTTAAATATGACTCCATTTTATTTAAAATGTCTTCCAGCTCATTCAGTCTGTCATCTGTTATTTGTTTAACAGCACTGCGTATAATCAAACTTTCTAGTAATTCCCGGATTTCAAAATAGTTCACGACTTCTTTCACAGTAAAGGATTTTACCGTTGCTCCTTTATTTTCTTCCATATCAACTAAGCATTCCTGCTCCAGCTTAAATAAAGCTTTCTTTACCGTATTTCTGCTTACACCGATTTGATTAGAGAGTTCACTTTCATTCAATTTTTGTGAAGGCAAAAACGCGCCGTTCATTATTCGTTCTTTAATGTATTCGTATGCAATATCCATTGGTCTTTTCATATTCAATCGCCTCGTAAATTATAATCAATCGCAAATATATTGTTTAACAATATTATTACACATTAAATTTGATAAATTAGTCAATACTTTACAGAAACTTTTTGAGTTGTGATCCATTGCAAGTTGTTTAAAGAAAATGGTTCAACAAGCTTACTTGATTCTCCTTCCACATGATCTATATTTCTTCCTTCATTTTACCGTCTGCAAAATAATTTATGAAAGCGCTTATTGACAAACAATTCTTAAATTTGTAGAATAAAATTGTTCAACAATTATGTTTAAAAATAAGGAGAGGGGAACAAATGAATCGACCAAAGGAACTGGATTTTGACATTGCCCACCTCGGCCATGTGGAACTGTTAACTCCAAAATTCGAGGAAAGCGCCCTTTTTTTTAAGAACATACTCGGTTTACAGGAAGTATATAGTAATAATGAATCGGTTTATTTGCGCTGTTGGGGGGATTATGAAGAGTATTCGATCAAATTGACGAAATCTGATCAGGCTGGAGTCGGCCATACAGCGCTGCGGACAATAAGTCCGGAAGCATTGGAACGAAAAGCGAAGGCGATTGAAGCCGCAGGACGAGGAATTGGCTGGATTGATGGAGATAAAGGCCACGGGAGAGCTTACCGCTTTTACGGCCCGGATGGGCATATCATGGAACTGTATTATGAATCCAGCTTTTATCAAGCTCCTGATCATTTACGGCCTACACTGAAAAATCAACCACAAAAGTTCACTGGACATGGAGCTGCGGTAAAAACATTAGATCACATCAACTATTTATCCTCAAATCCGGAAGCAGATGGAGAATTTGCAGAAAATGTCTTAGGTCTCCGTTTAACCGAGCAAATCGTCATGAATGACGGCCATAAAGCAGCTGTCTGGTATCGAGCAACTAATAAATCGTACGATCTTGTATATACCGAAGATTCAACTGGATCAAAAGGACGCCTGCACCATATCGCTTTTGCCGTCGAGAGCATGTCGGACATTGTGAGAGCAGCAAACTTTTTTATTGACCATAATGTTTATATTGAATTTGCACCAAGCAAGCACGCCATCAACCAAACATACTTTGTTTACGTTTATGAACCAGGCGGAAACCGTATTGAAGTCTGTTCCGGCGGATATCTGATTCTTGCACCAGATTGGAAGCCAATTACTTGGACTGAAGAAGAACGCAAACGCGGCCAAGCCTGGGGAAATAAAACGGTTGAAACCTTCCATACTTACGGAACTCCAATTATTGCCGAACTGGATAAAGCGGGGAAAAAATAAAATGAAAGCCCTCTGCTCCTCTTTGAAGTATTGATCTTTTTCAAGGAGGAGCGATTATTTTCAAAATATAGAAGAAATGCTTCACATTTCTCTACGCAATTCTTCCACAGTTAACTATTCAGAATTTGTATCACTTGTACATTTGAATCCATCTGGTAAAAGGTTTTTCATGTTTTAAAACTTCTTCTAAAAATCAAGAATCAAACAATATGTTTTAAACTCTAAAGTGCATCTAAAAGCTTATTTTGTAGCACCATATAAATTAATCAAAGTTGCTTCTTTATCTGTGCTTAATGCAGTCGCCCGTTTTACACAGCGGGCAAAAGCAGCCTCAATAATGTTTTGAGGTCCTTAAATATTTATTTTTACTGCTTCAAATGGGTTGGATTCACATGCTTGCACTTGCTTCAAAGCTGCTTGCTGCATACACAACTACATCACACCATCAAACGCACGATATAAACGATATCTTTGTCTCGTACATCACCAATGAAAAATTGGATTCTTCGGTCTATATATATTCTTGTACCATTTCATACTGTTTTAATTTCTCACGGCTAATACGATAACCTTTTTTACATCATATCCAAAATCCTTCGAACAAATTTTTTCCCAAAAGGCCGGTTCCCCCCGTTATTAAAATCGTTTGATTTGTTAACCATTCCATCATAAATTGCAAAACTACTGATTGCCTAAGCTTTTTATTGTTTCATCAAATGGGAATTCTGTTAGTTTTTTTGCATTTGAAACAATGTCTGAAATCGGAACAAAATGTGCCCCTTTAATTACAGCACCTTGTTCAGCTGTATTTTTTACAATAATATGCTTCGTTTCAGCAATTTTTCGTTCAAACCATTTAAGGTAAACGAATAAATTTCTAGTGGTTTTGACAACTGAACCGTTATTCGAAGGGATGGAAAAAAGTCTTTTATCTGTGGCAACACGCACTCCTGATGTTGAGTGTGCAGCATGGCTGCGATCTTTTGCATAAGCCAAATCCTGCCCTAACAAAACAATTTCAGAAAATCCCATTTTTATTAAAATATCAAAAGCTGTTGTGGCAACTGAGCCACCGGTATCAACCAATTGACAGCCATTTTGCTTGGCATACATTTCTGCTTTTGGATATCCCTTTTGAAACGCAGCAATCTTTAAACCTTTATGATATCTCACTGCTCGGTAGCAAGCAGTTGACAAATATATCAGCGGTTTTGACAAATTCAATCCTGCCAATTGTCGATAAACCTCATTTTGAGGGTCTGAGATCACAACAGCATGAGGTTCAATTCCTTTCGTTTTAAGCACTTTGTATGCTGAACCTACAGCTAAAATAAAATATTTCTTTCTTAACTCTTTCAATGCATCAACAGTCTTATCCAAAGAGGGCCCAGAAGATACTAACACTGCCTTTTTTCCCTTGAACAAGTCAAATAGTTTATCAACAGTTATATCCATATAGTTCAAATTGTTCCGGAAGTTTTTTTCCATTAAAGAAGAAAATCGATGAAAAGACATCTCTTTTATTTTGATTTCTTCTAATATATGTTTTATTGGATTGTTATTGGGCAATGCTTTGACAAATGGATTAGGAATTAACCATTTAACTTTATATTCTAACAATTCATTTAAAAGATTATTTAATTTTGTTATATTCTCCAAAAAATAAATATTTACATTAGGATGAGAAAGAATATCAGTTAAATCTAATGTCTCTAGTGCTGCTTTAAAACACGTTAAATAAGGCTCTATTACAAACACACGTTTATTTGGCTCATTTTCCAACAAAACTTTCACATGATATCCTAGTCCAAATCCAAACAAACAATAAACATTTACATTTGGATCTAATTGCGATTTTATAAATGTTTCGGCATCTCTCATTGGATTGTATTGGCTATATAAATATTGACCATTTAATATTAAAGTTGGGAGACCATTAATTTTGGATTCTTGAATACTAATTTCAATTTTATCATTTGCGGATTTTAATAATTGTTTTTTCAATTGACCATTTTTAATTGAATTCACATTTTTTTTTAATAGATTCAATGGGGATCTTCCTCTATCATGCGAAATCTTTTTTTCTTTGCTTCCTCAAAGAAGGGCTGTATTTCATATTCAAACATATCCGCCACTATGACGTAGTCCTGGCGTTCGATCCCATTATTAATTTCATCCAAAAATGGATTAATATTACTAAAATTAATATCAATTGTGTATTTGTGATTCTCCATTAACTCCACTACTTTTGTCAACCAACTTACTCCTTCACTGAATTGTACAATAAGTTGTATGGCTTCGCCAATCTTATCTTCACGTAAATAATCTGCAATCGTTTGGGATCCTGTTGCTACTCTTTCGATATAGTGATAAAAGCTTTCTTGTGTTTCTAAAACAATATTTGTCATTTTCATCCCTCGTTATTAAATACTTTAATTTTCTTTTCAATTTTTTCTTTTAAAAATTGAAAATTTGATTTAGACTCCGCTGCTGCATGCAATAATTCAGAATATAAATTTAAAGAACGTTTATATACTCTTTGATAAGTTTCTTTCTCGGATTCATTTTCTTTCGGTAAATTATTATGGTAGATTTTGATTATAATTGGTTGAGCTATTATTGACATAAATCCGTCTTTAAAATACTTTTTTAATTTCTCATCAACTTTATCTAACTCTTTTAAAATTTTTGTTGAAAAATTAGATTTCGATTTATTTCTTTTTAACAATGAAATAGCATCTTTAACAAGTCGTTCTACGTTTTCATGCTTATTAATTTCCTCCCGAACAAGTTTTAGAAATTTTTCCCAATCATCTCTCGTTTTCTCTAAACAAAACTTTTTATTAAAAGAGACAGGTATTTTATTTCTATCAACAAATTTTTCACAAAATTGTTGAAAAGATATTTGTTGATAGCCTTCAATTTTTATTCCCCCTTCTGTACAATTATAAATCCTTTCTGGGTTTTTAAAGGTTTTAAGTAGATGTTCAAAATTATTTTTCATTAACAGAAAGGGGTAATCTGTAAGAACTTGGTCTTCAAAATATCCTTTAGTATAAAACATTCCTCTTTTTTTTATAACTTCGTCATCTATTACCTTAAAGTTTTTATTGTTTTCTGCATGAGATTTATTATCTGTATAAGCTAAATCTTGGCCAATTAAAGCAATTGCACCTGTTGTGATTTTTTCAGCAATGCTTAGCGCATAAGTTGCTACAGAAGCTCCACCTAAAATCGTATCAACATCTTTATTAATTAATTTTTGGACATACTTTTCTACTTCTTTATTTGTATTAAAAACAACAGATCGACTGTTAAAATGTTCTCGTATCTTATGATGATTAGATAAGGAATAAATCATTTGAGTATTTTTTAAATTTAGATCTTCAAAGTGTTTATAGTTATTAATGCCCCCATCTATTGTAACAACAAAATCTGGTTCTATATGATGACTTAGCAAAGTATTTATTGTAGAACCAGATGAAATCAATACTATATGATTCCTAATAGATTTTAATAAAGGAATTTGTTTTGTTAATGACGGACCGCCTGAAGCAACAACAACAGGCTCCTCATAAAAATTTTTCAATTCTTTAAAAGGTATATCATTGAAGGCATAAAATAAGTTAAGTGTAAAATTCCTTTCCCAATCCCTAGAAAAATAGTTTATAGTATTTATATTTACAACTTCCATATAAATACAGTCTTTCACTATTTTTAATAAATCATGGTAATAATCTATTGCAATATGATCATAATTTGGGGAAGTTATGAAGCATATTCTTTTTCCAAAAATACCAACAAATCTTTCCAACATTTGAGAAAATAATTCTTTCTTCTCTCCAATAATCAAAATCGTTCGATTGTAGTTTTCAATATTTTCAAATTGAAAGTTAATTATTTTTTCAAAAGGGTCGACAATTATTAAAAATTCATCTTCAGTTAATTTCTCGCTTAATTCTTTAGCAAAATAACCTGCGCCTATTCCAAACAATATATGTAAAAAATTCTTTTTAAAATGCTTTTCTGCAAATCGTTTTGCTTCCTTTATCGGATCATATTTACTATGTAAATAGTAATCATTAATTTTTACAATTTTATGGCCGCTTTTCGAAATTTCTTCAACCACTTTATAATTTTTTGACATATATCACACCTCAAATATAATATCGGCGTACACATTTTTTTTTTAATATTTTTGTTGAGATGAATTTCGTAAGTTAAAACCCTTTTGGTACATGAATTTGGATTACCTTCAAAACTAAATACATAGCCAGTTATAAAATGACAAAATTAGATATATCTCTCTATGATTTATTATATGTTAAGAATTGACAAAATGAATTTTATTATTTTTATAGTTCATTTCATCTCTATATTGAGTTTTTCTTACTCAAACTACATTTTTGGATCTGACAATGTTGAGAGGATCTTTGTTTTGTTGCTTGAATTTTCTGATATGTTCATCCCATTACAATTCTAAAACTATTTTAAAATTCATTTAAATCGTTTTTTCAATTCAATACCTTGATTGGTTTCTCATAATTAAATTTTTAAAAGTAACGATAAAAGGTCTAAAAATATTCACATGTAAGCATTCCAAAAAAATAACCAGACCCGAAAAAGGGTCTGGTTATAAAAATATTTAAAATTATCGAAGCAATTGAAGAACCCCTTGAGGTACTTGATTTGCCTGAGCAAGCATTGCTTGTGCTGCTTGTGTAAGGATGTTGTTTTTCGTAAATTCCATCATTTCTTTTGCCATATCTACATCGCGGATTCGGGATTCCGCTGCTGTCAAGTTTTCTGAAGTAGCTCCCAAGTTGTTAATAGTATGTTCTAAACGGTTTTGAATTGCACCAAGTTTAGAACGTTCTGTTGATACTTGTTCAATTGCTTTATCAATAGCTGTGATAGCTTTATTTGCATTTGTAACGGTATCTACTTTAACACTAGCAATTTTTAAAGATGTTGTTCCTAATGCATTTGCATTCATAGTTCCGATTGTTACTGTAATAGATTGCCCACTATTGGCTCCAATATGGAATTTTTTACCAGAAAAAGTACCGTCTAATAGATTTTGTGTGTTAAATTCTGTATTACCTGCTATACGATTGATTTCAGAAACAAGCGCATCAATTTCATCTTGAATGGCAGTACGGTCAGCTGTTACATTCGTATCATTCGCAGCTTGTACAGCAAGCTCACGCATACGTTGAAGGATGGCATGAGTTTCTGTTAGAGCTCCTTCAGCAGTTTGAATTAAAGAAATGCCGTCTTGAGCATTTTTTTGTGCCATTTCCAAACCACGGATTTGGCCGCGCATTTTTTCAGAGATCGCAAGACCTGCTGCATCGTCGCCAGCGCGGTTGATGCGGTAGCCGGAAGAAAGTTTTTCAAGGTTTTTCGCAGTTTGTGTGTTGTTAAATGAAAGTTGGCGGTAAGTGTTTAACGCCGAGATGTTGTGGTTAATTCTCATGATTTTTTCCTCCTTGAATTGTTGTTTTCCACTTCCATGTGGTTTTGTGCGAGCAGCGTCGGCCGCCGCTGCTCTTTACATGTTTTATATCGGATTGTTTTTTTGATGTTTAATAGGGTTTAAAGAAAAAATGGGACTTTTTTAATAGAAAAATAAAATGGTTGAACATCCTTGTTTGATTACGGTTTTTACAGTTTCAAACCTCAGGTTTATTTTTTGTTGAGCTTTTCTTGAAAATGTTTTAACAGGTCAAGGTCGGTGCAGGAAGCCGCGCTGTTTTCTGTTTGAATGGCGTCATATATTTCCTTTCGGTGGACATCGATTTGTTTCGGAGCTTTAATGCCGAGTTTGACTTGATCGCCTTCGATGGCGGTGATGGTTATTTCGATGTTGTCGCCGATAATGATGGATTCGTTCAGCTTTCTTGTTAAAATGAGCACGGCTTCACACCTCCTTCTGTTCCATAAGTGGATGCTTCGTTTTATAAGTAGTGCCTGTTAAAATCACTTGCTTGGCCCGTTTGTTTTTCTGGTTGATGATGATTGGTGCAAGCAGATTGGCGGTTGTGTTTTCGAACGGGTCTTCTAACGTTAAAATTACATAGACAGCGACATCTTGTTCCGACTCGATTTCCAGCTGCTCAATCGTGGCATCGTCTAAGTCGATAGCATAGTCTTTGAAAAATAAAAAAGGAATTGTCATGACAAAAGCAAGTTCCTTTGTGTTGACCGATTGCAAAATAAAAAATGGCGATTCGGCGCCAAATGGCAAAAGCACAAATTCCTTTTCATCTAAAAACCCCGGAATTCCCGATGGAAATTGGATGATGCTGTCGCTTGCGGCTTCTATTTCGCCATGATATTTTGTCTTAAGTCTCATGTTCTCACAACCTTCATATGTTCATTTCAAAGTTTTGTCCTTTAAAGGTGAGATTGGCAAAGCCGATTTTTAACTTTTGGTATTGGGCGATTTTTATATCGACTCTGCCACGGTCGTAATGAATGATCGGCTTATTGGGAATGGCGCGAAATTCAGCTTTTTTCAGATGCCAATTAATATCAAGCTTGCTTGGTTCGTAATCAAATTTCACACTGAACAATGATGGAATCCAGCCGACATTCACTTCATACATCGGGGATTCGCTGTTTTCTTTCGCTTGATCAGCCAGCGGGCTGCCGCCGTTTTCAATTTTCATCAGTTCATCTCCTTGCTCTGCGAGGCGGGCAATACCTTCAAGCCAAGCTTGATAGCCTTCCTCAGCTATTTTTTCAATGAAACGGAACGTGTCAGCTAAATTTCGATCTTCCCACGCTTTCGTTTGATCGATTGTCAATTTTCCAGGAGTGCGGTTGATTTCCATCGCTACTTTCGCCGGCTGCAAATCGATATCCGCTTTCGGCTGTTTGATTGACTGCTTTCCAGGAGTGGTGCTAATCGCAATTTTCGCCATTTGGCTTTCCATTCTAATTTGCGGCAGGAGCATTTCTCTCACCTCGACTGACAACAAAAGTTTTAAAGCAGAAAAGAAATTCTCTTCGAAGAAACAAAAATTCAACAGACAATAATAAGCAAGTGCTTCAACTATCCTATGCAATGGAAGTTCCTTCAAGGGGCTCTCGTCAAAAATATGAATGACTAACAAGACTATACCGTTCTAATCAACGAAAAGTGGAATTTCTTCAGTAAACTATGTACCTCTTTTAGCAGTCAAAAAACATGGAACAAAAGCAAGGCATAACGATGAACAAAAAGGACCTTTATGCAGGTCCTTTCGCTCTCACATTATCGCAAAAAATCAACTAAGTTTGGCTGAATGATGCGGGCGCTGACAGCAAGCGCTGCTCTGTGCGCGCTTTCTTGCTCTTTCAAGTCGATGATGACCCGTTCAATGTCGGCATCTTCATTGTCCGACAAAATTTTAGTAGAGATTACTTCCTGTTGACCGATTCGGTTTTCCATCTGCTCGATCCGGTTGTAGCGGGCGCCAAGCTCAGCCCGTTCTGCACTGAGAGCATTAATATGGTCATCAAGCTGGCCGAGCAGGTTGTCCAGGTTCGTTGTGTCGTTGTTTTCCAAAGCATTTTGAATGTCTTGAATTGTATCAAACAATGCTTGGTTAAAGACATTGTCAGGCGTTATATTCACTTGGATTTGAATGTTTTTTGAAAGCTCGATTTTAAACGGTTCATTGTTGTTATTAACGACAGGCGGGTCACCGCTGACAGGCGCTGAGTCTGTTTTCGTTCCATTAAAAATATAGCGGCCGGCCACTTGTGTGTTGGCAACAGCAACAAGGTCGTCTTTAATTTGTTTCAATTCGCGGGCAACCGCATCACGTTCGTCTTCTGAATTTGTATCGTTTTTTGTCCGAATCAAAAGCTCGCGTATTCGTTGCAGCCCTTGGTTGGCCTGTTCTAATCCCGCTTCAGAATTTTCGATCCAAAGGTAAGCCTCTGATAAATTTCGTTTATATTGTTCAACTTCCTTTAAGTTTGTCCGATAGTACAATCCTTTCATTGCTACAACGGGATCTTGGGACGGGCGGTTGATTTTTTTTCCTGTCAACATCTGATCTTGATATTTTCCCAGCAGCTCATAGCTTTTACTTAAATGGCGGAGTGAGTTTTGCGCAAGCATCGATTGAGTGACACGCATATGCTGCACCTCTCTTTCATTAAATAAATTTTTTGTATGAATTCATAACGTGCAAATAGTACATTTCTTATATGATTTGCACTTCATCGCCTTATTTCATTTCATACATTCTGAACCCGACAATTTTTGCTTTCATTTTCCACTATGGTTATTCAACAGTCAATTTTACTTTATCTCCCGACCAGTCCCATGCCGTTTATAATTCGGTCTAAAATTTCATCTTGCAAAGTGATCATTCTTGCTGCGGCGTTGTACATATGCTGAAATTGGATCATGTTTGTCATTTCTTCGTCTAATGAAACGGAGCTGACGGATTTGCGGCGTTGTTCAACAGATGAAACTAAGGTTTCTGAATTTTCCTTCATCCGCTCCGCTTCTTGTGTCATAACAGCCATTTCGCCGATAACAGCTTCAAAATAACTTTGAAACGAAGTATTTTTTACTTCTGCAAGCTTCAGCGCATTTTGGCCGTTGCCGATTTCTCCTGTAGCAGAAGCTGCAATTCGATCGCGATTCATATCATCCGATACTTTAATGGCAGCCGCAGCGCCTTTAGGAGAGCTTAAACCTCCGAGATCAAAGAAATCGCGTTGTGTTTGAACGCCGTTGTTTATGTCCTCAAGGCTCCATCCGTTTCTGTGGACAGTGTTAAATGCGTTCGCAAAATCATATGCCATTTGATCTAAATCTGACATCATGCTAGGATAGATGCCGCGTTCAATCGTGCTGCCTATGTTCGTATAGCCGTGCGCCTCGATTAAGCCTTTTAAACTTCCATTGATGTTTAAATTTTCAACAAAATCGTCTGCCCCTATCATTCTTCCACCAACAGAAATAGATTCGATAAGACCGTTCGTCTTGGATTCATTGAGGCTAAATTGTCTTACTTTGTATCTATTTCCGTCGACAAGGGTGATTGGCGGTTCGAAGCCAGCAAGCTCGACAGTTACTTTTCCTTCGGCTACTTTCAAAGCGTTGCCTCCGCTTTCAACCGGCGTCACTTTAATATCAATATAAGAAGAAAGCTCATCCAATAATCGATCGCGCTCATCATACAAATCGTTTGGCAAATAACCATTCGGTTCTACTTCGCCGATTTGTTTGTTAATTTGGTTGATTTGCTCAAGCAAAGAGTTGATCTTCGTTGTTGCGACATCGAGTTCGTTGCGTAAATCTTTCTGATTATGCTTTAATGATTCCGCCAAATAATTGAACGTTTCTGTAACAGCTCTTCCGCGCTCAAGGACAACAGAGCGGGCACCCAAGTTGGAAGGATTGGCCGCCAAATCTTGCAGCGATTGCCAAAAGATATCCATCGTTTCGTTCAAGCCTGTCTCGTTCAGCTCGTTCATCACATCTTCCATTCTTGATAATGCGTTGAATCTAGAGCTCCAGTAGCCAAGCTTAGAATTTTCGCCGCGATATTGTACATCAAGATAGCGGTCGCGGATCCGCTGCACTGTTTGTGTATCCACCCCTGTTCCAAACTGCCCAGGGATATCAGCTCGAAAACGACCTGGTGTCGGATACGCTTGCTTTTGCACAAGGTTTACTCTCTGCCGCGAATATCCAGGTGTCTCGGCATTTGCTACATTATGTCCAATTGTATATAAAGCGCTTTGTGCGGCATACAATCCGCTTCTAGCCGCTTCCAGTCCAAAAAATGTTGATACCATTGCGAATTCCCCCGTTAAATTTTTGAATCAAACCATGAACGCCGTTTCGATTGCTTCGATTCTTGATTCGGATTCGTGTAATTCGGCGATGCTTCCTCCGGCATGAAAAGATCAAGCGTTAAATTCACAACCTGCAATGCTTGCAATGCCAGTTGTTGATTGACAAAATTCGCGTTTTTCAAATTAGCCAATACGTTTGTCAATTTTTCTTTTAGATTTATCAACCGTTCTTTATCCTCATTTTCCGCTTTTTCAATACAGGCGGAAATCGTTAAATCGTCTTCTCTTTCTAAAAAGCAAGCCGCTGCTTTGATCCGTTCCTTTTCAGCATTTTCAAGCTGCATTACATATTTCTGCTCTTCCTTTAAAAGCTGCATTAATTGATTAACATCATCTTTTTTCAGCAAATCCGTTTTTTTTACTGCCAAGTTATACAATTGTTCATGAATGATTAACTGCTTTTCTAAAACGTTAATTAAATTGGCAAGAGACACGAAAACGTCCTCCCCGCAAAATTCAATACAATCATATTTACCGATACTTCGTTCAAAACATTGACAAGATGATCCAAAGCCGGACATGAAAAATAATTTTTTGTTGTAAAGATGAAGATGCTAAAAATGCAGAAATGTACAATATAGTTGCCCAGCACATTTTCATTCTGTTCCAAATCAAAAATCGAAACAGGCTGCTTCGTACGCAACCAAATCAAAAACCGAAACGGATTGGCGCAATTTATTCTTCATTTTTTTTCTTATAAAATTGGATCATGCTTTTCGCGATCAGGTCTGGGGCGATTTTGTAAGTCCCACTTTCAATTTCTTTTTTTATCGCCTGCACTTTTTCTTGGCGCTGAAGATCAAAACCGCTCGTCTGCTGAAGCTGTTTTGCCTGCTTGGATATTTCCACTCTATCTTTTTGGACTTCCACTTTCATCTGCTTGCTGGCATCCATTTGCTTTTGATAAGGATTAACGTTTGATGACCGATAGCTGTGAATCTTCATGGACACCGCCTCCTTTCCTGCTCTAATGGAACGATTGTTTCAGCTGGAAATCTATCTCTATATTCATTATCGGATCGATAGAGGGATTTGTTAACGTTTTTCATTATTTTTCGGTTGGATAGCGTAGTATGTTTGCATCTTCTCTTTCTCCTCCTGAAACTGCTCTTCTCTTTCCATTTGCTCAATTTGAGACTGTATTTCCTTTTTGCAAGAAACACAAAGTTTTCCCTCGCGAATAAATTTGCCGCACCGTGAACAAGGATAACCAAGGTTCGGGAAGTTCGCCAGTTGAATGCGTCCTTGATGAATAAACTTCAGTATTAAGTCCTCTTCCACTCCTGTTTTTTCCACAACTTCAGTAATGGTCGATCTGCGGTTTTCCTTTTTTCTCAAAAAGTTATATACTGTTTCAAATGCCTTTTCTTCCTCTTGGTAGCAAGCATCACATATTGAACGAAGCCGCGTTTTGACAAACAAGGAACCACATTTTGGGCAGTTTGCTAATTCCCCCATAAAAATCCACCTTTCAAAAATCTTCCTATTATTATTATTTTATATCGGAAAAACGGATTTGTCATTTAGCTGCGGACAAGCGTAAATGATTCGACACTTTTCGCACCAGCGTTCATCAGCTGCTTTGCAGCTTGGCGTACCGTTGCGCCTGTTGTGTAAATGTCATCGATGATAACAATATGTTGACCATGTACTTGTTTTGGATCTGTTACAGTAAACATATTTTTCGTCTTCATTCGGTCGATCCGTGATTTTTTTGATTGTTTTGCTGCATCTGTTTTGCGCAAAGGCTCAATAATCGGAAGCTGAAGGAGCTGGGCCAATAATTTTGCTTGATTAAATCCACGTTCCAAAAGCCTTTCTTCACCTAATGGGATGGGAACGAGAATCATCGATTTGTCGAAGTGATGGCGAAATGCTTTCACAAAAGGTTCGGAAAACATCTGCACCAATATCGCATCCCCGCGGAATTTAAACCTAGCAAGCACTTCTTTCATAAATTCATTATATTGAAAAACAGAGCGGTTTTTCTTTATCACTCCATGATAGTCAGGATGTTTTTCCCAAGCCGCGCAATCAGTACAATACTCGGCTTTTTCGCTTTGCCTCCCGCACATTGGACAAATGGGGCCTGATATAACGTTTAGCTTGCTGGAGCATTCTTCGCATAAAACAGGGTCTTTTTCGAGGAAAAAAAGCCGCCTCCAAGTCAAGCGGACATCTATACTTTTAAAACAATAAAGACATCTTCCCATATTTCGCATCAAGCCTTCCTATTATCACATCGTGGGTTTTCTGAAACAATTCTTGCGCATTCTGCCAGGCTGACAAGAAGAGATGTCATTTGCTGCCGATCAAAAAATTCCGCTCTTACATATGTAATTTTATCTTCACTCGTTACATAACGGGGCTGAACTCTATTTAACACTAGAGCTAAAACATCATTGCGGCAAGTTGGGCACGTGCATTCCATATGAAATTGGTCAATATATTCATCTAGCAATTCTTCCATAATTTTTTCCAGAGCGTTTACTATCATGTCCTCACCCCAAATATATGATCTCTAATCTGTATTATATTGGATCATACTGGAAAAAGGAATTTCTTTTTTCAGCCAAAATTGAAAATATTTTCCCAACTTTACACATTCTGTATCGTTTCCTTCATTTTCTAAATACTAACGCTTTAACAAATCTTCCTTTGCCGCTTCCCGATTCATAGCAAGAATATGGTGTTTCGCTGCAATCATTTCATTTGTTTTGCCATAATGGAAAAAGATAACGGAGCCTGTTGGATTGTTCATGCTCCGTCCAACACGGCCGGATATTTGAACAAGGGCACTTTCTGTAAAAATGGTTTCTTCTGCTCCTAAAACAGCTGCATCAGTTCCAGGAACTGTTACACCCCTTTCCAAAATGGTAGTTGTGACAATGATCGGAATCCGGCCATTTCGAAATGCCCGAACCTTTTCTTTCCTTTGGGGATCTTCGGCATGTACTCCTTCAACCGCTGAATTCAATTTTTTTAGTAACGGAACGACATCATGAAGCACTTTGATTTCCGGTACAAATAGAAAAGCTTGTCTTTCCTTTTGCATTTGTTCGGCTGCCCATGTGATGATATTTTTCGGCAGCTTTCCTTTCTCCAATCTTTTTTTCCAATTGCCGCACCATTTGAATTCAGGAACAGGTAGGGGATAACCATGGTATCGAGCAGGGATTTTCACAATTTCGGAAGGCTTAAAATGCTGCTTAATTGATGAGGAGGGAGTCGCAGTTAAATAAATAAGGGAGCTGTTTCGTTTGCGTGCTTTTTCAACCGCAAATTGCAAAGCAGAATCTACAGAATATGGAAAAGCATCCACTTCGTCAAGAATCACCACGTCAAAGGCTTCTTTATACCGAAGAAGCTGATGAGTCGTTGAAATGGTAATTGGGCTCAGCTTCAAACGATCTTCGCTTCCTCCGTAAAGCACTGCCACATCGATGCTCGGAAAAATGTTTTTCAAACGCGGTCCAAGCTCCAAAACAACATCCGTACGCGGTGCAGCAATGCAAACAAATAGCCCTTTCTGCAAAGCTGTGTTTATGCCGGCAAACAGCACCTCTGTTTTTCCTGCTCCGCAAACTGCCCAAATGAGACAGTCTGTACGCTGCAAAACGGACTCCGCAATCCGGTCAGATGCTCTTTTTTGCGCCGGAGACAGTTCACCATCCCATTGCAAAAAGTTTGTTTGATCCGATTGGATCGAATGTTTTTCCTCCTTCTCGCGTCTTGGAAAACTAACAAGCTTTGAGCATTCACTTACTCGCCCCATCATGATGCAGTTCCGGCAATAATGACAAAACTTTCCGCACTTTGCACAGTCAAAGCCTGCAAATAAAAAGGGCTGATCATTTCCACATCGATTGCAATAAAAAAAACCGGATTTTTTCACAACGCCTTGTGCTATTTCAACGAAGGGGGCATTTTGAACGGCATCCATTGAAAACGGGAGCTCATTTGAAAGGAGATGTCTTCCGAGAAGATGTTTTTGAAGATCATGATCATGCATATAAAACCTCCGCTTGTACATACCATATTGTTCCTTACTATTATTTTTTACCTTATATTTTCTGAAAAATCAATATATTTATTCAATTGATCTTATTGCTTTTCGTCCGAATGAAAGATGCTAGATGAATCATTTATATCCTTCATTTCTGTAAAAAATAAAAGGTGCTTTTTGCACCTTCAGATGGTCAGACACCGTTCCATTTTTTGGTGAATCGCACCTTTTCTCGTTTTGAAGGGGAAGTTCTTTTAAGAGGATGGATACAGCCATTTATCACAATGGGTTTAACGTTTTCTTGCAATTACTTTTTATACCAGCAGAGACCCATAGCTCCCTCTCCTAAATGAGTTCCAATGACAGCGCCAAAATAGCTGATAATAAATTCAGAATTTGGATATTTACTTTCGAGCTCCTCTTTCATTTTTTTGGCATCCTCCGGTCTGTTGGCATGAATGACAGCCGCCCGCACCGGATGTTTGCTTGCAGCTTCGTCAAATAATTGATAGATACGTTGGATTGCTTTTTTGCGCGTACGAATTTTTTCATACGGCACGATCACTTTATCAACAAAATGAAGAAGAGGCTTCAGTTGCAGCAGGTTCCCTATTAAAGCTTGAGCTCCGGTTAATCGTCCGCCGCGCTGAAGATGAGAAAGATCGTCCACCATAAAATAAGCATCCATTGATTTTTTAATTTCATCAAGGCGAGCGATGATCTCTTCCGGTTTTTTCCCTTCCTTTGCCATTTTCGCTGCTTCAATTGCATAGAATCCCTGAGCCATACAGCTTATTTCCGAATCGTAAGGATATACCTTAATGCTGTCTACCATTTGACCTGCTGTGACAGCACCATTGTAAGTGCCGCTGATACCGCTTGAAAGATGAATGCTGATGACTGCATCATATTCTTTCGATAAGCTTTCAAACAACTCGACAAATTCACCAACTGGCGGCTGAGAAGTTGTAGGCAGCTCTTTCTGGCGCTTTATTTCTTCCCAAAAACTCTCTGCTGTCATATCTATCTCTTCACGATAAGACTCGTCTCCAAAAATAACGCTAAGAGGAATCATATGTATGCCATGCCTCTTTCGAACTTCTTCAGGAATGTAAGCAGTACTATCTGTTACAATCGCAATTTGCATCATGTTTTTCCTTTCCTTTTAATAATTTCATTCTCTCCTTTATAAGACTATTTTATAAAAAATGCAAGCTTTTATCATTAACTTTGCCGGATTTCCATGAAACTGCAAGAGGATGAAAAATATTTTTTAGCTGTTTCAAAGTCTTTATACTGCCATTTATGCGGATTTCGTTTTGTCGATCGGCTCATTACGATTTTCGTTGAGGTTATTCTTATGAGGTCTACACCTTTTTAAAGGATTTTTGAGCAGCTTAAACGGAGCTTTTATGTGGATTCCAATTGCGGTTACCAATTTTACTGAATTTTTTCTTGTTTCTGAGCAAACCGGCCTCTTCCCAGCGCCTGTAGTTATTTGAAGAGGCCGTTATGCTTCCTGTTGATACATTTTCACCTAAGTTGATTCTGCAAAACCGGAACGTTGAATGTAATGCTTCCTATGATTCATTCTCGTAGCTTCTGATCAAAACATTTCTCTGGTCAGGATCCGAATAGATTGACAAGTTGCCAAATGATATTATGTTTCCAGCCGTAATGAAGAAATGCAATTGAATTCATTTATCAACGCTGGACAATCAGCCAAGTCGGAAAAAACAATATAGATACACCAAGCAAAATTGGTATTTAGAAATCAATCTCACTTTCACGGTTTGACGATTCAAATCGTTCAAAATTAATCGCCATGGAAAATATGTAACTTTACTTAACTTCCACCCAGCCGTTTTTAATGGCAAGAACTACAGCTTGTGTTCGATCGTTGCAATTTAATTTTTGCAAAATGTTGCTGACATGGTTTTTCACCGTTTTTTCGCTAATGAACAGCGTTTCACCGATTCTTCTATTGCTTTTTCCATCAGCAAGCATTTGCAAAACTTCACACTCACGTCGTGTTAAAATATGAAGAGGGCGCCGGACTGTAGCTGGAATTTGTCCATTATTGGCTGATGACAGACGGCGGAACTCATTGACTAGATTGTGAGTTACTTTTGGATGTAAATAGCTTCCTCCCTCTGCCACGATTTTAACTGCTTCTACTAAAGTGTCAGCATCCATTTCCTTCAATAAATATCCTCTCGCTCCGGTCTTCAAAGCATGTATCACATAATTTTCATCATCGTGGATCGATAATATAATAACCTTCGTATCCGGATATGAATTAACCAGCTGCTTAGTAGCTTCAACGCCATTTACACCAGGCATATTAATATCCATAATGACAACATCCGGCATATAGCTTTCAACAACTGTTAAAGCTTCACTGCCGTCATAAGCTTCCGCAACCACTTCAAAATTAGGCTCAAAATCAAGAATACGTTTTATACCTTCCCGAAACAGCGCATGGTCATCTATTATGACAATTTTAACTTGATTATTCATTTACAATCCTCCCCATTATTATTTTTTCAGTGATGTATGCATGAAGTCAATCAGACCATTTCTCTATTTCATAGATTAGTAGGCAATTGAATAATAATGAACGTTCCTTTTCCGGGTGCAGAATGGACTGCCATTTTCCCATTCAACAGCTCCACTCGTTCTTTCATTCCCATTAAACCGAATGACTCCTTTTTTTCTTTAAACACTTTCTTTACATCAAAGCCTTTGCCGTCGTCTTTTATTGCAACATTTACTTGGTTTGGACGGACTTCAAATTTAACGTCAATTTGCTTTGCTTCCGCATGCTTCAAAGCGTTCGTTACAGATTCTTGAACTAACCGGAACAAGGCCACTTCAAATTTCGCCGGAAGCCGTTTTTCTTCCACATCACTGATGTTTTGAAAATTGATTTTTATGTCTTTTTCATATTCTTGAATAGTAGAAAGGTACTTTCTAAGTGTTGGAATGAGACCTAAATCATCCAAAGCCATAGGCCTTAAGTCGTATATAATGCGCCGAACCTCAGATAACGCATTTCTCACCATTATTTTCAAATTTTGAACTTCCTGAAACCCTTCTGCAGTCCCTTTTTCCCGAAAAACTCGTTCAATCAGATCAGAGCGCATCAAAACATTTGCAAGCATTTGAGCTGGTCCGTCATGTATTTCACGTGACACCCGTTTCCGTTCTTCTTCCTGCGCTTCTATAATTCTTAAGCCAAAGGCTTGTTTTTTCTTTGCATCTTCCAGCAAATCGCCAACCTGCCGCAAATCTTGGTTTAAATATTGCAGCACAACAGTAATTTGACCTACTATGACCTCTGCTCGTTCAATCATTTCTTTTAATGATAAAAGCCGGCGGTCCAATTCATCCCGCCGTTTTCTTAATTGTTTTTCTTTTTCTTGGAGCATGGCCAGTTCAATTTGAATATTTTGCGCTTTTTCATAGGCATTCAAAATATCTTGTTCTGAAAACTTGTTGAAGTTGCGGCTGACTTCCACGAGGCGCTGCCGTGCGATTTTCGATTGAATCGTCAGCTTATCGGTTTGCTCTATCACCTCACTTACTTGCTCTTTCACTTCTTCCAATTCTTCTACTATTTTCTCATACTCTGTGCGGGATTTTTCACCGATTTCAAAAATTTGATCTTTGCTTGATTGGACGGTTTCGATCATTTTATTTAAAATATCGTCTATTACAGCAGAATCTATTTTTTTGGAGTTCACAGCCTTTTCCTCCATTTTAAAAAAGTTGTTACAAAAACTTTATCAGTTCATAATTGAAGTAAAAATTTTGTCGTTTTATAATATTCTAATGTGAGTGTTTTTTTATAAAAAAAGTCGATTTTTGTCAAAAAAAGTTATGCCGTTTTGTTTCTTCTGCGGAGGTGATACACAATGCTTTCCTCCTATTATACCGTAGCTGGCTTTGGAGAGCATGAAATCGTGATTCAAAAATCACGATTTATCTGCTATATTAATCGTGCCAAAACTGAGAAAGAAGCTCAAGAGTTTATTGATACAATCAAAAAAAAACATTGGGATGCCACACATAACTGCTCCGCATATTTAATTGGAGAGCATGACCAAATTCAAAAAGCGAACGACGACGGAGAGCCAAGCGGAACAGCAGGAGTGCCGATGCTTGAAGTGTTGAAAAAGAAACAACTAAAAGACACTGTCGTTGTTGTCACCCGTTACTTCGGCGGGATTAAACTCGGCGCCGGCGGGCTGATCCGTGCATACGGAAAGGCTGTTTCAGAAGCCATTGACCACGTTGGCATCATCGAACGCAAGCTAATGAAAATTATTCGCACTACATTCGATTACAGCTTTCTCGGCAAAATCGAAAACGAATTGCGCTCGTCTGTCTATAAGCTGAAAGACATCTACTATACCGATCATGTTGAAGTTGAAACATATGTAGAGGAAGGCCAGGTTCAAAGCTTCAAAGACTGGATGACCGATCTCACCAATGGGAAATGTGTGATCCAGGAGGGGGATTTCGTTTATTTGGAGGAGAAAATCTAATTTTTTTATGGAGGAAATTATATGAAACGTCAACAATTGAAAAAAACACGAAAGAGAAAAAAGAGAAAATTATTTAAACGAATTGTGCAGCTTTTTATTTTAATTTTGTTAGTGTTTGCCGGCTACACAGGATATACATTTTGGAAAGTTTATAATTCCGCTTATGACGATTTGGATCGGGTGAAATCAAAACTGCGCGATGCGGCGGTTACGATATCGAATGACCCTGTTTCCATTTTGATTATGGGTGTTGAAGACTACTCCAGCGGCGGCAAAGGTGGGCGGTCGGACACTTTAATGGTTGCCACGTTTAATCCAAAAGATGAAACGATGAAACTGTTAAGTATTCCAAGGGATACAAGAGTTTATATAAAAGAAAAGGATAAGAAAACAAAAATTAATCATGCATATTCCTACGGTGGCAAAGAGTTGACAATCGAAACAGTCGAAGACTTTTTAAACATTCCTATTGACTATTATGTGACAGTCAATTTTGAAGGATTTAAAAATATTATAGATATTCTTGGCGGAATTGAAGTCGATGTTCCATTTGACTTTAAACAAAACAGTGACGACAGAGTCGCAGAGAAGCTTGAATTTAAAGAAGGACCGATGACTTTGGACGGTCGTCATGCTCTTGCCTACGCAAGAATGCGGCTTGAAGATCCGCGCGGAGACCTCGGAAGAAATGAAAGACAGCAGCAGGTCGTAATGGCAGTAATTGATAAACTTTCCTCTATCGGAACTATTACGAAAATTGATAAATTAACAGATGAAATCGGCGATAACGTAGAAACAAATATGAAAGTAACCGAGTTGCTAGCTTTTTACAAAAAATATTCAGATTTTAATTCTTCCAAAATCGAGCAAGTAAAATTAGAAGGCACACCAGAATATATAAATGGCGTTTCCTATTATATCGTAGACGATGAATCCCTTGCGGAGGTACAACATGATCTGCAAGATCACCTAAATTTTCAATTGAATAATAGGGCTTCCCTCGAATAAATGAAAAAAGGGACGTCCGAGAAATCTTAAATAAAGCCAGTGGAAAAAATGAGCTGTTTTTTCCACCGGCTTTTGTAATTTTTTCGATTTTTTGCTGAAAACAGTCGCCGACTATTTTAAGATGTATATTGCCGAGCCGTGCAAACGTATAAGACAGATTCCCCTAAAGGAAAAAGCTGTCAATCTTTTGACAGCTTTTTATATTTGGCAAAGGTTATGAATTATCTTTTTGCGGTTTATTTAAAGAAAATATTTTTTTCAACATATTAAGAAAAGGTTTTTGATTTTCTCCGATTAACCCAACTATCTCAGCACCGATTTGAATTATAATAATCAGCACAATCATAATGATCAACGATGCCCATAATGTCGCATGAGTAAAGAGAATCGCTGAAACGCCGAAGCATGCGCTTATTAAATAAATGATTAGCACCGATGTCCGATGACTAAATCCTAAATCAACTAAGCAATAATGCAGATGATGTTTATCAGCCATTGTAATGCTTTGCTTGTTCAAAATTCTTCTAATGATCGCAAAAATAGTATCAAATAATGGGATGGCCAGCACAATAATCGGAATGACAAAACTGAACAGCGCAACATTTTTAAACAATCCTAACATCGAAATGATCGCGACCGAATAGCCTAAAAACATTGCGCCCGTATCGCCCATAAATATTTTGGCAGGATAAAAATTATGGACAAGAAATCCTAACGTGCTGCCGATGAGAATGACAGACAGAGCAACAACAACTAAACGGCCATCCATAAATCCCATAATCATAATGCTTGTCAAGGCAATCGCTGTGACTCCTGCCGCAAGACCATCTAATCCATCTATCAAGTTAATGGCATTCGTAACGCCGACAATCCACAAAATTGTCAAAGGATAGCTAAGATATTCTTCTATGTAAACCGTTCCAACAAACGGCAATGTTACTTTATCAATCAAAAGCCCTGATGTCACGACAACGAATGCAGCCAACAATTGCCCGCATAATTTCTGTTTCGGTGTCAAAGTAAAAATATCGTCTAAAATGCCAGTAATTAAAACTATAGTAGCCCCTAAAATAATTTTTAACATGTGAGGATCATCCGGCTGCAAGTACAGAAAACCGATCACCACTGCAAAAAAAATGGCGAGCCCGCCTAAACGGGGCATAACTTTTGTGTGAACTTTTCTTCCTTCTGGATAATCCACTGCATTTATTTTTAAAGCCAATTTTTTTACAAAAGGTGTAAGCAATGCCGCAATAACGAATGTTAAAATAAAGGCTATTATATATTGGGAATAATTCATATAATCCCCCACTCATTGCAAGAAGTATTCACTTCTTTCATCATAGCAGAAATGGCGAAACTTTCAACAATATTATTTTTAAATTTTTATAACTATTTTATGACTCATTTATTTTTGAAACGATTGGTAAAAATCAAGCAGTTTATTCCCTTCACTTTTCCAATTAAAGCTTTTTAAAAATTCGTTTCTCCCTCTTTCCCTCATTTGATTTAACTGGTCCTGACCGCATTGCAAAAAGAACAGAATGGCATCCGCTATCTCTTTCGGATTTTCAGGGTCGACCGCTCTACCGCTTCCTGCTTTTTTCAGCACCCGATCATAATGCGGAAAATTTGATGCAATTGGAATAACACCGCCTGCTAAATATTCAAAAATTTTATTAGGCAAACAAACAAGATGATTCGGAACAGGCAAATAAGGAATAATCCCTATCGATGCCTTTTCTAAATATGTTTGGATTTCCTCATATGAAACCTTTCCCAGCAAATTGAATTTGGCTCTCAAGTCCATATTGACGGATTTTATCTTTTATTTCTTTCTCAAAAGATTCTGCTTCAAACCCGCCGACAAACAGCAGCTTTGCATCCATTTTTTCAGAAACGATCTTGAATGCCTCAATTAATTCCCGAATGCCTCTTATAGGTGTAATCCCGCCTAAATATAAAATAAGTTTTGGATCCTTTTGATTGATGCTGAGTTGTTCAAACATTTCAAGCAAAGGGTAGTTTTCAATTTTGCAGCTTTTATATTTTTTATATCTTTCCCCTACTTCATCTGTTGTATAGATAACCCCGGAAATAAACTGCAAAGAAATTTTCTCAATAATCTCATATGCGATTCGAACAGGAATTTTGACCCATTTTTTTAAATATTTTTTGCTCATAATCGCATTCGGATAATGCTCATGAACATCAAAAATTACAATTTTACGTGTTATAAGCCTTAACAAAACCCCTACAGGGAGCAATTCCGGATCATGAAAATGATAAACATCTGCGTTCGTTTTTATTGCTTTTTTTATAATAGAAAATGTATGTAAAAAACGTTTCCATTCTTTCTTCGGTTTATCAATCGGAATCAGTTGTATATTATCATGTTCAATTATTTTTTCCGGTTTTGGAGCAATCAGCGTAACCTCGTAGCCGGCTTTTTGCAGCGTTTTGCACTGTTTATGATAAATTCTTCCATCATAAGCATGATGGACTGTTGTTAACACGCACACTTTTGTCATATTCTCCAACCTCTTTATGCATTGTCATTTTCATAATTTTACTTTACACTATTAGATTAGCGAATTCTATTTTCATATAGAGGGAATTAACATGAAAATCATTTACATTACACAGCATTTTCCGCCTGAAATAGGCGCTGCGCCTGCTAGGGCATACGATTTAAGTTATTATTTAGGAAATTTAGGACATAACGTTACTATTATAACAGCCTTCCCTAATCATGAAACGAATTTTGGCATTTTTTAAAAAAGAAACAATGGATCATGTAAATGTTTACCGTATGTTTCGGATGAAAGATACGAAACAAAGCGCATTGCGGCGTTTAATGAATTATTTTTCTTTTACTTTTTCAAGCTTTATTGGAGGGATTTTTGTTCAAAAGCCTGACATCGTTTACGCTACTACGCCGCAGCTTTTTCAAACTTTTTCCGGATGGCTTTTAAGCAAATGGCACAGAGCCAAATTTGTTTTGGAGGTCCGCGATTTATGGGTGGATTTTGCTGAGATTCTTGGCCAATTCAAAAATAAAAAACTTTTAAACCTTGCACGGAAGTTGGAAAAATTTTTATATAAAAAGGCTGATCTCATTGTCGTTGTGACCAATGGATATAAAGACAGATTAGTATCCGAAGGAATTCCGGAAGAAAAAATTATTGTCATTCCTAACGGCGTCAATCCTGCTTTGCTTAATGACACTTATGCTAATTATAAAGATATAAAAACAGAGTACAATCTTCAAAACAAACGAGTGATATTATATTCAGGGAATATCGGCTCGGCCCAAGGACTGGAAACCGTTATTCAGGCGGCAATCAAGCTTAAAGACAATTCTGATTATATATTTTTATTCATCGGTGAAGGGGTCGAAAAAAAACGGTTAAAAGAGTTAGCTGAACAAAATCAGTTATCAAACGTTCGATTTATCGATCAAATTCCGAAAGATGAGCTTATTTCCTATTACAAAGCAGCAGATATCGGTATTGTTAGTTTAAAAAAGCATCCTCTTTTCTCTATTACGATCCCATCGAAAATGTTCGATTACCTTTCCATGTCCATTCCTGTTTTAATCGGCGTTGATGGAGAGGCGAGACAAATTATTGAAAAATTAAATGGCGGTTACTTCTTTGAACCTGAAAATGCAGACGACTTTATCCGCGCTCTATTCAACGCCTTTGAAAATGAGGCGGAATTAAAACGAATGCGGAAAAATTTGAAGGAACGGCTGCTAGCACATTACAATCGAGAAATGTTCGCAAAAAAACTATCAGATCATATTGAATTACTTCATAAAAAGAAAGAAAGAGGGAATGCTTAAAATTCCCTCTTTCTTAATATGGTTGGAAAGATTGTGGTCTTTCTTCTCTTTTGCCAAAATGATATAAAATGGCCTCTACTATGCGCTTAGAAGCATTTCCATCTCCATATGGGTTCGACGCTTTCGCCATTCGTTCATACTCCTCTTTATTTGTAAGCAGCTCTTTGGCCATTTTGTAGATGGTCTCTTCGTCCGTCCCCGCTAATTTCAATGTACCCGCTTCAATACCTTCAGGTCTTTCTGTCGTATCTCTTAACACAAGAACAGGTTTCCCTAATGAAGGCGCCTCTTCTTGTACTCCGCCGGAATCGGTTAAAATAATGTGCGAACGGGCAGCGAAATTATGGAAATCAAATACATCAAGCGGTTCAATAAGATGAATCCGATCGTCGTCTCCCAAAATTTCATTCGCTACCTCACGAACAGCAGGATTTAAATGAACCGGATACACAACTTGTACATCATTATGCTCTTGAACAATTCTTTTAATAGCTCTAAACATGTTGCGCATTGGTTCACCCAGATTTTCCCTCCGGTGGGCAGTTAGCAAAATCATCCGATCCGAACCGATTTTATCGAGAATATCGTTTTGATAAGAATCTTTAATAGTTGTTTTTAAAGCATCGATCGCTGTATTTCCAGTAACAAAAATGGAATCTTCGTTTTTATTTTCTTGAAGAAGGTTTTGTTTTGACTTTGTCGTCGGTGCAAAATGCAAATCCGCAATGATACCTGTTATTTGTCGGTTTATTTCCTCTGGGAATGGAGAATATTTATTCCATGTTCTCAGCCCAGCCTCTACATGTCCGACAGCAATTTGATTATAAAAAGCCGCAAGACTGGCAACAAATGTTGTTGTCGTATCTCCATGTACCAACACAATATCAGGCTTGACATCTTTCATAATTTGATCAAGCCCCTCAAGTGCTCTCACCGTAACGCCTGTCAATGTTTGTCGATCCTTCATAATATTGAGGTCATGATCAGGCTTAATTTCAAACAGTTCAAGAACTTGGTCCAGCATTTGCCGATGCTGAGCTGTTACCGTCACAATCGATTCTATTTCGTCCGAATATTTTTTTAGCCCCAACACTAACGGAGCCATTTTAATCGCCTCAGGTCTTGTACCAAATATGGTCATTACCCTAATCTTTCGATCCATTCTGACGTCTCCTTTTTCGTTAATATGCACCAATTACTAAATTATCATAACCACAATCATTGTACAAACGAATTTCATATTTTTCACCAAATTGCTAGAAACTGTCCAATAAGTTCCTAAAATGAAACAAATGGAGAAAACTTGCTGCTTTTCTCCACTTGTTTTGTATACTTTCGATTTTTGTTTAAAGCAGCTTGGCGGATGACTGTTACTTCACTATGTTGTGAACCAATTCCGCAATTCTAAACTCGATGTGTACCTTGGTGAGTTCCCGCAAAAGTTCTTCGGAACGACCGATTGTCCTTAATGCAACCGCATTACGAACTAATGATACTTGGACCCTGTCACGATCTATTCTCCCCTTCTCCTTCTGCTATAAAAAAATTGTAGCACATACCTTGACCGTGGTCTGTGCTACTAATCTTAATAAGTTTTTTGCTTAATATTTTTTCATAGTTAAGATAAAAACAAGCGGTTCAAAAAGTTAGGGATCGCTTCAAAGAACGTTTCAATTCCTCATAGTTAAGATAAAAACAGTTGTTACTAAACTCGATAGATTCGCGCGATCAGGTTTCAATTCCTCATAGTTAAGATAAAAACCCCAAAAAATGTTGTTAGATCAGCATTCCGATTTAAATGGTTGATTGGTTAATTTCATTTTAGCCAATGAGTAAAAATTTATCAATCCTTTGATTTGCGCGGGCTCAATGGAGATTTAAAAGAGTCGTCGATCCCCTGGGATTTTTGCACGATTGGAGGTCGACGACAAATTTTATTATTTTTAAAACAGACGTATTCAGTTTGCGGCTCGATAACTCCATCCTTTATAAATATATGTTTTTCTAGAATGCTTTTACTGCTGCTTCTGTTTTTGTGCTGAATATCCATCGGCTTTTTCCATCCCTTTTTGAACCATTTTCACATTGATCCTTTTAAGACCCAAATATCTAGGATATTTGAAAAGATTGTTTAATTTTGCGATTGTCTTCGAACCAGCTAAAAAATACACCGTCAATCTCAATTTTTTGCGTTTTTTTCAATATAACTATATCTAAGAAGTGGAAAACCTTGAAGTGTTTTTTAAAAAAGAATGTCCCTAATTACTTTTAGGACACCCTCATTGTTTGTTATCGAGTATTTCTATTTTTATATGCTTCGTCAGCTAGCATAATGCCAATGGACTGATTTTTCTTCCAAATGGATGGGAAGTAAGATATCGGAACAGGACGATTGCCAACATATGGCGCGACCTCAGGAGTAAAGGCCGGGTTTTTTCTGTGTTGATATAAACCAGTCCGTAAAACCTCCCCCGCTAGGATTATTGCTCGGTGGAACGAGACGATAACCTGTTTTTGATGCTATCATACTCGCTATTTTTCTATCTCTTACTTCATGCTGTTTTGGTGTATTAAAGTGCCAATATATTATCTCGCCAGAAGAATGATAAGAAACCGCCGTTTTAAAATTTCTGCTTAGCGTAAAGTTAACCATTGCCTTTGCTTCCGGTTCATTTAATGGTCTAGGCCCTTTGTAATTTTGAGGGGATGGTCTTCCTGTATTCCCAGCAATTCTATACCAATCTGCTGGGTATTGCCGGTTTAAATCCACTCCCCGAATGTTTGCTTTCCATGCTGCAAAATTCGTGCTGCCACCGTTTAGTTTTAATACATAGGCAGGATTTTTAGCGCTTCTGTGCCCTTTTTGTACTAATGTCACCCCATCCGGATTTACCATCGGTACAAACCAAATGGAGGCATTATTTAAAATGCTTCTTACAGGATAGCCATCAACACGTAAATTTTTTGAATATGCGTAAGCATATACATCGATCATTTCCATCAGCAAGTTTGTCGTGATATATTCTCGCGCATGATGGGAACCGTTTATCATAATTTCCGTTTTGCCTTTTCCAAGCTTCACTGCATATATGTTTCGTCCATCAACCGATTGACCGATAATTCTCTTACTAATGAGATTAGGATAAGCTTTCTCTAATTCGCTAATATCATGGACCATCTCTTCATATGTGTAAACTTGATTCGGGTTTACAAGATTTCCAGGTTTCGCCTGTTTTTTTAACGAAACTTTTACATCACTCTTATGGACGTAGCCAACCCGATTAGCAATATGGATTTTTACCCAGTTGCCATATACCCCTTCAATCGGATATTCAATATTTTTTAACAATGTTACAATAGGTACAAGTGTTTTATTTGAATTATCATAAACCACAGCATCTCGTAAAATTGTTATTTTACCATTGTTTTTTAAAGAACTTATTTGAAAGTTTGGGTGGGATAACGGAACAGTTGAAAATTTATAAACATATCCCTTTGATAAACCAAATTGAATTTCATGCCAATTGCCCTTTCCCCCAGTTCTCAAATAGGACTGACCTTTTCGTAATGAACCGACTTTCACTAGCTTCCCACTTTTTTTAATAAATACATTCAAACTATCACTTGTAACTTTAAAATACTTAGTGTTTGAAGGAAACAAAACCTTAGCATTGCTTTTATGAATAAAGCCGATTCTTCCGACATAATCAATCATCCACCAATTGCCTGCATCTTTAATTACTGGATATTCAATCCCTTTTTGTATAACCCCCAATTTTTCCAATTTTCCAGATGAATTGTCGTATACATTAGCATCTTTAGTGATTTTAATAGAATAAGAGTCAAATTTAAGGGCTTTGTTTTCATTTTTTATTGATGGAGAGCTTATACCAACTGTCGAATCATTATGAATATATCCTTGAATTTTTCCAAATTTTACGATATGCCAATTGCCTTTTGCACTAATTCTCGGATATATTTGTCCTTTTTGCAATGAACCGACTTTTGTTAGTGACTTTCCTTTTATGTATAAAGGAACATTATCATCTGTTACTTTAAAATATTTCACATTGGATGAAAATAAAAGCTCTGTTCCATCTTTGTGGATATAGCCAATTCTCCCTAAAAAATCGACCATCCACCAATCTCCTACATCACGAATGACTGGATATTCAATGCCTTTTTGAATAATCCCAAACCTTACTAGTTTTCCAGATGAATTATCATAGACAACAGCATTATTTGTAATCTTAATCGTAAACAAACTGTTTGTAAATTTTTTATTTTCATTTTTCAGGTTTGCAATAGATAATAGAGTAGATGACTTTTGGTCAACATATCCTTGAGTTTTACCGAATTTGATGACATGTATACCGTCCTTTTCACCAACTCTCGGATAAATTTCTCCTTTTTTCAAAATTGCAACCTTTATGAGCTTTCCATTTTTGTCTATATATACAGGTACATTCTCTTCTGACACTTTGAAATAGTTAGCATCAACAGCACTCATCATTTTCATTTTATTTTTTTGTTGTTCATCATTTTCTGCGTTGTAATCGGTATTCTTTATATTTTTACTTTCTTCGTTGCTTCGATTTTCAATTCCAGCGTTTTCTTCCAGATTATCAATTGATTCAGAGTTTTTTTGTATTTTATTTTCTACCTTTTGTTCCTCATTTAATTCCGAACCCATTTCATTTTCCGGTTGTGGATTCTCTTCAAAAGTGATTATTCCTTCACGATTGCCAATAATTATTTTTAACTGGTTTTCATTCTCTTCTATGAATGGAATGTTCTGATTAGGTTCTATGTATGCAATTATTTTGTTCGATGTTGGATCAGAAACTTTCACACGTTCTTTAAAACTTTTAAAATCTACTATACTGCTATTTTCGCCATTCACATTATAGTAATTTAATTGGCTTTCACTCAGTTCAAATTGATCTTGCGGCAGTTCCATTTCTTTTCCGAGCCAATCAAATACATAATTTCCGTTTTCAGTTTTTTTCACAAAAATTTCAGCATCTTTGGAAATAGTGCCTAAAATTTGATTTGTATCATCTGTGATCACAAAATCTTTTTTTAACGAAACGAGAGAAACAGCATCAGTTTTATTAGCATAAACATCGTTTAAAACTGGCTGAAAAAATAAAGAAAATATCATGATAAAGGCTAAAAATATAGAAAAATACCTTTTTGTCACAACATCTCCTCCTGAATAAAAATTGTGCCGCTTAAAAGATCATATCATTATGTTGTATCGGTATAAATAAAAAATTTTTTATCACTCAAAAAAATAATGCCCAAAACAATTGGGCAATTCATTCAACTATATATGTTTACATACTGCTTGCACAACTCTTTCCAATGGCGCTCCCGCTCTACCCATTTTCTGCTTTTTATGCCAATATGCAGATCTGCCTGAGCTTTTTTCATACATTCGTATAATGATTCAACATTCTCCGCTTCAAAGATTAATCCGGTCTCACCTTCGATCACCATTTCCTTTAAAGCAGGAATGTCGCTGACAAGCACAAGTTTTCCCATCGCCATTACTTCGTAAGGTTTTAAAGGAGTAACAAGCCGACATACTTTCGCATTAATACGCGGAAACGGAAACACATCAATAACAGAATAATATTTTTTTACTTCCTCGTGCGGCACTCTACCTACAAACGTAACGTGTTCGGCTATATCGAGTTGTTGAGCAAGTTCTTTCAATTCAGCGACTGCAGGTCCATCTCCTACTAAAAGGAAATGAAAATCTTCTCCATCCTGCTTTAATCGTTTAAGAGCCTTTAACGCAAAATCCAGTCCTTCGTATTTTGTCACAGAGCCGATGAACCCGTAAACAATTTTTCCATGCAAATCATACAAGTTCATGAGCTCCTCATCTCGCTCTTCAGGAGTAAAAACATCTGCGTCAACACCATTTGGAACGATGAAAATTTTATTTTTCTCAACTCCTAAAGAGATCAATTGTTGAGCTAAGCTTTCACTTATTGTTACAACTTTATCTGCTAATTGGCAGCAATAGATTTCATATTCTTCATGCATCCGGTAACGTTCGGAATGTTCAAATCCTTTTACTTTGCTCGCTGTCGTATCGTGCCAAAAGCCCCTTACTTCATAAACAGTAGGAATGCCGAGCTTTTTAGCTGCTTGAATAGCCGGCAAAGCATTTTGAAAATTTGACGCTGCATGTACAATTCTCGGTTTTATTTCCATCAATAAATTTGCAAACTGCTCAGCATAATGTTCGAAATACATTGTCAGCGGAACAACGTTTAAACGAATATCTTGCTGCGTGTACAGCCGATAATGTTCAATTCCATCAATGTTCTCTATTTTCGTTTTCTTCCGATTTAGGGGCCAGCCGAGTTTTGTCACGACGACCGGTTTGAGCCCAAGCTTCTTTTGATGAACGACAATTTCTCTGCTTCGAATGGTATATCCATTAACCTCAGGCATAGATTTATTTAATACGTGGACAATTTTGTCGCCTAATGCGATCTGCGGCAAATCTTTTTTCCACGTCCACTTTTCCTTCATCCGTTCTTTTTCATCTTTTGCGATCTCATAATCGTTCTTGAGTATTCGTCGAATGAAATAAGGAAGCTCTTCAAAATATTTCACACGTTCTGAAATGTTTCCCAATCGATGATGAACCCCAATCAATGTTCTTAATACAAACAGACTTCTCGGCCGCAATTGATACGCTTTATTTAGAAGCAACAATGCTTCAGCATAATACTCATGTTCATAAGCATATTTCGCCAAATAAAAAAGCATCTTCGTTTTATGATGGCTGCTATAGCCGTCGATTTCTTTAAGCAGTTCTTCTTGTTGGCGATGTTCAAGAAGCCACCTTTTTTTCACACAGTCAAATTCGAAATCGCCTGCAATAAAATGATTCATTGTTTCTAAATGCTCTTTTGCAATTGGCAATTTTCTGTTTGAATGAAACAGCTTGCGGACGAAAGTCTTTAACATTTTAATCGATAAATCGTGATCTATAGTCCTGCACCAATTCATGAAAACAGAAAAATCATCAAGTGTAACAGAATCGGTCATCATTTGTTCATATAAAGAAATAAGCTGATTGTTTTCTTTTAATGCGTTTAACAGCTCCCTGCTCAATAAATGGATATATTTTGATTCCACCGCATTTCTTAAAGAATAAAGCTCTTGTTCTGAAAGGACAGCATTTTGCAAACTTTCGATGAGCATATTTCTTAACAGTTGGGAGCGTTCACCTCTGTTGTATGCTGTCATGCACTGATGAAAAACTGTTTGGTACTTTTTTTGATCCTTCGCTTTTATCGCTTCTTTTAGAGGTAGTAAAATTTCTTCTGAATAAGGGATCGATACCCCTTTTTCCCATAACCATCGCAATACAGTTTCATACTCGTCTCCGTCTTTTTGTTGAAGCAATGCGATGACTGCCTGTGTTTGTTCCAATTCCGGAAGGTTTTCAATGGTTTGAATGGCCGTATGAATATCATAGGAGACGTGTTGGAATTCGTCTTCCCATTTCTTTCTTATATCATAAATTTCAACTATGTGCTGATAAACTTCCTCTACATTTTTATTCTGACCCCATTGTAAAAACAGTTCACATAGCTGTTTGGCTATTTCAATTTTTTCCTTGCTGTATGAGTATTTTATAAACGATAATTGCATCTCAATCGGCAAAAAATGGCGGTGTTCTGTATTTTCCAAAAGCAGCAGAAATGGTTTAGTCCTTCTTTCCAAATAGAGCAATTTCCCTTTTAATTTCACTATTTCTTCGCTTTGATCAGAAAGCTGGAAAATTTCTTTTAAAGCTTTTGAAAAAAGGGAAAGAGATTCCCAAATAAGAGCTTTTATATAGCGTTTTTCTGTATCTTTCAATTGGTTTGTCCGTTGAATCATGTTCATGTATATAAGTTGTTTATTAAATTTTTTTGCCAGTGGAATAAAATCAATTGCCGTTTGCAGAGAGTCCCCTTTTTCTAAATACAGGCGGAAAAGGCGATTTTGCACTGGCTGAGATTTTATAAATAAAGAAAAGAAAACGCCCATTTTTAAGATCCATTGTTTCATTGGTTTCATAACCTCCAGCATATAGAAGAAGAGGCTGCTCAAAGACATTTTTTCAGGAAGATTGAACTCCCCGACATGAGCCAGCCTCTTCATACATTAAAGTTTTGAACCAATTTTTAAATAATGAAGCCCAGCTTGTTCTACTTTTTCTTGATCAAGCAGGTTCCGTGTGTCATAAACAATCGGAGATTTCATCACTTTCTTGATTGCCGCAAAATCCAAATCTTTATAAGCAGAATGATCTGTTAAAATTACCAATAAATCAGCATCTTTTGCCGCTTCCTCGACCGTATCCACTTTTCCTTCTACATCTGCTTTCACGTGCGGATCATGAATGCTGAGCTTGAATCCTGCTTTTTTCAGTTCCTCAATAATCTCTAAAGAAGGACTTTCCCGCATATCATCAATATTGCCTTTAAATGCCAACCCTAATACAGCAATCTTCGGCTCTTCGATTTCCTTTACAATATTTTGAATGGTTTTCACGACAGTTTTTGGTGTATTGGAATTAATGCTGCGTGCCAGTGTAATAAGCTTAGACTGCTCAGGTGCTTTTTCAATAATGAAATACGGATCAACTGCAATACAATGTCCGCCAACACCAGGTCCCGGTTTATGAATGTTTACGCGCGGATGATAGTTTGCAAGCTCAATTGCTTCCCATACATCAAAATTCAATTTTTCAGCAATTCTAGCAAGTTCATTAGCAAAGGCAATGTTTATATCGCGATAAGTATTTTCCATTAATTTAACCATTTCCGCAGTAGTAGCATCTGTCTTATGAATTGTTCCTTTGACAAAGCGTTTATAAAGCTGTATAGTCAATTCACTTGATTTTTCATTAATACCGCCGACAATGCGATCATTTGATACAAGCTCTTCAAACAATTTGCCTGGAAGAACTCTTTCAGGTGAATGTGAAATATATAATTCTTCTCCAATAACCAAGCCTGATTTTTCTAAAATTGGAATCATCACGTTTTCAACTGTTTTTGGCGGTACAGTAGATTCAAGAATGACAAGATTCCCTTTTTCAATATACGGAAGAATCATCTCGGTTGCACTGCGGACATAATCAACATTAGCAGAACCGTCCGGATTAACCGGCGTAGGAACTGCGATTATGAATGCGTCAGCTTTTTCCGGTTTCGTGCTGACTGTAAATTGTCCAGCATCAATAACTTCAGCTAGCATTTCAGGCAATCCGGGTTCTTCAATATGAAGTTCTTTATTATTCAACATATTAACAACTTTTTCATTCACATCAACGCCGTGCACCTGCACACCATGTTTTGCAAACATTACTGCAGTTGGCAGACCGATATAACCTAGACCCATTACACACAATCTCATGAAATGTACACTCCTTTTGCACTAATAAACACCATTATATTATACCAAAAATAAAAATACACAACTATTTTTCAAAGTCTTCGATACATTTCGACAAGTTTCATTTTTTCCTTTTGCCATGAATACTTTTCTCGTTTTTGTAAACAGTTGTTTTTATAGAAATCGTAGTTTTCATAAATTTGTAACACGGCTTTAGCAATTTGTTCAGGAGTTTCTTCCGTACAAATGCCTGTTTGTTCATTTTTGACTATATAGCTTTTTCCAGGATGATCGGAAGCTATAGCAGGAATGCCTGCTAACAAGTATTCGAATATTTTGTTAGGTGTAGAAAAATAATTGTTTCGGCTTATGTTTTTATACATAACAAGTCCTGCATCAGCCTGTTTTGTATAACATAAAATATCGCTAGCAGGTACTTGTTCATGAAAAAACACCCTGTTTGCCAAACCGTTTTCCAAAACAGCCTTTTCTAGATCACTCTTGATCCGGCCATTTCCAACAAGCACTAATTTAAAATGCTCAGGCAGCAGCTCCATTGCCTTTAAAATCTCTTCCAATCCTCTGTGAGGATCAATGCCGCCTTGAAAAATTAGCAGGAAATCATTTTCTTTTAATCGGTATTTTTTTCGAAAATAGTCATCTTCTATAGCGCACGTATCTTCTTCCTTATAAATCGGTACGTTTTGAATAACCGTTACTTCCGGCAATTGACCATAATGTTTCTTAAATTCTTCGGCAACATACGGATTAACAACAATTAGTTGATCTACATCCCGCAGCAATTTTCTTTCAAGCCGATAACCGTACCAACGGTCAAGCTTGTTCCTGCCTGACATTTCATTAAACAGTTCATGAGAATCATAGACAACGTACGCTTGAAATTCTTTTGCCAGTTTTATTCCAGTTTTTAATGTATTCAAGTCATGGCAATGTATAACATCCCATTGTTGCTGCTGTTCTTTCATCCAGCTTCTGCATTTTAGGTAAAATTCATGATAAGAATATAAATCTTTTATCAATTTAATGACCGGACTTCGAATGATGCGGCTTAACGCCTTCTGTTTAACACTTAATTTTTTGCTTTCTTTCGGTTCATTGAGCAATTGCTGTTTATACTTTTTCGAACATATGCTCATTCTCTCAATTTTAATGTTTTTATGAAGAAACGGGGGCTCTGTGTTAAATTCCTTCAAACAAAGAATGAAAACTTCTTCACCTTGTTCTGCCAAACCGATGGCTTCCCGTTGAACTCTTGCATCAAAATGGATATCTTTGTAAAGAAGCATCACAATCCGCTTCATTTTTTCGCTCTTCCATTCATAAATGCATTGTATTTTGGAACAACTTCAGCAGTTAATCCGACGGCTTTTTGCTCCCCTAGGTGAATCCAGACAACTCTGTCACAAATTTTGTTGACCAAACTGGCCGAGTGAGTAACAATAATCACTGTTTTGTCTTGTTTAATTTTTTCAAGGATGGCTTTTTCACTTTTTTCTCTAAATGCTTGATCGCCAACGCCGAGAACTTCGTCAATTAATAAAATATCCGGGTCCAGCGAGATCGCAATGGAGAATGCCAGCCTTGACCGCATACCCGACGAATATGTTCTGACAGGCTCGTATACAAAATCACCTAGTTCCGAGAACTCAATAATATCATTTAGCTTGGCATCTACTTCTTCTTTTTTATGACCAAGAAGGAGACTGTTTAAATAAATATTTTCGATACCTGATAATTCACCGTCAAACCCTGCTCCGAGCGACAATAAAACAGGACGTTTTCCACGAACAATATATTCGCCTTTATCAGGGAGAATGAGGCCGCTCAAAATTTTTAGAAGAGTGCTTTTCCCTGAACCATTTCGTCCGATAACCCCTAATACCTCTCCTTTTTTTACATCAAAATTTAAGTTTTTTAAAGCCCAAAATTCCTTTTTTTCTTTTCGTTTTTTAAACAAGTCGGAAATTCTGCTTTTTTTTCCTAACGGGTAGGAAACCCATAAATTTTTTAATTCAATAATCGATGTACTCAAATCAAATCACCTTTGCATACTCATTTTCATACTTAAATAAAATCTTTAGAGCAAAATATAACAAAATAAAGCTTATCACGATTAAGCCACCTAATAAAAGCCATAATGGCTGAGAATGGTGCAGCAAAATATTCCGGTAAGATTCAATCACAGTTGTAAATGGATTTAAATAAAAAAGAGCAATCAGTCGTTTAGGAACATCCGAAATTGTAAATAATACAGGCGATACATAAAGAAGTACCCTTGCAATATACTGCATTAAATTTTTGATATCCCGCAAATAAACTCCTACATGCGCGAAAAGAATCATTAAAGGCAATAAAATGATCGCATGAATAACGGCGATTAAAGGATATAAAAGATACGTCCATTCAAAATCAATGCCGTAAACTACCAAAAACAACATTAACACAATGCTGCTTAACAGAAATTTTATACTATTTACACATAGGCGAACTAGAATAAAAACAATTTTCGGCACATATATTTGCTTGATTATGCTAGCTTTCCCGACAATCGATGACGTGGAATCAACTAAGCAGGCGGTTGTGAATTTAAGCGGAATTAACCCGGTAAATAAAATCACTAGATAATGCGGACCTCCCCGCCCTAAAATAACAACAACAAGCAAATAATAAATCATCATATAGAGAATTGGATCGATAATCCACCACAAAAATCCCATATAGGTTCTTGCCACATTCGATTTTAAATCAAAAAAAGTCAAATAACGAATCAAATCTTTATGTTCTTTAATAGATCGAATGAACTTCGCAAATACTGTCATGCAAATATCTCCTATTTCTAGAGTATTCTACACATGTAATCCAAAAAACAAACATTATTTTATCATATTTTTCAACATCTTACATTGCTTTTCCATAACAATTTTATAACAAAGGTCATAAAAGATATTATACTTAAATTTATTTCTGTTTCCAGTCAGATTTAGACCTAGTTTTTCAAATAAATCAAAAAGGGGCTGTCCAAAAAGTCAGGGTAACTGACTTTTTGGAGCCCCTCATTTTTTCACTTTTTAAAAAAAATGCACAAAAAAATCGTCCTTTCTAGTAAAATGAAGTTACCACACAACATTACAGAAAGGACGATTTTTTATGAGCAATCAAATGATTACTCGTGAAAATTATAACACACAAATGACACTTCCTCTAGATGGAAAAGAAGAAAAAACTCCTGCCAAAAGAAATTTAGCCCCTACTTTCAAACCATATGACAACCGTCAAGTTCAAATGATTTATGATATTGAATCTCTTATACCCGAACATCACGTGGCACGTGTCGTGGACGAAATGGTGGAGGCGATACCAGATAAACAATTGTTTTCTCATTATAAAGGCGGCGGCAGAAGTTCCTATCATCCCAAAATGATGCTGAAAATCATTCTGTATGCTTATTCTCAAAAGGTTTATTCCTGCCGAGGAATCGAAAAACTCGTTAAAGAAAATATTCCTGCCATGTGGCTTTCAGCGATGCAACAACCAGATTTTCGCACCATTAATGAGTTCCGAGGGGAACGGATGAAAGCTTTCATGGATGAGCTCTTTGAAGTCATGATTCTCAAATTGATAAAAGAACATTACATCACGATGGAAAACTACTTTTTGGATGGCACTAAGATCGAAGCCAATGCCAATAAGTATTCTTTTGTGTGGAAAAAATCCACTTTGAAATTCGAAGAGAAATTAAAAGAAAAAATCCAAGAAACACTAAAGCACATTCATGAATTAACCCAATTAGAAGCCGGAACAGGGCAAAAGGAAAGCGATCAACATACAGAGATCACCGAACAAAACATGGAGGAAATCGCAAAAGAAATAGAAGAAAAAGTTGAAACGCTAACGGAAGAAATCGAAAAGGAGACCGATACATCCATTCGGAAAGAGAAGCGAAAAAAACGCAGTCAATTAAAGAAATCGGTGAAACAAATTCGTGAAGATTTCCTGCCCCGAATGGCAAGATACAAGGAACAAAAGGAAATGTTCGGTGACCGTAACAGCTACTCGAAAACAGACAAAGACGCAACCTTCATGCGCATGAAAGAAGACCATATGAAAAACGGTCAGCTCAAGCCCGGATACAACGTGCAAATGGGGACAGAGAATCAGTTTATCTTGTTTTATACCATTCATCAACGACCGACCGATACACGTTGCTTTATCCCACATATGGAGAAGCTAGCCTCCAGTTCATTACCGATGCCCAAAACGGTCATTGCGGATGCAGGCTATGGTAGTGAAGAAAACTATGTATATGCAGTTGGTGATGAGAAAGAGCCCCGTTTTGAGTTTCTAATTCCTTATGGGAGCTATGTAAAAGAACAAACACGTACATACAAAAAAGACATTAAAAATGCCAAAAACTGGACCTATTGTGAAGAGGATGATTGTTTTATTTGCCCGAATGGAAGGAGAGTAACGTTTAAAAAATACCAAAACAAAAAGAATCCATCTGGCTATGAACAAAGCTTCAAAATATACGAATGTGAAGATTGTACCGATTGCCCATTGAAAGCGAAATGCACAAAAGCGAAGGGAAATCGTCAAGTTCACTGGAATCCCATCTTCGAAGAAATGAAAGCAAAGGCCAAAACAGCCCTTGAATGTGAAGAGAAAGCCGCAATCTACGCTCGACGCAAAGTCGAGGCAGAAAGTGTGTTCGGTCACATCAAGGGCAATCGGTCGTTCCGCAGATTTTCTTTGCGGGGCCTCGACAAGGTACATGTTGAGTTTGGGATTGTGGCATTAGCCCACAACATACTGAAAGTAGCCGGCATCCGCCAGCTACTTTCACTCAAGTTTGACAGAGTACACTAAAGAAAAGCCCGAAAATACTGGTGTTTTGGACTTTACCCACAACACGTACCACTACACTTGTTAGTGGCACGTGTTTTTTTCTAATACTCTAGGAGGCGCTTGTGTGACAAGTGCTTCAAATGCTAGATTTGCTTGACCTTGTAATTCTGTGCGAACGATTTGCTCTTCACCATTCACGCGTATTTTCGAGGTCTTCATCTGGCTTACATCATGCAAAATATCCTTTACACTTGTTTGGCATCCTATTTCTTTTAGCTTATAGGCCAAAAAGGATTCCATGACAAGCGCAAGGAAACAAACCATGATATGGCCTCGAATACGAGATTCCACTCGATGGTACATCGGGCGAAGTTCTAGATTCGACTTCAGGTTACGAAAGGCTTGTTCCACTCTCCACAACTCTTTATAGGCAAGTGCTGCCTCTTCATCCGTTAATGACGAGTTGGTCCGAATGGCGTACTTTCCGTCAAACTTTTCGTCATTGGATACCTTCTCTTCATCAATTTTGGCCGATGCTTTTTCTATCGTTAAAAACTTGGAATACGCACGGTTTTTGACGAGTCCAGATGGACCGAGTTCATCAAGCTTCGATTGAAGGTTTTCTAACACGACTTGACGACTCGCTCGATCACGTTCTTCAGCGTCCGGATTGTAACAGAGTACATACGTTTCGCCATCGATTTTCTTTGACTTCACTTTTAGATTCGGGAGAACCTTCTTATATGGCCCACGGATGGATAATAGCTCTTGGGCTTTCTTCGACTTTCGTAATTTGACACCCACAATATATTCCATGCCCAGTTCACGAATTTGATCTAAGTTGGCTTCACTAACCATTCCGCGGTCTCCCACTAGAATGACTTTCTGAATAGGATAGCGCTTCTTCAGATCTCCAACCACCATGCCAAATGTCTTCGTATCATGCATGTTTCCAGGGAAGACTTGATGCCCAATCGGAATCCCTGTTTTGGTCATTAATAAGCCAATCACGACTTGTTTTCGATCTCCACGATGATCTTTGGAGTAACCATAGTGAGCCAGCAGTTCGTCTGCTTCCTCTCCTTCGAAATAGGTGCTTGTCGTGTCGTAAAACACGATATCTACTTCTAATGAGGTTAAATCGGTTAAATGTCCATAAAGTTGTTCCTCAATTTTTTCTTTTTGTTCACTTAAGAAGTCTAATGCACGATAGTAGTGATGGAGTTGAATGTCTGAAAGACCTTCTGCATAAATCGTGTCGATCCATTGTTTGAAGATATAATGCTTACTATTGGGATCCATGAGACGGTTTAACACCATGGCAAAAATGGCTTCGTCATACTGAGAAGCAGCCTCGGAATCATCCATGATTTTACGTAATAGCCGACCAAGCCCTAACTTTTCCCATACCTTTCGGAACAGATAAACCGGCCCAAACTCTTTTGTCCAAAGCACGGAGACAGAAGAGGAAGAGCCTTGCCCGTGAATTCGGTCAAAGTAACGCTCTGAAAATTTGGCTAATCCCTCGATTATGTTATCGACAGAGCCATTCTCTAATAAATGTTCTAACCTCCCTAGATTACAAAGCGTTTGTTGCCGAACTTTATTGTCTACGCGAAATGTACGACATATTTGTAGATATTGACGAACAGAACCATTTTTATTTTTTTGCTTATTAATTCGAATATACATAGCACTAATAGTATAACATATATTACATATTATTGGATATACAAAAGTTATCCACATAACACTACACAATGATTATATTTTCGATAAAAAAAGTGGATAACTATTGGTATAATCACCTTTAGTTATCCACATGTAGTGAAATGGTGTCAAACTTGAGTTTCAGATAAAAATCGAAAAAATATAAAAGCAAGTGGAGAGAAACGAATTGTTTTTCTCCACTTGCTTCATTTTAGGGACTTATCGGACAGCCCCTTTTTGATTTACTTGTATTGTGGAATATCTAAAATAAAGGTATAGTGATCCATTTTTTGATATAAATTATATATATCATATACTTGATTGTATGCCCAACGGACATCAGTTGCATATTGGTGAGTACCAGGGTTAGCTGGATTCCATCTCATTTTATATAAAGTATTTTGGCCATTATGGATATAGCCCTGCCCAATAAATCTTGCTCCTCCAACTATAGCAGCTTCAGGAGTAAACCAGCCCTCTTTATACGCCCTTTCTGCACCGCATGTTTTTGCACAACCATCATAGGCTCCAATACCATACATGTTATAAACAGTTTTCCCAGGTACAGATTTTCCATCTACTTTATCAACATATATTCCATTAGCCAATTCTGAACGACCGTGACCTGTTTCTAATATCGCATGAGCGATTAAATAGATTTCATTGATAGAATATTTATTTGCTGCATCTTTGAAATATTTTCCCTTACCTTCTAAAATCCCTTCTCCTACTAAAACCTTATTTAATTCTGTAACGGAAATGTTCGCTGGTGATGATAAATCTAAAAATTGAAACTTCTGTACAGCATGATTTTTGAAGTTATTTGGATTTAGATAATATTCAACTTGTTTAGGCGGTGCCATAACCCAATAAGTTACTGGACTACGTTTATGTGCGACATATTCACCATTACTATTTAATCTCCATGTGTTGCGATAATCTATTTCATACCATGTTTCCATGTTTTTAGTAGTAGAATTGTACACTACTTCACTGCTTAAAATTTTGACTTTTTCATTATTAATTAAATAGCCGTTAGAAGTTGCTGCGTTTAATTGAGTGAATTTTGTTCCAGGACCACTTCTTATAATCCAATTGTTTCCTGAAACAATGCCATACCCATTTTGAATTGATTTAAAAGCAGTACTTAAAACATATCCATTAATTTCCGTTGATGCTATTTGAGGCGATACAGCCATTTGTTTCTGTAGAACTTCAGTAAAACTTCTAGAATAGGATGTATATTTCACATTTGTATCATCTTTTTTTACATATCCTACTCGGCCAGCATATATAATGCCCCACCAATTACCGTAATCAAAAGCAATTTGATAATGAGCACCTTCAGTAATTTCACCAAAAGGTACTAATTTTCCCTGAATTTGTTTATTGTCATAAATGGTAATTGTTTTCGTTGCTGTAAAACCGCTTTTCGAATGTGTATATTGTGTATTTTCACTTGGCAGCACGACTTTTTGGGTTGGATAATTGGTCGAGCTTTTTTGCACGTAACCGTAATAATCACTAAATTGGATTCTGTGCCAGTTCCCATAGTCGCTCACTCTTGGATAGATCTGGCCTTTCTTTAATTCTCCGACTTTTACTAGTTTTCCGGTACGGTTATCATAAACTGGAACATTGTCTTTAATAACTTCAAAATACCGATCATTTTTGTAAAATTCTGCTATAGCTTCTGATTTTTTCACATACCCTATACGATCACTGTATACAATCAGCCACCAATTTCCATAATCTGAAGCTATTTTATATTCTTTACCTTTTTCAATTACACCAAATGGAACAAGCTTTCCAGAAGAGTTATCATAAACAGTTATCTTTTGAATTGGTGTTATTTTTCTGCCATTACTTTTATAAGAAGAATTCTTATTTTTAATTAATGAACCATTGGCTGGCCGTGTCGAATCCTTTCTCACATATCCGTAATAGTCGCTGAATTGGATTCTATGCCAGTTCCCATAATCGCTTACTCTTGGATATACTTGTCCTTTTTTGAGTTCCCCAATTTTCACAAGCTTACCGGTACGGTTGTCATAAACTGGTAGATTGTCTTCTAGAACTTCAAAATACTTATCTTGCTGACTGAACGGAAGCTGAACAGCAGATTTTTGTACATACCCAATCCGGCCGCTGAATATAATTCGCCACCAGTTCCCGTAATCAGACGCAATTTTATACTCTTTTCCTTTTTCAATCGTTCCAAACGGAACAAGCTTTCCTGACGTATTGTCATAGACCGTCACATTTTCTATCGCTTTAAAACTATTACTGCTATTTTTATAACTTTTATTTTCATTTTTGATGGAAGTACCATTTGCGGGCTTTGTCTCGGATTTTTTTACGTAACCATAGTAATCACTAAACTGAATCCGATGCCAGTTCCCATAATCGCTTACTCTTGGATATACTTGTCCTTTTTTGAGTTCCCCAATTTTCACAAGCTTACCGGTACGGTTGTCATAAACTGGTAGATTGTCTTCTAGAACTTCAAAATACTTATCCTGCTGACTGAACGGAAGCTGAACAGCAGATTTTTGTACATACCCAATCCGGCCGCTGAATATAATTCGCCACCAGTTCCCGTAATCAGACGCAATTTTATACTCTTTTCCTTTTTCAATCGTTCCAAACGGAACAAGCTTTCCTGACGTATTGTCATAGACCGTCACATTTTCTATCGCTTTAAAACTTTTGCTGCTATTTTTATAACTTTTATTTTCATTTTTGATGGAAGTACCATTTGCGGGCTTTGTCTCGGATTTTTTTACGTAACCATAGTAATCACTAAACTGAATCCGATGCCAGTTCCCATAATCGCTTACTCTTGGATATACTTGGCCTTTTTTGAGTTCCCCAATTTTCACAAGCTTACCGGTACGGTTGTCATAAACAGGTAAATTGTCTTCTAGAACTTCAAAATATTTGTCATTTTTTTCGAACTTGACTGATTGTTGGGCAGCATCTAACGTTTTAGAATCGACTTGGTTTTGAGTAGCAAAAAGACGTGCTTGACCTTTTTTTGTTTCTTCATTTTCCTGTTTGAGATCAGGATTCGTTTTTTGATCGCTGGTTAATTCTTGATTTTCATTGCTTTGTTCTTTTGTTGTAGATTCCTCATTTATTTCATCTGTAACTGCTTCTTGATTTGTTCCCTTTTCTGGATCATTCGTTTGTTCTGTAGACTGAGGTCGTTCCACTGTTTCGGATAGTTGATCTTTTACTACTGTTCCTTGACGATGTCCAATAATAATATAATAGTTTTGTTCATCTTCTCCTATGACGGAGTATGACACACCTGCAGCGATCATTGCAATCGGACTGTTTTCTTGTCCATCCAACACTTCTATTTCTTTTGGAAACTCTATTACATTTGAAATTTTAAAATCTTTTGGATCAACCCAAGAAACATTGTCTACTTCCGTTAAAATCTCAACATCCTGTAAATTTACATAGGCCAAGTCGTCATTCCATTGAAAATAAACGCGGTCGTTCTCCACTTTATCAACTTGCAAAACAGTGCCTTCTAACAATTTTCCGACCACATTTTCCTTTAGCCCGTAAACATCGGTTTGTTCAACTACTCGCAAATAAAATGTTTCAGCTTCATTCGTTTGAATTTCATTACTCTCAGCTAATGCCCCTGCAGGCAAAAAGAGTGAGATCAATAGTACTAGAATTGTCAAAACGGAAAAAATGCGCCTAAAAACCAATCTCTGCATTAATTTTCTCACTCCTAATTATTGTTTAACCTAGTGGCACTCTTTAAAAAAAATATTCTACCAAATTAAACAATTTTACACTTTTTTCTAAAAATATAAACAATTTTTCGAACGCACCACTCCTTTTTATTATTAAAAAATTACACAGGATACATTATATCAAAATGCTAGAATTAAAATAAGGTTTTTCGACATATTTCTTGTAATTTTGTAAAAAATCACTATACACACCGTTTTATGCTTATTCAAAAAAAGACACCTTTTTCAAGGTGCCCATAATTTTTGTCGACTATAAATCAATGTAATATGAAGTTTGTTTTTATTTTGGCAGTATCATCATTTGTAGAAATGACTAGAGTATTAATTGGTACATTTTCCCCTTTAATTAATAATTTCCAACCTAGAGGGGGATTTTTCTGTCCTTTCACTATATTTAATTCAATTTTTGATTCACTAGTGACCTCAATAGTCGCTATTTTATTTTCATTTTTAAAAAGATAAACCTTATAAGTATTATTGTGTATTTTTTCCAGTTCAACTTCAATGCCTTCTGCCATATGCCAAAGTAATTTGTAATTATTTCTGACACTTGATTGAATCGTATCATTTACTTCAATCATTTGGTTCAATTTATCATACTGAATATCACGAATATGTTTTACATTTTTGTATCTTTCATTAACTCCTCTGACCTTAGCTTTATTTTTATCAAGTTGATAACTTTCAATATAAACTTTTTTATACTGAGAATCATGTCTCGGAAGACCTTTATCATTTACAATTAATGTGTTATGAGCAAAAGATGAATATCCGTATTCTGTAAAAGCGTTGTGATAGTCATATCCATGTGGGCCTGCTTCAACAATTATGTCCGTTCCTTTAGAATAAATCCACATATTTAAATCATCTGAATGTTTATGATATCCAGTATGATAAGCAGCAGTAAAAAGAACATATGTTGAATCAGGGCCTTTATTCCAAGAGTCTCTGAAGATTGCATATCCTGAATTTTTAAACACCATGTCTGTTTTCGGATGAGGCTTTCCCGACGCACCCTTGCTTACAGCAAATTTATAGTAATCATTACTCCACAAAGTACTTGATGGTTTAAAATTATACTCAGTATCTCCAATTGCTGGAAAAACTCCATCTGGTTTTGTTATAAATGTAGCGAAGTCTGACATCTTTTCGTATTTTTTGAAAAGATATTCTTTCATTGAAGTATCATTTATTTTGTCAAAAAGATTATAATAACTTAATAATGAACTTGCAATTATTTGGTGATATTGAGGAGAATGCTCTAAATGTACCCCTTCTTCCGAAATTATAAAGTTAAAATAATCTTTTAATCTTTGTTTAGCAAGATTTTTAAAATAATCGGATTTTTTATGTGCTTTATAATATTCACTAAAAGCAAGCAAAGCTTCATCTTGAAACATTCCATGATTCGTATTATGGGCATAAAAGGAATCCTTTGATAATAACTCTGCATGGAAAGTAATATTTGCTAATAAAATTTCTAAATCTTTTTTAGATAAAACATTTTTTGCATGGTGGTAAAAATGAATCCACTGCACAAGTCTGCGAGCAGTTGTTTCATCATGCCATGCCATTGAATTAGATGTTGTAGCATATGAATTGTTGTCAATCCAATCTTTTATTATTTCATAGCCTTTTTTTATATAAGTTTCTTTTTTAGTTACTTCATAACTTTTGATCAAATCAGAAAGAAAAAAGTGTCCGTTTAATTCACGGAGATAGGATCTCTCATTTTCATTCACTATCGGTTTATCCCAAACAATGCCATCAGGAAATGAAAATGTGCCGTAGTCCCCAATTTTATATTTATTGATTAGTATGTTGTTAGCTGATTCCAAATAATTTGATGAAGGTGAAATAAATAATTGATTAATATTTTTATAAGCTTCAATATTATCATTTTTCATATAATAATGATTTAGCGTTTTTACTTCATTTATTTCACTTACTGTAGAAGTTTCAGTTTTCTTCACATATCCTATTCTTCCCGAATAAATGATTCCCCACCAATCTCCGTACTCAAATGCTATAGGGTATGTAATCCCCGCATCAATTGTACCAAAAGGTACATTTTTACCATTTACCTTTTCTTTATTATCATAAATTGTTACTTTTCTTATCGTTGCAAACTGGCTTTTCGAATGTGTATATTGTGTATTTTCACTTGGCAGTACGACTTTTTTAGTTGGATAATTGGTCGAGCTTTTTTGCACGTAACCGTAATAATCACTAAATTGGATTCTGTGCCAGTTCCCATAGTCGCTCACTCTTGGATAGATCTGGCCTTTCTTTAATTCTCCGACTTTTACTAGTTTTCCGGTACGGTTATCGTAAACAGCCACATTGTCTTTTATAACTTCAAAATACTTATCACTGCTAAAAAACTCTGCGATGGCATCTGATTTATTTACATATCCAATTCTTCCACTATAAACAATCTGCCACCAATTACCATAGTCAGATGTTACTTTATATACTTTTCCTTTTTCGATCGCTCCAAATGGTACAAGTTTTCCAGAGCTATTATCATAAACAGTTATCTTTTGAATTGGTGTTATTTTTCTGCCATTACTTTTATAAGAAGAATTTTTATTTTTTATTGATGAACCGTTGGCTGACCGTGTCGAATCCTTTCTCACATATCCGTAATAGTCGCTGAATTGGATTCTGTACCAGTTCCCATAGTCGCTTACAGTTGGGTACACTTGGCCTTTTTTGAGTTCCCCAATTTTCACAAGCTTACCTGTACGGTTATCATAAACTGGTAGATTGTCTTCTAGAACTTCAAAATACTTATCCTGCTGACTGAACGGAAGCTGAACAGCAGATTTTTGTACATACCCAATCCGGCCGCTGAATATAATTCGCCACCAGTTCCCGTAATCAGACGCAATTTTATACTCTTTTCCTTTTTCAATCGTTCCAAACGGAACAAGCTTTCCTGACGTATTGTCATAGACCGTCACATTTTCTATCGCTTTAAAACTATTACTGCTATTTTTATAACTTTTATTTTCATTTTTGATGGAAGTACCATTTGCGGGCTTTGTCTCGGATTTTTTTACGTAACCATAGTAATCACTAAACTGAATCCGATGCCAGTTCCCATAATCGCTTACTCTTGGATATACTTGTCCTTTTTTGAGTTCCCCAATTTTCACAAGCTTACCGGTACGGTTGTCATAAACTGGTAGATTGTCTTCTAGAACTTCAAAATACTTATCCTGCTGACTGAACGGAAGCTGAACAGCAGATTTTTGTACATACCCAATCCGGCCGCTGAATATAATTCGCCACCAGTTCCCGTAATCAGACGCAATTTTATACTCTTTTCCTTTTTCAATCGTTCCAAACGGAACAAGCTTTCCTGACGTATTGTCATAGACCGTCACATTTTCTATCGCTTTAAAACTTTTGCTGCTATTTTTATAACTTTTATTTTCATTTTTGATGGAAGTACCATTTGCGGGCTTTGTCTCGGATTTTTTTACGTAACCATAGTAATCACTAAACTGAATCCGATGCCAGTTCCCATAATCGCTTACTCTTGGATATACTTGTCCTTTTTTGAGTTCTCCAATTTTCACAAGTTTACCGGTACGGTTGTCATAAACAGGTAAATTGTCTTCTAGAACTTCAAAATATTTGTCATTTTTTTCGAACTTGACTGATTGTTGGGCAGCATCTAACGTTTTAGAATCGACTTGGTTTTGAGTAGCAAAAAGACGTGCTTGACCTTTTTTTGTTTCTTCATTTTCCTGTTTGAGATCAGGATTCGTTTTTTGATCGCTGGTTAATTCTTGATTTTCATTGCTTTGTTCTTTTGTTGTAGATTCCTCATTTATTTCATCTGTAACTGCTTCTTGATTTGTTCCCTTTTCTGGATCATTCGTTTGTTCTGTAGACTGAGGTCGTTCCACTGTTTCGGATAGTTGATCTTTTACTACTGTTCCTTGACGATGTCCAATAATAATATAGTAGTTTTGTTCATCTTCTCCTATGACGGAGTATGACACACCTGCAGCGATCATTGCAATCGGACTGTTTTTCAAACGATCTTGACCATCCAGCACTTCTATTTCTTTGGGAAACTCTATTACATTTGAAATTTTAAAATCTTTTGGATCAACCCATGAAACATTGTCTACTTCCGTTAAAATCTCAACATCCTGTAAATTTACATAGGCCAAGTCGTCATTCCATTGAAAATAAACGCGGTTGTTCTCCACTTTTTCAACCTGCAAAACAGCGCCTTCTAACAATTTCCCGATCACATCGTCCTTCATCTCGTAAACATCGGTTTGTTCAACTACTCGCAAATAAAATGTTTCTACTTCATCCGTTTGAATTCCATTACTCTCCGCTAATGCCCTTGCAGGTAAAAAGAATGAGATCAATAGTACCAGAACGATCAAAACTGAAAACACACGTCTAAAAATCAATCTCTGCATAATATCACCCCCATATTTTTTATTTTATTCCAAAAATATGAAATTGAAAATATACAATATAAAATAGTTTTTAATATATCGTCAATGTCATCTTTAATCCATCATATAATGAAATTTTCGGCTTCCACATTAGATACTGATTGGCCTTGTCATTAGATAATAAACTATCTCTAATATCACCGACCCGTGGTGAATCAAAAATAGGTTTTAAATTTTTTCCAGAAATATCATTCATTATTGATAATAATTTATTAATAGAAATTTGCTCATTTGAAGAGATGTTATAGATTCCACTAACATTTGAATATATAGCTGCAATATTTGCTTCTGCTACATCATCAACAAAAATAAAATCTCTTGTTTGATTCCCATCCCCATAAATAATAGGTCTTTCATTATTTTTTAAGCATTCATTAAATATCGAAACAACTCCTCCTTCGCCCTTAGCTGTTTGTTTTGGTCCGAAAACATTCGAATATCTAAGAATAATATAACTTAAACCGTATAAATCATGAGCAAGATCCAAATATTTCTCTATTGTTAATTTAGAAAGTCCGTACGGGGAAGAAGGAACAGTATTATGAGATTCAGTTATAGGCAGTTCATTTGGATGTCCATAAACTGCAGCTGAAGAAGCAAAAATAAATTTCTTGACTTTATATTTTATAGCTAAATCAATTAAATTAATCGAACCTAAAATATTTATTTTTGCATCTGTTTTAATATTTTCAACAGAAAAGGCAACGCTTGTCTGTGCAGCTTGATGTATAACATAATCGTATTGAAATTTAGAAAATAGATCCTCTAAATCATTATGCAATATGTCAATATGAAAAAATTCAACTTGATCTAAGGGAATATTAGAAATATTTCCAGTACTTAAATCATCTATAACATGAACTTCAAAATCCTTTTCTAGGAGCTTTTTCACAATTCTAGATCCAATGAATCCACACCCTCCAGTAACTAATACTTTCTGTTTTTTCATACCAATTTCTCCTCCAGTAATAGCGAAAGATATTTAAAATAAAATTTATCAATTTCATACATTTTTTTAATTTAATTAATTCAAATCACCAAATAATAAATCATTAAAGGCATTAATTCTCGATTCCCTTGAATATTTCCTTGGAAAATTTTTGATATCAAAATTTTTTACCTTTTCCTCATAATTTTCTATTAAATCTACTGCTTCATCAACACTTTTAACAATAAACTGTTCAGGATATACTGTGTCGGCTCCTGGCCAATTGAAAACAATCGGAATTGCACCACTAGCCATACCTTCCATTGGTGAAACGTGAGAACCTTCTATATCACTTGTCGATAGTATAAATTTTATTTTTTGTAACCATTCATCAACGTCATTACCATGAGGATCAAAAATAACATTTTCTTTCCAATTTGAATTTTCGATCCTATTAAAAACTTCTTCATAGTATCTTCTCTCTTGTTCTCTAGCCATTAACCAAGGAAGTTCATTAGGCAATTTGCTTTTAATAAATAATTTATATTCATTATCTTTAATCCATAACTTTTCAAAAATATCTAGGGCTCTGTCCAATCTTTTAAGTTTAGGTAAAATGCCAATAATCCCCAAGTTTTTATCAATTTTATCTAATTTAGGCTTATCAAATCTTTTATAATCAATCATATTTTCGATAATTATCATTTTTTCTCTTGGAACTCTCTTTTTCTTATTAAATTCTTCAAATAAATATGGTGTTATCACGATAACTTTATCTACATTACAAAAATTGACTTCTTCAAGATAATTTGTATCGAGTTCTTGTCTGTGTAGCCTAATAAAGAGTTTTTGTCCTCTTAGTTTATTTTGAGAATAAAACACAGAATTCCCTAAACCCCACTCACAAAAAATTATATCAGCTTCTCTTAAATATTTTTCACTTTGCTCTATGTTGTGAGTATTATGACCTTCCCACTTATCAATAAGTACATTTATATTCTTGTTTTCCTTACACCAGTCAATGTACCAATTCAAAAACTTAAAATCATGACCAGCAAATAAAATCGTCAATTTATCATTATTGTATTTCCACAATTCACTTAAAATTTTTTTACTAACTAAACTGATCTGATAAGCTTTGCTTGCTTCATAACATTTTCTTGCAGCTTCTTGATAAATTCTTTCATCATTGAAACACAATACAATTTTGTTTTTTAATTCTTCTTCGTTATTTGCAAATAATGGATAATCTGATCCCAGCAATTTTTCATATTGTTTCGTTCTTCTAAGTAAAACTGGCTTCCCATTTATCCCATATTCTAAGACTTTTGTAGATAACTCTAGACTATTATCATTATCTATTTCTTCAGATCTATATGCATATCCAATGTCTGAATCTTTTATCAGATTTAATGAATCTCTTCTACTAAGAGCTCCAAACCATTGAATTCCTTCAGTATCATTAAAAATTTGCTTTATTTCATCTTTTTTATCAATAAGCTCACCTTGAAATTTATCCCCTGCTATATTTAAAGTAATGGCAGGATCATATTTTTTTACTTGTTTATAAACATTAATTAACTCCTCTATCATCCATTCCTTTGCAAATTTCCCTGCATAAACAATAGAATAGTTATTTAATTCGAATTTTGGTGGGTTAAGAGAATCCTCCACAGTTGGTGGTAATTCAATAAATTTTTCCCCACTTACATTAAGCAATTTTTTTAAGTAATTTCCCATTTCCTTTGTCTGAACAAATATATTTGGAAATGTGGTATAAACCTCTCTAAAAAAATTAATTTCTTCTTCTGCTATCTTTGTTTCATCATGTGTAAAATCTGTTATATATGGGATTTGTTTTTTTACAAAAGATTTTTTTAATGATTCAGCTGTTAAATCTTTTCCTCTTGTTATGATTAAATCATAGTTTTCAATATTATCTAGTAATTCTATAATATTAGTAGCATCCCCTACATTCATTTTATGTTTATCATTGAAATTCCAGTTTGAAAACCTATTATATGGATTTATAAATACGATATTATTTTTCTTTTTAATATTGGAAATGACCTCTTTACGCTTTACAGGAGTTTTCAACAAAATTGTTAAATCTACTCTGTCATCGATAGTAAGTAAATTGGCCAAAGATGTTAACCAAATTGCTGATCCATCTACTATATTTAAATTTTGATCTCCGTATAGTAAAATTTTCAGCCGTTTCACTTTTGCTCCTCCTTGAGTTCACATTTATAATGCTTTGTATGCTTTTATTAAACTAGAACATTTTTAATACTTGGGTTCACAAAAAAATACTTAATTATAAATTAATCCCTATTATTATTCGAATATTTGGTAAGGCATGCTTTATATGACAATCACCTAAAAATTGGTTTGTCATAGATAAGCATGCCTATCTTTAAATAAATACTATTTTTGGGTTAATATTTAAAGTTATAGCTATTTTGAGATTAGATAGAACTGTTTTTTTCTCCTATCTTAAAATTAAATTTATCAGAACTGTAAATTTTTGCACCATATTTTTTAAATAACTCAGAAATTACATACTCCCTGTTATATAATATATCTTTTATGTTGTAAAATTTAGCTATATCTGTTTTAAACAAGGCGGTATCCGGTATTACATAATCAACATATTGGTATTCGTAATTTTCAACTTCATAACTATCTTTAAATAAAACTCTTTTACCTATTATATCTGCTCCTGAATAAATACTTGCATACATAAGATCTTCTATATAATATTTTCCATAACTATTATTTGTATCCATTATTGTAAAATAGTCGGTTGAAATAATATCACTTATTGATTCATAGTTAAAAACATAGTCATGAATCATAGTTGTGATAACTGAATTGTTATATTTATTTAATAACTGTTCATATCCTTCAAATTTTCGAATAAATATTAATAGTTTTTTATTTTCGTAACTTTGTTCTTCAAACACTGCAAGAGCTTCATTAAATTCCGATAAGGAACTTACAGGAATTACTAAAGTAATACTTTGATTATTGTCATCATATTCTATGTTTAAAAGATCCAAAATAAATTTTATTCTATGAAAATAAGTATGTTTCCGGTAAACTGAACGAATTCCCTCCATGGACAACTCACGATATTTTTTTTCATTATTTAATATTTCTTCTATATTTTTAATTAATTCCTCTTTATCTTCAGACATCAATACAACATTCTTGAATGTCTTTTTTATACCTATCGAATAACTACTTATTATAGGTGTTCCACACGCCAAACCTTCAAACACTCTTCGAGAAAACATAGTTGGAGAATATTTTACACTATTTACATTTAAAATTAATTTATATTCTTTATAGGCTATATCAATATCTTTATACTTCAAAGTCCCAACAATATTGTCTTGAAACTGTTCAGGAAATTGGAAATGAGAGTTTCCATTTTTATTTCTTTCATAGTTTCGATCGTAAATATCTAATCCAAATTTTTTAGTCACGGAAAGCATCATATCCATATCACGTCTTCTGTCTTCATGACGATTGGCATAATATGAGCCAGCAAATGAAATATTATTTCTTTTTTGTTTATTTGCAGAGGTTGGATTATGATGGGCAGGATTTGCCGCAAATTGCATTGCATAAACTCTACTATGCCCAACATAATTTCTATATTTTGGAATCATATTTGCATCAGTGGTAAGCACATAATCAAACAGTTTTGCAGTTTCTATAAATTTTTCGAAATGAATAGGGTCTTCTTTATTCCAAAATACTGTTGGAATGCCACAATTTTTACAAAATTTTATTAACCTTTTTAATTTTAAATTATTTTGATTATTATTGTATTTACCGACTTGATACTCCCAAGAACCAAAGTTTCCTCGCCATGCTGACTCCACTAATAAAAAATCAGGTTTATTTTCCGTTAAAACTTCTCTCCAATTATCAGGTGAAAAAGGAATAAGAGAAATTATATCAGAAAAACAAGACATACTAAATTCATCTAATATACAAGCAACTTTTATTTCATTTATCTTTCTTGCTTTCGATTTCATTTTCTTGGAGAAATTTTTAAAAATATAATCCTCTACTATTTCAACATTCGTTATTTTTACTGTTCCTTTTCCAAAAAGGCGAATAGCAACTCTTAAGTATTTTGATTTTGGGTTAATAACTACTTCAACCTCTTTATTTAGTGGAATTTTATGAGTATTTATTCTAGTAAAATTATCATATTCAATTAGGTAGATGAGTGCTTTCACACTAGAAGTTGTTCTGCCTGAAATTTTTACAAGAAAGTTGTTTTTTAACATAATTCTTTTACTATTTGACGGAATAAAATTGTAGTTTTTATTTTTTTCCAAAAAACTAAAATAGGACAATCCGTTTCCTGTTTTATTTATCACCAATTCATTTTCTTTAAGATATATTTGAGCTCCATTTTTTTTATAATTCCAATTTTCGATTTTAAAGAATTCTGTTTTAAAATTTGGCATAATGTCTGTTAAATTTTTTCTATAGTTATTAAGTATTTTCCTTACAAAAAGATTTCTTGCTTTAGCTATCAAATTAATCCACCCTTTGATCCTGTAAATTTTATAGCATTAAAGCCTGTATATGATATTCATTAGTAAAAATATCCTACTAATTTCAAAACAATAGCACAAAACGTTAACTAAAGTTCCCTATATAAAGTATCTTTATCTTCACTAACATCACTGTTCCAATATACCATATATCATACATTTAAGATAAAAATTTTCTATTCCTATTAAAATTATTATTTAATCCAGCTAATATTGATATATTAAGGGAGAATGCACATAAAATTTAATTTCTCCTTTTATTATTTTACTTATGCAAATAATTTGATAATGTTGATTTCCTAGAACCTTTTAGAAATACAACCCCTATAGCTTCACCTCTTATATATTCAAATGAATTTTCACTGCACAAAAAAATTTTCAAAAAAACATTTTTGAATTTTTCTTGTTGTTGAATAATATACATTATTAAATTCAAAGTTTTTTCATTTAAAAAAATATATTTCTTATAAAGAATCAACAAAGTATTTTCTTATTTCACCTGAATTTTGATCGAAAGTATAAAAATCGATACACTGTCTGGTTAATAAAAAAAATTGTTATTAAAAATCTCTAACTCTATTTTACTGACAGATTGTCTTCTAAATACTTTACTTTTTCGACACCCCAATTATACTTTTTGAATATATTTCTGCAATTCCCATTATAAAGCTTTTTTAATTAATTTTTTGATTTTATCCCTATTCTAAATAATATCAATATAATAAAGTAAACACTCCAATAATTATTTCCCAGAAAATTTTCGTTTTTCCGCGTGTTTTGACGGCAAACAGCAAATTTTCCACATGGGAAAAGGAGAATGGACGATCATTGTCCGTCCTTTGCGACAAAATATTTAATTAAATACTCTCCCCATACCTGGTTTCCTTTTTCGCTCGGTTTGGATCGGTCTTCTGTAACGTATTGCTTCAATTGCTCGTCTTCCTTATCCGGCCAATTTTCCCAATGGTTTAAATATGTAAAATGGTTTTCTTCGGCATATTGTTTGAGCGCATCTACTTCCTTAGGATAAAATTTTGCACCAAAGAGCGGGTGTGCAGGCTGCAGCATAATCGATACGTCAGGATTTGCTTCTTGAATTTTCCGCAAGATGTCCGTAATGTTGCTTAGAGTATTGTCAATGCCGACAACGCCGTTATCATTCAAAATAAACGGCTCGAAAAGGAGGATGTCAGGCTTTTTGTCTGCAATTTTTTTATATAATTTTTTATTCAATACACTATGCGTTGTCTCCTCGGCATCGGAAACAATCGAGATGTTAAAGAGCTCATCTCCATATGCAGAAAGAAGCTCCTTTTTCAGTTTTTCCGGCCACCCATTTTGATCGGAAGGAACTGATTCAGATCCCCAAATTACAAAGTTCAATTGTTTCTCTTCTTTTAATGCTGTTTTGATTTTTTTCTGAACATCCTCCGGTAAATTTTTGGCGTAGTCCTCTCGTGTATCATTTTGTTTACTATTGTCTTCCTTTTTATTTTCTGCAGATGATTCCACAGAAGCAGCTGTCGGTTTTGAAATTTTCTGTTTCCAATAAAAATGGCCGACAATAATTGATGCTATACATAAAACGACAACATTACTAACAATAATCCTTTTTTTCACAGATAATCCTCCAAACGACAAATTTCTCACTTTATTATAGCGGAAAATGCCCTGCCGTTCCATGCTGTCAATTCATTTTTTCAAGCGGTGCTGACAAGTGTATACGAAAATATTTTCCTCACAAATATATTGTCTTAATAGAATTGGAAACTTATAATCAGATTAGATAAATTTAGTAATGAGGGATGAAATTATGAGATCAGATAGACAGAGAAAAAAGAGAAAGAAATGGCTCTGGATTTTGTTATCAGTCATTGGAGTTTTCATTATTGCCACGGGATCCTATGCCTTTTACATTTGGAACAAAGCACAATCGACCATTGCCAACATTCAAGAAAACATCGGGCGGGATAAATCAGACAAACGCGATCAGAAAGTCAACTTTAAAAATCGCGATCCTATTTCCATATTGCTGATGGGTGTTGATGAAAGAAAAGGAGACCGAGGACGGTCTGATTCGCTCATTTTGATGACAGTCAATCCAAAAGAACAGTCAATGGAAATGGTCAGCATTCCCCGCGATACAAGAACAGAAATTGTCGGAAAAGGCATTCAAGACAAAATTAACCACGCCTACGCTTTCGGCGGAACAGAAATGGCTATTAAAACGGTTGAAAATTTCTTAGATGTGCCGGTTGATTATTTTGTCAAAGTGAATATGGAAAGCTTTCGCGATATTGTCGATGCAGTCGGCGGTGTGACGGTTGAAAATGATTTAGATTTCACTTACGAGGGCTACCATTTTGAAAAAGGAACCATTCACTTGGATGGCAAAAAAGCTCTTGCGTATTCAAGAATGCGATATGATGATCCAAGGGGCGATTTCGGCCGCCAGGAAAGGCAGCGGCAAATTATTGAGGCGGTTATTGAAAAAGGAGCAAGCATTACATCCATTACAAAATTTGGAGAAATGTTTAAAGTCATTGAAAACAATGTAAAAACAAATCTTACATTTGATGAAATGTGGGCAATTCAAGAAAATTACAAAGATGCCCGAAAAAATGTCATTCAGCATCAAATAAAAGGGAGCGGAAAAAAAATTAACGGCATTTACTACTATATTGTGCCTGAAGATGAACGTCTTTCCCTTTCCAACGAGCTGAAAAAACATTTGGAATTAAAGAAGGAAACCGCTGAAAAATAAAAAATAGTGCGGCAGTTCACCATTCGATCGCATTTTTATAAGAACTGCCGCCATTCCCTATAATAAAAAATCCCCGCAAGCCTAGAATAATTTAGCAGCATTATGATTTTCGTTTACAATCATAACAAGATGGCTTCTCATATAAAATAAAGGAATGGTATTCCTTCCCCTCATTGATCCTTCTCTTATATGTATCATTGATATGAGACGCACTTTTCATTTTGTTGTAAATGATACTCATATGCTTCTCCACTACTACTTTCTCATGATTGATTAAAACGATTGTTGAATGCTTTCCTTTTGAAACGACATGTCGAATAGCCGAATGCGCAATCCATTGGCAGTCTAAATGCTCCATTGATTTAGTAGGGAAAAAACAAAGATCGAGGACAGGAATGCATACAGGAAGCATACGTTGGTGCGGCAGAATTTTCTTAGCTGCGTCTATGATGCCTTTAAGAGACACACCGTAATAGCTGCAGCTCTCTGCCAAAAGGTCTTTCGGCCTCTCTTTCACAAGATACTTTTCATACTTCTCAATAACAATTGTCCAACATTCTCCATACTTATTAAAATAAGGAAGCAATGCTAGCGTGTCACAAGTTAAAATATAATTTTTGACCTGCTCCACTCTTTCACCCCTTTTTCTTCACTATTTGACAATCCTTGCATGACATTAGACTTTTTTACTAGTTCTTTCGATGTATATTATACACGAATTTCAAGAAAATTTGGTAAATTTCTAAACTTTTTTGTAAAAAAAGAAAAAAATTCCATGATAAAACCAAAAAATTAGTATAATATTATCATTACGAGGTGAACTTATCGTGAGAAAAAAATCGACGATGGGGCGAATGGCATCTATTTTTTTATTTACGTTTTTTCTTTTAAGCGTTTTTTTTTATTACGTGGCGCTCGAAGCATGTCGATTCAAACGACTCTTTTGCAAGCATTGAACCTCAAATTCCGACCATCTTTGTCCATGGCTATAAAGGAACAATGCGCTCGTTCCAACATATGCTGTATCGTTTTGAATATGATTACCGCTGGGGAACAAAATCAATGGTCATTCGAGTTGACCGCATGGGCATTGTCCATATTTCCGGAACAATCCCACAAAACTTAAAAAATCCTTTTATACAAATTGTTTTTGAGGAAAACCGCACAAGTATTGAGGAAACGGCAAATTCTCTGAAAAAGGCAATGCGCTTATTAAAAGAAAACTATTCGGTAGACGAGCTATACATTGTGGCTCATTCGATGGGAGGACTCGTTTCGACAAAATATATCGAGGACACGAACAACTTGAAGGATTACCCGATTGTCCGCAAAATGGTGGTCATAGGCAGCCCGTTTCAAGGAATAGAACAGGAATCTTACCATAAGCTGAATACAGGTAAAGCAATCATTGATTTAAAGCCAGATTCTCATGCTTTACTAGAAATATTGAACAACCGGGATCAATTTTCTAAAAAAACGAAAGTTCTCAATATCGCAGGGATCAATCCCGAGTATAAAGACAGTGATGGAGTTGTCTCCATCCAGAGCGCTCTCAGCGCTAGAAATATTGTTCCGTTAGAAAATTATCATGAAATCATTGTTAAAGATAAACTTGCCACACACAGCGGTCTTCATGAGCATCCGAAAGTGGACAAGTATATCGGCGAATTTCTATGGGGGTACAATTGAGTTGGGGAAAGTATTTCTTCAACCGAATGACCTTTTTTCAATAAAAACCCCGATTCTTCTCCCTCCTTTAAAAGGAGAAAGAAGAGTCGGGATAAATGTTTTATACATGAGATACAATGAGAACACATTTTCCTTTTATTGCGAAATCGCCTGTTTGGTTCGGCAAAATAAAATGAGCCCCTTTTTTTAGTGTGTATGAACGGCCATCATGAGTAAGCTCCCCGTCTCCCTCAATCACGCTTGCAAGAAGGAACGGATGATTTTGAACAAACTTCCCTTCGCCGTCAATCTCCCATTTGTAAACTGAAAAAAATTCGTTTTTGATAAATGTGGTAATCGTTGCTCCTTCCTTTACTTCCACAGAACGTTCAATCGTGTAATCTTTATGAGGAACAGTCGCCACCTCTATCGCTTGTTTCAAATGCAATTCTCTTTTATTTCCGTTTGCATCTACACGGTCGTAATCATACACTCTGTAAGTCGTATCAGAACTTTGCTGCGTTTCAAGGATGAGCGTTCCTTTGCAGATGGCGTGGATGGTGCCGCTCGGAACATAAAAGAAGTCGCCCGGTTTTATTTTTACTCTTCTCAGCAATTGATCCCATTTTCCGCTTTGAATCATGGATACGAGCTCTTCTTTCGTTTTGGCATGATGACCGTAAATGATTTCCGCATTTTCTGAGCAGTCAATGATATACCAGCACTCCGTTTTTCCTAATTCACCATTTTCGTGCTTTTTTGCATATTCATCATCTGGATGCACTTGCACGGACAAATCGTTGTTTGCATCAAGAATTTTCGTTAAGAGAGGAAATCGATCCCCTTTTATTCCGCCGAACAATTCTCGATGGTTGTCCCATAATTCACCCAATGTTTTTCCTTTAAACTTTCCTTCTGCTACAATGCTTTGACCATGCGGATGGGCAGAAATCGCCCAGCATTCTCCTGTTGTCTCCGTTGGAATTTTGTAATGAAAATGAGTGCGAAGGTTTGTTCCACCCCAAATTCGATCTTTAAAAACAGGCTTTAAAAAAATTGGAGACTGCACCACCTTGTTCCACTCCCTTTCTGCAATAATTTCCCCATTATTTATATTAAGCAGTTCTTGAAATTTTTTCACCTTTTTTCATTTTTTATACAGAGCTCGCTGAAGAGAAACCTTCAATATCAAAACAGAAAAGGATGCCGAATTCTATCAACATCCTTTTCTTTTTGATTTGTTATCAAATTTTCGAATCACTGTTCGTTAGCATATACAGTGCCAGTCGCCTGACTGGAAATCTGCTCTTCTTGAGAAGCTTTTTCCGGATGAAACTCTCCTTCCATTTTTGACACAACAACTGTTGCGACACCGTTTCCAATTAAATTCGTAATCGCACGGGCTTCTGACATAAATCGGTCAACACCGATGAGAAGTGCAATTCCTTCAACCGGAACCATTGGAAATGCAGCCAAAGTAGCGGCTAATGTAATAAATCCGGATCCAGTCACACCAGCAGCGCCCTTTGAAGTCAGCATTAAAATTCCAAGTAGAGTCAGTTCTTGCCAAATGGTTAAATCGATCCCATATGCCTGTGCAATAAAGATAGCCGCCATTGACAAATAAATCGACGTTCCATCAAGATTAAAAGAATACCCAGTCGGAACAACAAGACCAACAACAGACTTAGAACATCCGTACTTCTCAAGCTTTTCCATCAATTTTGGCAATGCGGATTCAGAGGAGGAAGTTCCTAACACAAGCAATATTTCTTCCTTTATATATGCGATAAATTTTAAAATGCTGAACCCGTAAAATTTTGTGATCAGTCCCAACACGATCACGATAAATAAGAACATCGTCATGTAGACAGAGGCCATTAATTTTCCTAAAGACACAAGCGATCCCAGACCGAAATTTCCGATTGTATAGGCCATTGCACCAAAAGCTGCAATCGGTGAAATTTTCATAACCATATTTACGATGCCAAAAAAGATATTTGTCAATTGTTCAAACAAATTCATAACAGGTTTTGCTTTTTCCCCTAGTCTTGCCGCTGCTAATCCGAAAAGGACTGCGAAGAATAAAATCGGCAAGAGTTCTCCGTTTGCGAGCGCTCCCACTGCATTTTCTGGCACAATGCTCATGATAAAGTCTAAAGCACCATGACTTGTTTCCTCTGCTTGTTTCGTATATTGAGAAATATCGCTTCCTTGCACACTATCGGTGTTAAAGCCCTCACCTGGCTTCATAATGTTTACGACAAAGATCCCGATAGCAAGAGCAATCGTCGTAACAATTTCAAAATAGATCAGAGCTTTCCCGCCGATCCTGCCTACTTTTTTCAGATCACCCATCGATCCGATGCCGATGACAACGGTGAAAAATACAATTGGTGCAATCACCATTTTCACTAGTTTAATAAAAATATCTGCCAAAATCTTTAATTTCGCCCCGAACTCAGGGAATAAAAATCCAACTGTAATCCCTAAAATGATACCGATAATAACTTGTACAGTCAGGTTTTTAAAGTTTATTCGCATCTATCTCTCTCCTTTCCCCTTTGATAACGTTTTCAAACATCCGTACATTTATGTTAATAGAATGTTCAAAAAGTTTTAATATTATGGTTTTATTAATCTTTTTGTTCTTTTTGGTCTCAAAATTAATTTGAATGGCCAAAAATGAGAAAGGATCAGCACCTCCCTAGTCATTCTGGGAAACAGAAGCAGAAACTCTTAATAGATTCATTTTTGCTTTTCAACTACTCCCGCTTAAAGTCTAACGAGCTTGTCACTCCAAAGAAACGTAAACGGCTTGTTCTCCTTCCTTAACAGAGCTGGTTAACTACTGCCCAACGACTCTCATGCTTCAGTCGTAACTCCAACGATGACCATTTTCATAACCGATTGTCCATTTGTAACCCCAAAAAAATCAAAACACAACGGGCGATAAACCATGAGATCGAGTTTCTTAGAATCATTCATTCGTTTCAAATAGTTACTGCCGATAAGCTGAAAGGTTTTATTTCAGCCATTCCTGTAAAGAAAGTTCAGCCGCTGTGATGTCCATGTACTTTATCTTACATCTTTCCACCGAATGCTCGTTGGACTATTTCTTGTGGTGTATCATGCGTAAAAATGGTTGAGAGCGGCGAATATAACACCTCACTGAACAAATTTTTTCTCTCAAATTCCATAAAAAAAGACTGCCGCCTCGCGGACAGTCCATTTTTTGCTGAAACAATGGCTAGTTCAGCTTGCTGCATTTCTTATTTCTTCTAATAGCTTTCCATATTTCGCTTCATATTCTTGGTAAAGCGGCACAAATCGTTCCTGCCATTTCTTTCGCTCTTTTTCCGTTAACGTATGAATATGTATATTTGGATTTTGCCTCATTTCTTCAAGCTGTCTTATATTTTGCTGTTTTGATTGCTTCATATTCCAAGCTGTCGTTTCTTCTATTGCTTCCATAATTTGTTTTTGAACGTCTTTAGGTAGCTGATTCCAAAATGTTTCATTGACCATTACGACATATCCTAAATAACCGTGATTGCTAATTGTTACATACGGATGAAATTGATAAAATCTTTTTGAATAAATATTCGAAATTGTGTTTTCTTGTCCGTCAAACGCTTCCTCTTCTAATGATTCATAAACTTGATCAAATGAGAGGGCAATCGGTTCCGCTCCTAACATGTTAAATTGTTTTTTTATGACTTTATTAGGCATGATCCGAAATCTTTGGTCTTTGAAATCATCCGGATTCTTCATAAACATTTGACTATTTACCATTTGTTTGAATCCATTTCCCCAAAAAGCCAGTCCTTTAAATCCTTTCGGTTCTAACATACTGAGCAGCTCTTCGCCAATTTTTCCTGTTAAAACCCTTTCAACATTATCATCGTTTTGAAAAATAAACGGTAAATCTAACACTTCCCATTCCGGAACCAATTCTGCCACGTTTGAATAGGAAGGAGCAATCATTTGCACTTTGCCTTTTCTTAAAGCTTCTATTTCATCTTTATCTGAATATAATGAACCGTTTGGAAACACAATCACTTTTACTCGGCCCTTCGTCTTTTCCTCGACCAAATCTGCAAACCTTTGTGCAGCCAAGCCTTTTGGCGTATCCTCCGCCACTACATGGCTGAAATAGATTTTAATTTGCTCTTTTAGCCCCTCTTGCTCATCATCGTAAACCGGTGGATCATTTTGAGATTGTATAATGATATTATAGGAAAATAACGCAAAGGCTAACCCGGCACATACTATAGCCAAATACCTCACGATTTTTTTCTTCATGATTCATCACACCATTTGTTTTTGATCATTTTAACATAAATTATACCAAGCATGCTCTTTCTCTAAAGTAAAGGAAAGCAAATCTGTGATAAAATAAAGCAAGTATGAACGTTTAGCTAAAAGAGGTTGCCTTATGAAGCGATTACCAATCATATGGAAAATAACAGGTTTAATTTTTATTATTGTCTTTTTATCGCTTTTTTTCGGAGGATTATTTATTGTAAACGAATATTTAAACCAAAAAGAAGAAGAGCTTAAACAGCAATCTATATTAGCTGCGAGGACGGTTGCGGCGCTGCCTGAAGTCAGAAACGGGCTCAATGGAAGCTTGAAAGATCGCCAGCTGATTCCTTCGATGATTGAACGTCTTCAAATCATTAACGGAACAGAATATATTGTTGTGCTCGATATGGATCGTACCCGCCTTTCCCATCCGGTCAAATCGTTAATCGGAACAAAATCGGAAGGAGAAGATGAAGGTCCTGCCTTTGCCGAACACACATATACGTCAAAAGCAAATGGAGAAATCGGCACTGTTATCCGCGCCTTTGTACCTGTCATGAATAAAGAACATAAACAAGTTGGAGTCGTCATCGCAGCCTATAAGCTTCCAAGCTTATATGAGCTGCTTGCAAATTTAAAATCGCAAATTTTTTCGATTTCTTTTCTTGTCTTACTATTAGGCGGTTTGGGGGCCTGGCTCCTGGCAAGACATATAAAAAAGCAGATGTTTCACTTGGAGCCTTTTGAAATAGCTAAAATGCTAGTTGAACGAACTGAAACATTTAATGCTATGCACGAAGGAGTCATTGCCATTGATAAAAATGAACGTATAACTATTTTTAATGACCGTGCCAAACAAATGATGGGCATTGAAGGAGATGTGATCGGAAAGCCGATTCGCGACGTTATTTCCGACACCCGACTCCCGGAAATATTAGTAATTGACCGTCCTATTTATAACAAAGAATTGCAGGTAAGGAATCTAAGCATTTTAAGCAATCGCATCCCGATCAGAGTGAATAACGAAACGGTCGGAGCTGTCGCCATTTTCCAGGATCGAACTGAAATCAAAAAGCTTGCGGAAGAATTAACCGGAGTGAAAGCTTTTGTCCACGCGCTTCGTGTTCAAAATCATGAACATATGAACAAATTGCACACGATAGCAGGTCTCATTCAGCTTGGACATAAAGAAAAAGCGTTAGAATATGTATTCAAAATAACGGAAGAGCAAGAAGAGCTGACAAACTTTTTAACTGAACATATTAAAGATGAAAGCATATCGGGCCTTTTACTCAGCAAAATCAGCCGGGGCAAAGAGCTCGGAATTAAAGTAGTCATTGACAGAAACAGCCATTTGGAGCGATTTCCAAAAAATATCGATCATAACGACCTGGTGATCATCATTGGGAATTTAATTGAAAATGCTTTTGATGCCTTTCAAGAGTCGACTGATCCTGACAAAGAAATATTCGTCAGCATCGATCAAAATAAAGAAATTTGCACGATATTAGTTGAAGATAACGGTCCTGGCATAGACGATTCTGTATTACCGAACATTTTTGAAAAGGGTTTTTCCACAAAAAACAAGCAAAATCATGGAATAGGCTTATATCTGGTCAAACAAATTGTTGACCGAGCAAACGGTCACATTCATGTTGAGTCGCAAAAAGGTATGGGAACTACATTTATCATCACATTTGATATGTAAAAAACAAAGGGGGCAAAAAATTTGAACAAAAAAATTAGTGTATTGTTGATTGAAGATGATCCCATGGTTCAAGAGGTGAATAAACAATTTATCCAAAAAGTCGACGGCTTTACTGTGATTGGAATCGCAGGGAACGGAAAAGAAGGCATAGAGCTTGTTCGAGAATTGAAACCTGAACTAGTTATTATAGATATTTACATGCCTAATCAGGATGGATTAGAAACGCTTAAGCAAATCCGGTCAGAGGGTCATTCCGTAGATGTCATTGCGATTACCGCTGCGAGAGATATGGAAACTGTTCGCCGTGTCCTGCAAAACGGCGCTTTTGACTACATTATGAAACCGTTTAAATTTGAACGGCTCCAACAATCATTAAAAAACTATTTGCTTTATCATAGCCAGCTGAAGGAAAAAGAAAAATTAACGCAAAAAGATGTAGACACTATGTTGTTAAACAATAAATTCAAGAACAAGCCAGAGGATCCAGACCTGCCTAAAGGGTTGAACCAAGTAACACTTGATAAGATCATCCGTTTCCTCCAAAATCAAAAAGAACCGATTTCCGCTGAAGAAGTTGCGGAAGGAATCGGTATTGCACGCGTTACTGCACGAAGATATTTAGACTACCTGGCGAAAATCAAAAAAGTCTCAATCCATGTTCAGTATGGCAGCATCGGAAGACCTGTCAATCGATATATGTTTCATTCTGATTAAGCTTGGCTAGAGGTGAAAAACAAACGAAAAAATCATTGAGCTGGACCACTTTTCTCATTTTTATATTGCTAGGACAAATAAATGCTATGTTGGCTTTATCAGGGGAACAGTCATTGCACGTTGAATACTAATGGTGTCAATTTTCTCTTATCGGACATTTTGCTTTTTCAATCGGGACACAGAAAGGCTTTCGAACCCACATTATGAGTTCTCAATAACAACGATTATTCTAGAAACAAGTTCAGAATTTTCCGCCGACTTTGCCTTTCAATGCGTTGAATTTTCAACTTTTGCTCCTCCTCCCTTGCTTTCCTTCAACCTATTGTCCGCTCTTTATCTGTTCCTTTGCCATTACCATTTTCAACTTTGCTTTTAAATTTTTTACCCCACTTTTTTAGTGGAATAACTGCCTTGTAATGATCCGTTACAAAATGCCCCATGCTAAACAAAGACGCGTGATTTTTTTAAGTAAGCGTCGACGTTTTAAATCGGCAAAATATTTCAGCAAAATCAAAAAAAACTCCAACTTCAAAACTTAATGATTTGAGAGTTGGAGCATAGTATTTTTATTTAATTTTTCTATAAATCGGCCCATGGGATTGAATTAACAGGGTATTACCAGTTTTCAACAATTGCTGCAGCAGTCTGTTCATCGATAATTAAAACATTTATAAATCCACCGTTTAATGCAGCTTTTATACTTTCAAGTTTGTGTATCCCTTCAACAACAGCAATTACTTGATTAATTTTTTTCAGTTCTGTTAAAGTAACGCCAATTACTTTGTTCGTAAAAGAGTCGATAATAACATTTCCAAAATCATCAAAAAAACGAAATCCGATATCTCCGACTACACCGAGCTTGCGTAAATAATTTAAATCTTCATCACTCAAATAACCTAACTTCCGCAATGTAGATGACCTATGCGGGTTACCAATTCCGATGACTGCTATATCGACATTTCGTCCTTCTTCAAGCACTGCTTCTATATCCTGCATTGCTAATAATCTTTCTTTTAATTCTTCTGTCTCTACAATCGCAGGAGCGTATAAATAAGAGCATGTACAATTTAACTTTTTTGCCAGTTCATATGCCAGTTGATTTGCATGAATTTCAACGTATTTTCTTCCCATACCACCTTCGAGCGGAACTATATGTATATCTTCATTACGTACATATGGAAATTCCTTTACAAGTTCGGCAAGTGTAGTTCCCCAGGAAATTCCGAGACGTTTTACGTTTTTTAAATTTTTAGAAAGATAATAAGCACCTGCTCGTCCTACTGCACTCTTTACCAAATCAGGAGTTAAACCTACAGAAGGAACAACAACTGCATCCTTTAAATTAAAATATTTTTCCAGCTTCTGTTCCAATTCAACTGTATGGATACTCTCATCTTTTATATATATTTCAATAATTCCTGCTTCTTTTGCCTTTTGTATCATTTTCGAAACAATCGGTCTAGACACGCCAATCTTTTTGGCAATTTGCTCTTGTGTCCATCCTTCTGTGTAATATAAAGTCGCTATCTTGACAAGTTGTCTCCTTTCTTCCCACGTTAACATTTCTTCACCTCTTTATTTAACCATCAGCATTGTTAAAAATAACTTATATTAACTAACCTTTGACTTAAATTAATCTTATTCCTCAAGTTGTTATATTCAAAAAATTTTGTAATATTTTTAAATATATGGAAAATACATGGTCTTTAATCAGTATAAAAAATCCTTATAATTAGAATTTCTAATTATAAGGATAATTCCCATGGATAAGGATAACACAAAAAACACAACAAATGAACTAATAAGTAAAATGAATAAGCAAGAATTTTCTGAGTTGTTCAATTTGATTCATCAAACACGTTAAGAAACTAACGGCCTTAAGTTTCTACACTTGAGTTAGATAGCCTAAATGAAAAGCATACGAAAGATCTAAAATGGGGAATGGTGAAAGTTGTTGCCAGAGCTGAGAAGGACTATTTCTGCAAGAAAAAAAGCAGAGTGTGGAGTCAACATTAAAAATTTGCAATAATATAACTCAACGATTCAGTTATAAAAGGCTTGACATGGAGCCGCTGCAGCTTAATTCTTCCAACAATCACCAGTTAAAACAGTTAAACTTTTATTGCCTTCCTCCATGTAAAGCCCAGTGTATATCACTGCATAAGCACTTTATTCCTCTCCACACTTTTATATTGAAATAAACAAAGGACTTTTCCTTTATTCAATTTCTTTAATCAAAAAGGTCAAACACAAAAAAGAATCCGCCATGTTTTAACAACAATTTAACGAAGGTGAACTGGGACCATCTAGACTATTTAACTATCATTCCCCTTGTTTCCATATAAATTCTTATTAATCTTTTTTATTATTGTATTTGATAATTGAATTTTGAGCCACTCCGATTACATACTTGTGAGTCACTTCGAAATTGGCAAATGGTAAATCTGGAGTGTCTTGACATGGAGCCTCCAGAGGCATGATTTCACTCGAAACGCGACACATCAAAGTGTTTCGATAGGCAACAAGCCTATCATGCCTCTCACTCCATATCAAGATGGTGTTTTTCGATGGAAATGGAGTGGTTCACGTTTTCATGAGCGAAGTGGCTCAATTTTATGTGAGCAAAAACAATTATGAACGAAAAACACATATAGCTATTGTTTTTTGAACATAAAGTTGCCCCAATACAATATTGACCATTATTTTTAAGATGAAAAAATGGTTCTTGTAAAGCTCAAGAAATAGATGATCAAGTTCAAAACTAATCAAGTGAACTTAACCGCTTTTTGGTCTAAATGTTCTCCCGCCATCTGCAATAATGATTTGTCCATGAATATATGCTGATTCTTCATTAGACAAAAAATTAGTGAGATTTGAAATATCAGAAGGTTTACCTAGTCTGCCTATCGGAATTTCTTTTTTTAGAGTATTTTTGGATCCCTCTGAAGGATACAAGCGGTCAAGCATGTCCGATTCAATTACACGAGGAGCAATCACATTTATGTTAATTCCTTCTTTACCTAGCTCTCCTACTAAAGATCTCATAAATCCAAAAGCACCACCTTTTGAAGCAGCATAATGGATACCTCCGCCTGAACCGGTTATGGCAGAACCAGATCCAATGATTATAATACTACCCCCATTTTTATTTTTCATTAATGGCAACACTGCTTTTGTACTGAAAAAAAGTCCATGTAAATTTACAGCTATTGTTTTTTTCCACGATGCCCAATCAATATTCAAAAAAGAAACTTGTTTCGTAATCCCTGCAGAATAAACAAAAATATCAATCGAATTTAAAGTTTCTTTAACTTTTGTCATCATATTTTGAACGCTTTCCCAGTTCGATACATCTACTTCGAAACTAAAAATGTCATTTGGTCTTCCGCTTTCATTGATTAGTTGATCAAGTGCTTTTTTATTAATATCAGCTACTGCTACTTTTTTTCCCCTCCCGGCAAAGTCTAAAACAATCTGTTTTCCAATGCCCGCCGCTCCTCCAATTACCAATACATTCTCTCTATTCAATGAATATTTTCCTCCTCTCCAAGGAAAATTATTTCGCCTTTTAAATGTGTTGCATATGGAGAGCATAAAAACAAAACTGTGTTTGCAACTGCTTTACTGAGAGAAGACAATGATGTTGATGTTTGAACGATATCAGGAGAAATGCTATTTACACGTATTCCAAATTCACGGAATTCCCTAGACAATCCTTTAGTCATTGAATTTAATGCGCTTTTCGACGCTGCATAATGGGGGCCGATTTCACCGGTGACTGCCGCAGTTGCTGAAATGTTAATAATGTTTCCCTCCCCAATTCTTAGCATGTGTGGAATCACTTCCTTGCTGCATAAGAACGGAATATCAAGGTTGAACTCCAACGTTTCAATCCAATCATTAGGATCTAAATCCTCAATTGTTTCTTTTGACAAAACATGAATATTATTGATTAAAATGTCAATTTTTCCACTATTCTTTGCAATTTTTGAAATAACTTTTTGAACCTCTTCTAGTTTCCTTAAGTCGCCTGAGATGACCTTTGCTGTTCCGCCGAGTGAGGAGATTTCTTTAGAAATTTGCTCAATTTTGTCCTCCTCGTTAAAATGATGAATCCATACCTCAGCGCCAGATAAAGCAAGTGCTAAACATATCTCTTTCCCAAAAATAAAATTACTTCCAACCACGATCGCAACTTTATTTTTTAACTTTATTTCCAAAGGATTTTTCACCACCATTTATTACGATTTAATCAATACTTTTAGGACATTCTCTTTAGTACTGTGTGCACATTGAATGGCTTCATTCAGCTGTGATAAATGGAAACGATGTGTGATCATCTTATCCGCTTCTACAACACCCATCTTAAGTAGTTGTAATGCTTTATCGTAATTATATGGATTGGATGAATAGGAGCCAACAAGTTTAATTTCGTCTTGAAAAAACCTATCCGCCCGTAATGGGACAAGGTCCCTCTTAAACGGAGCAAATACTAATATTGTCCCACCTTTGCCTACACATTCCATTGCTTCCGTCAACAGATGATTAACACCAGCTGAAATAATAACTACATCTGCCCCTTGGCCATCTGTTATTTCCATTATTCTGTCCCTCACATGTTCATTCTTGCTATTTATGATATAGTCCGCACCAAATTCTAATGATTTGTTTAACCGAAATGGGTTAATATCACTTACGATTACTCTGTCAGCTAAGAAATATTTTGCCAATTGAATTTGAATGCACCCTATTTGACCTGCCCCCATTATAAAAACTGTATCTCCAGGATTTAATGCAATGGACTCAAATCCATGCAAACAACAAGCAACTGGTTCTACAAAAGCTCCTGTTTCAAAGCTCATAGCAGATGGCAATTTTCCCATTGTATGTTTTACATGAACAGCAGAGACTCGAATATATTCTGAAAAACCACCAGGATCTAGATTTGTTGCTTTAAACTGAGTACATAAACTGTAATTTCCTCTATTACAATAATGACAGGTGAAGCATGGTACATGATGGGCAACAAAAACACGATCTCCTTCTTCAAATTGTGTAACATTTTTACCAACTTGTACAATTTCCCCTGCTACTTCATGCCCTAATACTGTATTAGGCGGTACAGTTCTATCGACTACTTTATGAATATCAGTTCCACATACACCACATATCTTCATTTTTAATAGAATTTCATTTTCACCTATTTGAGGAATTGGTCTTTCTTCATACCTTATATCCTCCCTATCATAAAAGACAGCAGCTTTCATATTGATCTCCTCCACTAAAGTACGCGAGCACCTCTATTTATTAATTCACTTAATAATTCAGAGTAACCGTCCATTTTATATGAAATCCAATATCTTCCGCCAAATATTCGCGGGTTACCTATGCGAATGTATATTTGGCCAGCAAAATCATATTTTTTTATTTTCATTTCATTTTTAACTTCACTCCAATCATATTTATGCTGTCTGCCAAATCCTTCAAATAAAATTCCTTCTTTCGTTACCGTGATAGAAGAAGGAAATTGTAAACCAATAACGGAGGATAATATTAAAAAAGGCATAACAACGATTAATAGTTTATATAATTCATTATGTTCATCAATAAGATAGCCATATATCCCATAACCAAACAAACCAACCATTAAAATCAAAGGAACAAAATTTTTACTGCAAACCATCCATTTACTATACCTATACTTTTTCATAACAACCTCCGAATTGAAAGAAGAGTTAGATTTCTTTTTTAAGGAATTTGAAATCTAACTCTTTTTCCTGATACATGTTACTTGTTTAAATATTCAATAATTTTGTTAATATCATCATCAATCCCAACACCCGTTAAAAAAGAGACAGTCTGAATAACTGGCACATCCCCAACATTACTTACTGGTGTTGTCGTAACGATTACATCAGCATTTTCAGCTTTTACAGGCACTTCTGCAGCCTTGCATTGTTCAACAGCTACATTGAATCCTTTATTTTTTAAAACTTCTTCAATCTTTTTGGCAACTACAGTAGAAGTGGCAACAGCTGTTCCGCAACATACTAAAATTTTTTTCTGTGCCAAATTTATTCCTCCCTCATATTTTTTGCTATTCTATATTTTTATTATTCTCTTCCAAGATTCCCATTTCCTTTGCGAATTGCTTTTTGATATCATTTTTCACCCAATACCAAATCAACCCATATAGTACTGCGCATATAATTGCAGCAATAAAATAAGGATTTGTTGGGTCCAGTAAACGAACGATGATCCAAGGAACAACATGAGATCCTAAATCAATACCAGAAATCAACGAAGCTCCCTCAGGAAAATCAAAACCTACTGCTCTTCCCATTGTTGTTGCCAATTCCGCTAAATTCGTTGCTATAAAAAGAACAATCATGATCGTAATGATAGCATTAATTAATCCCCTAACAATATTTCCTCTAGCTGCTGCTACAGCCCAAATGACGGTAAAAGGCAGAACTGCTAAATCTGTAAATGGTAACATTTGATTGTATGGAAGAATCACGGCCAAAAGAATCGTTATAGGAACCATAATTAAAGCAACAGCCATATTTGCTGGATTACCAATTACAATAGCAGCATCTAATCCAATATATACGTTTTTTCCAGGAAATTTTTTATTAATGTAATCTCTTGCGCCTTCAGAGATAGGGATCAGCCCTTCCATAAGGAGGGATACCATCCGAGGCAAAAGAACTAACACAGCTGCCATTTGTACGCCAAGTGTTAAAATTCCCTTTAAATCGTAGCCTCCAAGGATACTAATTAGCATTCCTAAAATTAGCCCCATCATCAACGGTTCCCCAAATATTCCAAATCTTTTACTTAAAGTTTCAGGATCTGCATGAATTTTGTTAATTCCCGGTATTTTGTCCAATATTCTATTTGTTGCGTAAGTGATTGGGGCAAAATTGACCGTTTCCGAGTGTGCTAAAGACACGCCTTTTAAGCCAAAATGGTGTTCAACAGCTGGTGCTGTCCAGTCGGCTAGTTTTAATGTAATCGCAGAAACCACTAAACCTACAAACAATGCAAGTATCATATTGTCATAAGCATAATAAGTAACAGAAGCTGCAAAAATTAAATGCCAAAAGTTCCAAATATCAACATTTAAAGTTTTAGTAAAATTAATCGACAATAAAATAACATTTAAAATTAGTACTAAAGGAATCATAAGTGGAGCGACTGGAGTACCAAATGAAATAGCTGCACCTATCGGCCAGCCAACATCTAAAATTCCCAACTCCAAACCAAGTTTTTTGACCATTGCCTCTGTAGCTGGACCTAATGAATTAGTTAAAAGAGTAATGACAAGGTTTACTCCAACAAAACCAATTCCAATTGTCAAAGCAGCCCGAAATGATTTTTTAAATCCTTGTTTTAAAATCAATCCGAAAATTGTCATTATGATAGGCAACATGATGGATGGTCCTAAATCAAGAATAAAATCAACAGCTTGTTTAATCATTTCACCCACCCCCTGTAATAAATAAGGTATTTAAAACGCTTACATTTTAAAATATTATAAATTGAATTTATTATCTAATATTTTGTATATTTCAGCTTTTTCCCTAGCATTTTTTAATTTAAACATTTCATCATTATTTTGAAACATTTCCATCAATTTTTCTAACATTGTTAACTGCTTACTAGGATCTTTAATTGCTAGTATAAAAACTATTTCTACTTCTACAGATTGAGATGGATTTCCCATCATTTGAAAAGTCACAGGTTCACGAAGAACTGCAACACCAACAGTTGGAATGTTAACATGTTCGGGATCCGTATGTGGAATCGCTACCCCCATATTTTCAAGAGGTAAACCAGTAGAATATACTTTTTCCCTACTTAAAACAGCTTTAAGAAACGATTCCTTCACATAATTCTTTTTTTTCATTTTTTCAAACATATAAGTAATTACATCTTCATTCGTTTTCTTGTCGACATCCAAGCAAATGATATCTTCATCTAGATGTACAAACTTCTCCATAAAACCATCTCCCTATTTCTTTATAAGGAAAGACAATCATTTGGAACATTCTCATCCCCTTTCCAAAAGTTCTTTAATATTACATTTGTTAATAATATTTTAAATTGTTAGAATTATCGAGTCAATACTTTTTAATTAAATTAGAAAAAATAAGAGCTTATTTACAAATTTGTTTTACTAAATGTTAATTAGTATAACAATTGTAAATAAGCCCTTTTTACATCATGCTATTATTTTTTACTTTTGTCTATAATGTTTCTTGCTACGTCAAAAAACGATTCAGATATGGTTGGGTGAGGATGGATCATATTGGTCAGTTCTTCTACAGTGCCTTCCAGGGATATGAAAGAGGAAGCTTCTGAAATCATTTCGGTCACGTGAGGGCCAACCATTGTGACTCCAATTATTTCTCCATATTTTTCATCATACACTATTTTTATAAATCCTGATGTGTCGCCAGAAACAAGCGCTTTTCCATTTCCGGCAAGATCAAATCTTTCAGCCTTTACTTGCAGCCCTTTGCGCTCGGCCTCCTCTTCTGTCAAGCCAACACTAGCTACTTCTGGAAGTGTAAAAATGCACCTGGGAACAACTTTTTCATCCATTTTCCGTTCACAGCCTGCTGCGTTCGATGCGGCAACAATTCCTTCCATATATGCCGCATGCGCCAGCAGATATCCTCCTATGACATCACCGACAGCATAAATATTCGGATAGCTCGTTTCCATTTTTTCGTTCACTTTAATAAAAGGCCCGTTTTGTTCTAGCTTTAATGCCTGAACGGCAGATAAATTAGGTTTTCTTCCAACGCTTACTAAAAGCGCCTCCCCTTCTACCGATACCGATTCGCCTTTTTCATTCAGACATTCGACAATGGTTTTGTCTCCGTTTTGTTTCACGCTTGTTACTTTCGCATCTGTTAAAATTTGGACTCCTTTTTTCTGCAGCGATTTAGCAAGCGCTTTGGAGGCGTCAGCATCTTCAGTTGGAATAATCCGTCCGGCCATTTCAATGATCGTTACATTTGTTTTTAGACTGGAAAAAATAGTCGCTAACTCCACCCCAATGACTCCGCCGCCAATTATGGTTAGGGAGCTTGGTATTTTTTCAATATCAAAAATGGTATCGCTTGTATAAAAAGACGCAGAGTCCAGTCCATCTATTGGGGGAACGGAAGGAGATGAACCGGTTGCCACAATAATTTTGTCTGTTTGAACACGTTCCTCTTTTTTATCCGAAACTACTTTTACAATATTTCCTTCTTCTACAAAGCCTTCTGCCTCATATACATCAATTTTTCCTTGCTTTAACAAAAACATAACACCGTTTCTGAGACGGGAGATGACTTCGTCTTTGCGCTTTTTCATTTTGTCTAATGAAATCGTGATGTTGTCCGTTTGAATTCCCCATTCTCTTGATAATTCAATTACCTCAATAATTTCAGCGTTTTTCAACCATGTTTTGGAAGGGATGCAGCCTCTATTTAAACATGTGCCGCCTAAAAAATCTTTTTCGACTAGCATTACTTTTTTTCCAAACCGAGCTGCATGAAGTGCTGCCATGTAGCCTCCTGGTCCACCGCCAATTACTGCAATATCATACGATTTTGTCAAATTGAGCCCCCTCCTTATAAGATCATTTCATACGGGTTTTCAAGAATGCGTTTTACTTCAGCCAAAAATTCTGCAGCAGGTGCTCCATCTATTACACGGTGATCAAAAGACAGGCTGGCTGTCATCATCGGCCGAATGACGATTTCCCCGTTGACTACTACAGGTTTTTCTTGGGTTCTACCAACACCTAAAATGGCTATTTCCGGCTGATTAATAATCGGTGTAAATACATCTATCGGATACATGCCGAGATTGCTGATCGTAAAGGTAGAGCCTTTAAGCTCGTCAGGCCGGAGTTTTTGTTCCCTTGCACGTTTGCTTAAATCTTTTGCTTCTGCACAAATAGCGGCCAATCCTTTCTGCTCAACTTGTTTAATTACCGGCACCATTAAACCGTCTTTTACCGCAACTGCCACTCCAACATTAACTTCATTTTTATAAATGATTTCATCATGCTCCAAATGAACATTCACTTCAGGGAATCGTGATAAAGCTGTACCGACTGCTTTGATAATAATGTCTGTATAAGTTAAACGGAATCCAGTTTGTTTTTCGACAACCGGAAGAAGCGCTGTTCTCATTTCGATTGCTTTTGTCATATCAATATCGCTGGCCAATGTAACATGTGGAGCAGTAAATGCGCTTTGCACCATTCTGTCGGCAACCACTTTCCGCAATCCGGATAGTTTCTTCCGGACTTCAGGCTGCTGAGCTTTCTGACTTGATGCTTGAATGGCGTTGATAACATCCTGTTTCATCACCTTGCCTCCTGCACCTGAGCCCTGAAGCGCCTTCAAGTCTATATTCTCATGCTCTGCAATTTTTCTTGCTAGCGGCGATGCTTTCGGTTGTGCCTTTTCTGTTTCTAAATATTGCTTCACATCTTTAAGGTGTATGCGTCCTTTTGGCCCGCTTCCTACAATGTTTCGAAGATCCACTTGCGCTTCTTTTGCTAAACGTCTTGCGGCAGGTGTGGCTCGTACTTTACCATTCTTATTGCTTTTTACTTCGACAGCGTCTTCGTTTGTTTCAGACTGTTCAGTCTTTTCACCGGATTGTTCGTTTGATTCCTCTGATAAAGCCGGCGGCTCGTCAGGAACCTTTTCCCCCGGTTCGCCGATATATCCGATCACTTGATTGACCGGAATTTGGTCATCCGGTTGGAAATATTTTTTCAACAATATTCCTCTGTCATATGCCTCAACTTCAATATTGATTTTATCGGTCATTATCTCAAATAACGGTTCGCCGATATCAACGGATTCTCCTTCTTCTTTAAACCATTGAAGGAGTGTGCCGACTTCCATCGTACTGCTCAGCTTCGGCATAAAAATTTCTTTTGCCATCGGTTCTCCCCCCTTTTTATTTAAATTGAACCGTTTCTTTTACTGCTTTTATAATATCCGGTACTTGCGGGACAGCTGCTTTTTCTAGATTCGGATTATAAGGAATAGGGACAGGTAGCCCGCCAAGACGTTTGATTGGGGCATCGAGATAATCGAAGGCCTCGCTCTCTGCAATGACACTAGCGATTTCACCGCCATATCCTCCGCGTTTTACAGCTTCATGGACGACTACAACTCTACCTGTCTTTTTCACAGATTCGACGATCGTTTCTTCATCCAGCGGGACAAGTGTTCTTGGATCGACAATTTCGACGTCAATTCCTTCTTTTTCAAGCTCTTTTGCCGCTTCTAATGCTTTATGCACCATAATCGCTGTTGCAACAATCGTCACATCTTTACCTTCCCGTTTAATATCCGCTTTTCCTAATGGAATCGAGTATTGTTCTTCTGGAACGTGGCTTTTTGTTTTGTAAAGGAGTTTGTGTTCGTAGAAAATAACTGGATTATCATCGTCAATCGCTGCTTTTAATAATCCTTTTGCATCGTAAGCTGTTGACGGCTGTACGACTTTCAGCCCCGGAATGTGCGCCATCCAAGCTTCTAAACTTTGAGAATGCTGGGCAGCTGCGCCTGTACCTGATCCGGCAGGAGTTCTTACAACCATCGGAACTTTCCCCTTACCTCCGAACATGTATCGGAGCTTTGCAGCTTGGTTCACAAGCTGATCCATAGCGATTGTGATGAAATCTGAAAATTGAAGCTCCAAAATCGGCCGCATGCCTGTCAGCGCTGATCCGACAGCCGCACCTGCAATGGCCGCTTCAGAAATTGGCGTATTTCTCACGCGTTCCGGACCAAATTCCTCGATCATCCCCCGCGTGACACCAAATGCACCGCCGTAAACCCCGATATCCTCGCCTAATATATAAACATCTTCATTTTTTCTCATTTCTTGACTCATTGCTTCTCGAACTGCTTCTAAATAAGTGATCTCTCTCATCGCTTTTCCCCTCCCTAAATTTACGCATAAACGTCTTCAAGCAATGTATCAACAGACGGTTCTGGACTGTTTTCCGCAAATTTAACAGCGTCTTCAATTTCCTGGAAAGCTTCTTCTCTCAGCTGTTCAGCCTTTTCTTCTGTTAATACTCCTTTGTCCATCAAGTACTCTTTAAACCGTTTGATCGGATCTTTTTTTCTCCACTCTTGCTCTTCTTCACGAGTGCGGTATTTTTTTGCATCGCTTTTTGAGTGACCTTTCCATCGATATGTTTTTGCTTCAATCAGCACAGGGCCCTTCCCTGATCTGGCATGTTCAACAGCTTCATAAACTGTATTCATCACTTCAAGCATGTCGTTTCCATCGATTACTTTGCCTGGAATACCGTAAGCCTGTGCACGATCTGCTATATTTTCAATATTGAACATTTCTTTTACAGACCCGCTCATTCCGTATTGATTGTTCTCGCAAATGAACACAACTGGAAGATCCCAAATGGAAGCAAGGTTTAATGATTCATGGAAGCTTCCTTCATTTGCTGCACCATCTCCGAAGAAGCACAATACAACATACCCCTCATTTTTCATCTTTGAAGTTAATGCCGCACCGACTGCCAAAGGAATGCCTCCGCCAACAATTCCGTTTGCCCCTAGGTTTCCTTTCTCTACATCTGCAATGTGCATGGAACCGCCTTTCCCTTTACAGTATCCGGTCACTTTGCCAAACAGTTCGGCCATCATTCTATCGACTGTTGCACCTTTAGCAATGCAATGGCCGTGACCCCTGTGCGTGCTGGTAATTTTATCTTTCTCTTGCAAAACGGCAATTGATCCTGCTGCTGTTGCTTCTTGTCCTACACAAAGGTGAGTCGTTCCATGAATCATCCCTTTTGCAAAAAATTGGTCGACTTTTTCATCAAAATATCGAATCAGCCACATTTGTTTATACAATTCAACTAATCTTTCATCCGTTATAAATGCTGGAAGTGCATGATTACTCATTTCTTCCACCTCTCCTTTACATTTGTTCTTTATAGTTACTTTTGTAATAAATATAGAGTTTTTTCCGAAAATAGTCAAGGAATATCTATATAAGCTTATTTATTGGAGTCTTTCAAAATAGTGGAAGTACTCAAGCTTCTTTCTTTTGTTTGGTAAACTAAAGATAATCGAGGGGCTGCAACCATGTTTTATGCAAAAAAATGGCTGCCAATTTGTAGTTATGGCAGCTCAGCTCTTTTAGACAAAATAGAAAACATACGAAATCAAGCAGAGAAAAACGGTTTATTGTTTTTTACTTGATTTATTTTGGGACTTATCAAACACCATCTTACACATATGATTAATTTTTTTAGGTCAAAGCATTTCCGCTGTTTTTTCATCTGTAATTAACACATTTATTAACTTCCCTTTTAAAACGGCTTTGATCGCATCGACTTTTTCCAGTCCTGCTGCCACTCCAATCACAAACGGAATTTCTTTTAATTTTTCAATATTAAAAGAAATGATTTTATCATTCCAAATATTTGAAGGGGCGCTTCCGTTTTCATCGATAAACTTATAGCAAATATCACCAACAGCATCGAGTTCATTAAAATATTGTCTATATTTTTTTCCCAGCTCTGATCTCGTAATGGTTGAGTGTTTAGGTGAACCGCCGATTCCTACAAGGATGATATCCGCTTTTTCGGCAAGGTTAAAAATGCTTTGTATAGATGTTTGGGTCATAAACAATTCCTTATCTTTTTTGCTGTCAGCCATCACAGGGGCATGGAGAAGCTTATAATTTGCCTTCAATTTTTCAGCAAACATCGAAACAAGAACATTGGCATGTATATCTACCCGTTCATCCCCCATTCCTCCTACAATCGGAACAAAGGTCGTGGAGGAATAATTAAGGTTAGCTGGCATCTGCTTCGCAACAGAAAGCAATGTCGTGCCAGAAGAAACCCCGACAATTTGTCCGTCTTTCAATATCCTTAATAAATATTTGCTCGCATATTCCCCGATATTTTCCAAATCCGGTCCGTTTCCTAGATTCGGAACGCAAATGACTTCCCGAAGTCCATATTTTTTTTCAATTCTTGCTTCTATATTCATGAGAGGATGATGGGAGCCGTCATGAATTTTAATTTCAACAATTCCCAATTCTCTTGCTTTTGATAAATATTTTGAGATCAGCGACCGGCTTACACCGAACACTTTTGCAATTTCTGATTGAGTAGCTCCTTCCGCATAATACATATGAGAAATTTTCACAAGCAGCCTTCTATCTTCCAATAATTCCCCACTTCTTTCTATAAAATCTAGGTTCGTATTAAATTATAATGGTAACAGAAAGAAAATTGTTATTTTTCAAAGCGAATTTCTTTTCCAACTTCTATATGTGGGAATGTAAAAGGCTCGACAAAAACAGCTCCTGGAAGCACATGTTCATTTGGTTTGGAAAAATAGATCGAAATATGGCCTAATTCCTTTAAATTTTTGTTTGCTGCCGAGCCGACTGCTGTGATGAAATATTCTTGATCGCCCCATATAATTTTTCCGCCCTCAACAAGCGGCTCATCCGACACATCGCCTTCAAATTCATGAATAACAGATACTTCTCTAAGCTCTTGAGGAGCATTAGGTCCAAAGAGAATTAAAACTTTTTCTTCTTCAAATGATGGGACTAGAGTACCGATTTCACGAATAATCGTTTTCGACATCTTATGATCCTCCTTGAAATCCTATTCATTATTGATACATGCCGATGCTTGCGGCATATGCGATTAAAACTGCAAGAACTCCTGTGATTAAACGGCTGTACAATACAGCTGGCACACCGTATTGAATCGTTTCTGGCTTCGCTTCTCCAAGAGACAAACCGACAGGGACAAAATCCGCACCCACTTGGCCATTAATGGCAAATAGAGCCGGCAAAGCAAATTGAGGTGGAATGTTGCCCGCTGCAATTTGGCTTCCAATTAATACCCCAATGACTTGCGCAATAACAGCTCCAGGACCTAACACCGGTGACAGAATCGGGATTGTACATACGATAACGATGACGATCAATCCCCATAAAGAACTGGCAAGAGGAGAAAGAGTATTAGCGATCAAATCACCGATTCCCGTATAATTAATTATACCTATTAACATACTAACAAAAGCCATAAATGGAATAATATTTTTAATCAGCATATCAACAGAATCGCGTCCCGCCTGATAAAAAGTACCAGTTACTTTTCCTATTCCTCTTGAAAACTTCATTAATATATTTTCATTGTTTTCACGGTGTTCCTTTTTTACTTGTTCGTATTGAGCTTTAAATGCTTCCTTATCATTCACATTGAATTTTGGACTGTCTTCTTGCTGCTCCGTTTCCGAAGCATCCGTCTGAATGTTTTGTTCTTCTGCTTCGTCCGCAAGATAAATATCCTTCACAGTAACACCCGATACAAAAATATCTTCTGTAATGTGTTTCGCCAATGGACCAGAAGGTGAAGAAGGAAGAATATCTACGGTCGGGATTCTTTTCATTGGATACAAACCAATTCTGGCTGTTCCGCCGCAGTCAATCACGACACACATCATTTCATCTTCCGGAACTGAATTTTTAAAACCATCTACAGCTTCAGTGCCTGTTAATTCTGCTATTCTCGCTGCTACAGGATGGATGCCGCCGCCTGTAATGGATACAACTTTTTGTTTCTTTCCTTTCGGTTCAATGCGCAAGCCTTTTCCCCAGCCGCCAGAACCTTTTGCAACAAAAACAGCTCGTTTTGACATATGTTCTCCTCCTCTTTAAAATTTGAACTCGCTTTCATCTTTGTCCAAAATTTAAGATTTCGCTTCCATTCTGCGTGCCAAAAATTTTGTTATATATTCCGTAATAATTCCCCGCAATAAAATAACTACGATCCCTACGAGAAAATAACGAACAGCAAGCTCTGACATAGAATAGCCCGCTTCTTTTATTCCGTTGGCAATTCCTAAATAGACAAATAATTCTCCTGCGTTTGCATACGGGAACAACGCCGTCACCGGATGAACAAACCGATACAGCTGAATCATAAAACGCCGGCTTTTGTTTTTCTGGCAAAAAGCGTCCAAACGTATAACACATCGGGTTTGTTAACAGCAATACTGATAATATCGGCATGACAGTATATCGTAACAGCATATACTTCGAAGCAAATTGTATCGCTCTATTAACCCGCTCTTCACCAATAAATTTAATAACTGCATAAGTAAATGTAAGCAAAACAACCAAAGTCGGGATAATGCCTGTAAACATACCCATAAACGTTTCTCCGCCAGCCTGGAACATTCCGATAAAATGTTCACCAATCCATTTCAACCATTCCATCTTTCACTTCTCCTTTCAGTGCATTTTATATTGAAAGCTTTTTCTTTGAAATGGAAACGATAGCATTTTCGGCCGCCATTGATAAAGCCGCCAAAAATGAAGGGATTTGCCTCTTCCTTCCTGCAGCATTTTCTGTGAATTCATGGTGATCATCCAAAATTTTGGCTACATGATGGCCAATGTATTTTTCATATTTTTTAAACTTTGAGAAAACTGAAATACCTTTTAGAATATAGCAATCTTCTATAACATAATCTTTGTTCACTACAATCATTGCCATAGCGCCGGAACTAAATTTTCGCCGATTCATGCCTGAGTACAAAAAATACCCTTCTTTACCCTTGTAATGGCTTACAATTTTGTCGACATATTTTTTATAATGTCTGACTTGTATAATTGTCGCCACATATTGAACTAGCAAAATCATGGTTAAAATGACAGCAAGCTTCAAAAAGAATCACCCCCTTTGTGCCGCATAAATACTTGTTTAGTTAGAAAATAGATGATCTTGAAGAGATCTTAATTTCCAAACGGTTGTGGCTGGATCTAGCTCAACATTATCTAATGTTAAAAATTGACCTTGTTTAATGGAACGTTTTGCAACAATGTTTCCACTGATTAAACCGATTGGGATGTGTGAATTTTTCTTCATCTCTTGATGAGTTTCAAGCACGCCTCTTACTGAGTAGCCGCCGATGCCATCAATGGCTTCTCCTGCTTGAATATCGCGCTTGGCAACAGCGACTGTTTCTGAAACTGGCGCCCCTAATGGATGAATCGATGTATCGTGTTGCAATACTGCTTTTGCAATCGTAATAGGAGTTTCTAAACTTGCTAGATGATAAGGCCGGTAAAGAACGTAATGAGGGCCTTTGCCAACTTTCAAATATCTTAATTCTGCATCTACAGGTTCTAATTCGCTTTTCACAATGACAAACACACCCGGTGCTAATCCGTTTACATATTCAACTACTCCGAATTGACTTAAAACACCGCCGTTTTCTTGTAAATTCAACTTGTCGGCAACCGTTTCCAAATTTGCTTCCACGCCGTGCATACCAACTTTATCTGGAATGAGACCTGTAGCGTTGCTTAATAAATTCATTTCAGCCATTGTTTTTGTGCCGTCTTGGAACGCTGCAAGCATATGGGCGCTCATATGTTTTTGAGCAGCTTCTTCCTTGCATGTATCCGGATTGGCGTTTGGTATGAACGGGTTGTTTTTCCCTTTCCCAGCAACAAGCACTTCAAGACCCATTGTCTTCGCAAACTCATACAGTTCAAGCGTTGCTGCCGGTTCATCTCCCGCAGATCCTGTATAAACTAATCCGGCTGATGTAAACAAATTGTGCATAATTGATCCGATTGTAATATCTACTTCAACGTTAAGCAGCACTAAATGTTTTCTAGATCTTAATGCTTCCAGTGAAATGTTTGCACCAACTTCAGGAACCCCTGTAGCATCTACAATGACTTCTACTTCATCAGATTGAATCACTTTTCGGTAATCACTGCTGACAAGAACAGGATGTTTTTTCGTTAATTTCGATTGATAATAGCTGCTGGCTCTTTCTGCCGCTTCAATATTGACATCACAAATCCCTCTGACTTCCATGCCAGGTATGCGTGAGATTTGGGAAATCAGACCGAATCCCATTTGCCCTGCACCAACAACACCTACTTTAATTGGCTGGCCGTCACGTTCCCGTGAAAGCAATTCTTGATAAATAGACATGTTTCCAGCTCCTTCTAGGCAATTTTTTGTCGTATGTGCATGTACTCTGTAACATTTGTTACGACTTATAACATTTGTTAATCGTTTGTAATCCTTATTATATTCCAGATGTTTAAAAAGTCAATAAATTCTTGAAAGTATTTTTCAAACTTTTTATACTTTGAAATACATATTAAAATTTGGTTATAATGATTTAAATCGTTGAAGATGTTTTATCAATTGTTGGCGTTTAGAAACATTTTTATAGAAGGAAATGAATGCAGCTTTGAATAATATACTTAGTGTAGAGAAGGATTTTGGAGAATTCATCCTTCATAAAAAGAGGTGAAGAACGTGGAAATTAAAGAAATGGAAGCAACGTTATTTTGTATTCATTGCAATGAGGAACAAGATCACATCATTACTTACATTAACGATAAAATTTCAAGGATAGAATGTGCAAACTGCCATCACACAGTTGAAATAAAAATTGATTTATTAAACGAATTTTATCATGAGGTGTATGAAAAAATTGTTCATAAACCGGCTGAGATTACAGAGGAATACCGGAATGACCTCAGTAAATTTTTGCTTTCCCTTCCGATCCGGATCATAAAAAAGCCTTACAGCATTTATAAATATATGAAGCAGACACGAGATGTTTTCAAAACATTTAAAGAGAAGCAAAAACGGAAGAAATAGCTGAAGCTTCTGGAGATTTTGTTAATAATATCAAAATGAAAGCTGCGATTCTGACGGGTGAACATAAAATGAAAGTGATGAAACAAGTGTCATATAGCATTCGCAGCTTCCATCATCTCAGAAATAAAGTGTTATTGCTCACTGATCCAACTTTTATACATACAAAAAACAGGGGCACTTCGCATCAAGTGCACCCCAATTAAAAATAGGCCGAAATAAGAAAGTAATTTTTAATGTTTGTTGTGCCTTCATCATTCGTGTGATTGATTATGTTACCTTACTTTATAAGGAATGATTATTAATGAAGCATATTTTTTATGTGAGACTAGTTTTTTTGTAACTGGAAGTTTTATGTTATTTATGCATCGATTAGTGGCTGAAGCAGCGAGATTTAGTCTAGGTATTGAGAAAACTCTTCATTTTAATCTTACACTATATATTCCGTCTATAGTATTTATAATTTTTGGAATAGTCATGATGATTAGTGTTATGATATACAGATCTATTAAAGAAAGAAATATGACCCGTTAAACACCAATAAATGACATAGAGCCTTAAATAAAAGGGGGCCCCAGATATTTGGACACCCTTTGTTTGAGCTGCTTCCTCTCACTTCTATATGACCATAAATTCTATGGATGTGACACAATTGCTTCCAGCATTCCTTCGATCGTAAAATCTCCCGTTCCACTCGGCATAATCAAATGATCGCCTTTTTTGATTTTATATGTTTCTTCGCCTACTGTCAGCTTTCCATCCCCTTGTATAATACTAATCAATAAAAATTGTTTATCGTGTGTAAAGTCCGTTTTCTCTTTAATTTCCCATTTATAAACCGTAAAATATTTTCCTTTAACAAAGGTTGTGATCGTACCCCCTTCCCTCTTTTCAATTACTGGCTCAAAAGAAGAGCTTTTATGGGGAACAGCTATGACGTCAATCGCTTTGTCTACATGCAATTCTCTTGTATTTCCGTTTTGATCTTTTCGATCATAATCGTATAGTCGATACGTTGTATCAGAGCTTTGCTGTGTTTCTAAAACAATCGTCCCTTCGCATAACGCATGAATTGTTCCGCTCGGCACATAAAAAAAGTCGCCGGGCTTTACAGGGATGCGCTTTAATAGACGGTTCCACTCTCCGTTTTCAATGAGCGAAACGAGCTCTTCTTTCGTTTTCGCATGATGACCGAAAACAATCTCTGCATTTTTTTTACAATCAAGGATATACCAGCATTCCGTTTTGCCGAGTTCCCCGTTTTCATATTGATTTGCGTATTCATCATCAGGATGGACTTGCACCGATAAATCGGCATTTGCATCGAGAATTTTGGTGAGAAGCGGAAAAACAGGGGAAGGATGATTTCCGAATAGTTCACGGTGTTGTTCCCATAGCTCCCCAACGTTTTTTCCTCGAAATGGACCGTTTTTCACAACACTCTGGCCGTTAGGATGGCCGGAAATCGCCCAGCATTCACCAGTATGTTTAGATGGAATATCATAGCCAAACAAATCTTTTAAAGCAGTCCCGCCCCAAATGCGTTCTTGAAAGACAGGCTGTAGAAATAACGGTTGGTTCATAAGAGGCCCCCTTTACTAAACTTTATGTTTCTTTTTCCTGACGCTTTGCAGCAAATTAAGAGCTGGCATCAACGCGGCTGCCACAACCCTGAATTATTTATTCTTCCTGACGCTTTGCAGCAATTAAGACCTCTTCTGATATTCGCCTTCATCTGGGAAAGAACGAATTATCAGTTAGTTACAATAAATTTTTCTCGAGTTTACCAAAAGTCTCATCACTTGTTCAGCTGTTACTTCCAGCTGCTTCGTTGTGATCTCTTCAAGCATGGCTTCATCAAGTGTCCGGCACTGTGTTTGAATGGAAAAAACAGCATCGAGATGTTCATTTATCCTTTCTAACTCTGTGTCGATACGGCCAGCCAGACCAATAACAGCTTTCCGATGATGCTTAGCATATTTCGCGACTGTAACAGGAACCTTTCCTAATAATGATTGTTGGTCTATACTGCCTTCACCAGTTATCACAAGATCTGCCCATCGAATTTTGTCCTTTAATCCTGTTAACTCCATGATGATTTCAGCACCTGACGCCATTTTTGCGTTCAGACATGCTGCCATGGCACCGCCAAGTCCGCCTGCTGCTCCTGCACCTGGGATTTCTTGAACATCAATCCCCGTTTCTTTATATAAAATATTGGCAAACCTCTCTAAACCTTTGTCCAGTTCAACAATCTCAGCATCACTTGCTCCCTTTTGCCTCGCAAATATATGTGCAGCACCAGACGGTCCATAAAAAGGATTTAATACATCATTCGCAATGGTAAATTTACATTCTGCAATTTCCGATAATACTTTTTGTGTTGACATAGCTGCAGTGTTTAAAAGAGGGTTGGCCTCTTTTCCGATTAAGTTGCCATTTTCGTCGAAAAACTGCCAACCCAGCGCCTGTAGCATTCCGATTCCGCCATCATTGGTCGCACTTCCTCCCAATGAAAGGATAAAATGACGATATCCACGTTTAATTGCATCTTTGATCTGCTCTCCTAAACCGAATGTATTCGTCTTCATTGGGGTCCGTCTCTCTTCTGGAATCAGTGTCAATCCGCAGCTTGAGGCGCTTTCGATAAACACATGATCTGTCCCATTGTAAGGGAAAATAACATATTCAGCTGATACAGAATCCATTAAAGGACCTTTCACATTTACATGTACTTTTTTTCCGCCTAGTGTATAAAGAATGGCTTCTGCTGATCCCTCCCCTCCGTCTGCCATTGGGGAGACCACGACCTCTCTATCCGGGCAAACTCGAAGAATGCCATTTTTGATTGCTTCTCCTGCCTGAAGTGAACTTACTGAACCTTTAAAAGAATCAACTGCTATGACGATTTTGATACGCGACACTCCAATCTTCTGATCCTTTTTCTTATCAGATAAACTCATACGGAAACTCTTTTTATCGTTCAATAGATTTCGAGTATTCCATTGTCATTTAAAAAGCACCGTTATTACTTGATTCGGCTTTATTTTTGTTTCAATCTTGCGGCTGTCTGCTACTTCTAATAATTCCAGCGGTTTTTCATTTAAATTCGCTTTATAAGCTTCTTTCAAAATACCATTTATTTCAAATGAAGCCGTTTTTGGTTTGTCTGTCGGATTATAGAATCGCAAAACAAGCTGGTCATCTTTTTCAGCTTTTTTCAAAGTACTTAACACAACTTCTGGAGACGATTCTTTTAGCAAACTGAATTTTACAGGTGTTTTAATATCCGCTTTATTTAGTTTCATGGCGTCATACGGAATTTTGTTATACACATGAATCGGTGTTAAGTATTCCTTAGCCATACGTCCGACATTTACTTCTAAAGCAGATCCCTGATGGGTCGTAATAGCAAAATCTAAAGTAAGCTTTCCGATCATTTGAGAATCAGGGGTAGGCAGCTTGATTCCTGAAGGCCTGCCTGGTCTTCTAAGCAATTCTTCTTTACCAAGTAAGCCAACACTTCTAAATAAAGTAATCGCAATCGTGTCGTAGTTTTTGCCAACAATTTCATATTCTCTTGTACTGTTTGTTAAAACGCTCATTCCATATTCTTCATTTGATAATCCAACAAAGCTCAGCATCGGATAAATCGGGTCTGGACGCTCGTCCCAATTTTCCTTTTCCCAAACATCCATTGCCTGATCATATACAGCACGTTTAATAAATCCAAATTGATTGTCACAAATTGAAAATAGAGATGCGATACCCGTTGGAATAAGAACCCTCAATCGATGATCTCTCGCATGGTTATCAATTTCAAACTTTACTTCAATTATTGGTTTATGATTAGGAATAGTTAACTCAATATGGATATCTACAAAACTATCTGCATTTTTTTCTTTTCTCTTCTCTAAATTTTCAGGAACAGCCAATCTATATTGAATGTCAATTTTACCTGCAAATTGGTTTTGAGTTATATTAATTGCTGCATCAACATGATCGCTATAGATCAGCTCTTCATTCGGCAATGGTGAATAATCGTATTCATCACCATCGTCTCCTCCGTTTTCAAGTAAAAGTACATTATGGAACGTTTTATTTAAATGCTTATCGTAAATATTTATCGTACCGTTTGGATTCACACTTATTTCGTAAAAGTCCGTACAAATACGATCTTGAGCGCGAAATGAATTACTTAATTCCTTATTATCTTCTACGACAAAATAAGTTTTATAACCTAACGAAGGTATTCGATCTCTTAATTGGACAGTATATTTTATAAATGGTTCGTAGTTTCCGTAATGGACAATTTGACGATCAATTAAACCAGGATCCATTATTTCACTATTTAAAACTTCAAACTTGATTTCTTTTGCATCTTCATTAATTAACTTAAAAGACTTATATTTTGTAATTACGCTTGCTGTAATCACTTCATCGCGGTCATAAGGAAGTAAATTGAATGCAGTTAGTCGATCGAAATTCCAGTCAGTATCCATTGAATCAACAATTTTTCGTTTATAAAACTGGATCAATTGATCGATTTTTTCTTCCGCAATGAAGAAACGGCTGCAAATTTCTTGATGAACCTTATCAGAGCAGCAACAGCCAATACTGTCATGAGCGTGATTTTTCATGATTTCCTTCCATATGAGTTCAATTAACCCATGATGGTATTCAAAGCCTAAGCTGTAGGCAAGAGATGCGAGCGGTTCTAAAATGTTTGTTAATTTATTTTCAATTCTTGTATTAGCTGACTTAATATCCATGCGAGTAGAATAAATACTTCGGTGAACACGCATATACTTCCCGTCTAAAAATTCACCTTTTAAAGTCGGCAAATCACTGTTTTTTTCTAATTCTGCAAAAACATTCTCATATTTACTTAAGAAAAACTCACGATCTGGATATAACCTTCTAAGTTTTTCGATAATAGTAAAAATGTTTTTTTGAATCGGCATTTGATCATGTCCGTTCGGAAGAATAATATGCTCCGTCGTTGCTCCCTTATCCAACACGGCAAAATATTTATTGATCCGTTCTTGAAGCTTCTGTTCATCCTCAGGTAAATATTTACCGATCGCATACCCTAAAGGAAATAACTGGACAAGTACTTTAGAACCTTCATCAGATTCCCAATAAAACTCTGTCTTGTCTGTTCCATGCCGTTCAGAAGCACCGCGCCAGAAAATAGAATATTTAATATCAAATCCTCTTAAGATTTGCGGGATTTGCGAAGATTGTCCAAATGAATCTGGAAGATAACCAATTTTCATATAATCCCCAAATTCTTCACAATCCTTAATTCCATATAATAAATTCCGTACAATGGATTCTCCGCCAACAACCATTTCATCTGTTTGTGTATACCAAGGGCCTATAATCAGTTTCCCTTCTTGCACAAGCTTTTTGATTCTCTCTTTATTCTCCGGTTTAACTGCAAAATAGTCTTCCAAAACAGCTGTTTGCCCATCCAGAACATAGTAGGGGTACTCTGGATGATTTTCTAGCATATCTAAAATTTCTTCCATATTATTAACTAGTAAGATTCTCGATTCTTCTGTTGAAAAGTACCATTCTCTGTCCCAATGCATATGTGGAACGATATGAACTTTTTTCATGGTGTCCTCCGATCAATTAAATATTTTGTAGTAGAACTCGTTGCTTCCACGCCTTAAGCGGCTTATGCAGCTTGCGGTGAATGTTGATTATGCTTTTCTTTTTTTAATTTGTTTTTACGCGTGACTATTAATAAACACATCGATACAAACGCACCAAGAAGTGCAGCTCCTAACCATATACCTGCTCCTATCAACAACGGTTTCCCTTGCAGCAGCGCAAGCGAGAAGATTCCAGCACCAGGTACATTGAGTCCAATTTGATAAAAGGAAACAATCGCACCAGTAATAGCTGATCCAACCATAAGGGATGGAATCACGCGAAGCGGGTCTTTCATTGCAAACGGAATCGCTCCTTCTGTAATACCTGCAAGCACTAATAGCCATGTTTGCTTTCCGACTTCTTTTTCTTCTTTATCAAAATATTTTTTAGCAACAATCGTCGCAGCTGTTATTGAAAAACCAGAAACCATTTTCACAGATGCAAAGGCAGCATATGGAACAAAGTTGCCGCTGGCCATAGCTCCAATACAGAATGTATAGGCAGCTTTATTGACTGGGCCGCCGAGATCGAAAGATACCATTGCCCCTAGAATAGCTCCTAAAAGAATGGCGTTTGTACCCGACATACCCTCTAACCAGCTGATTAAGCCCTGATTTAAAAATGCCAGTGGTTTTCCAACAACAAACAGCATAATTGAACCGACAACAAGTGTTCCAACTACCGGATACAGCCAGAAGCTGATAAACCCGGCAAATGTTCCTCTAGGTTTAACAGTTTCTTTTAAATATTTAAGGAAATAACCGGCTAAAATACCTCCGAGCATACCGCCCAGAAAACCGCTGCCAATTAAATTTGCAGCTACGCCTGCCGCAAACCCCGGCCCCAATGCCGGCTTATCCGCAATCGAGTAGGCCATATATGCCGCAAGAATTGGAACCATTAAAGTCCCTAATAATGTTCCGCCCAACTGTCTTAACAGCCAAAGCCATGACCCTTCTGTATCATAAACTTCCTGAAGACCAAAAGCCTGGGAGATCAATACAGCAGCTGCCAGAGTCATACCTCCAGCGACAATAACCGGAATGATGTAAGAAATTCCTGTTAAGATGGAATCCTTTATTTCAGTTTTAAAGCTTTTTTTCTCGTTTTCTTCTGTCCCATGTGAAGAGTTAACCGAACCAGCATATTCCTTTTTCTCGACATTTTCAGATTTCTCTAATGCTTGCGTGATAATCGCTTTTGCATTTTTCAGCGGTGCGGCCACAGAGGTTTTCACTTTGGGAAGATGACTGTATCTTTCTTCATTTTTTACCGCCACATCAGTCGCAAAAATAACAGCATCGGCTTTTCTTAATAACTGTGTAGTATGGCGGTCTTCAATGCCGTTCGCTCCTTGCTTTTCAACGAAAATATCAACTCCAAGCTCTTTACCTGCATTTACTAACGCCTCTGCCGCCATATAAGTATGGGCAATGCCAGCCGGACAAGCGGTAACTGCTAAAATTGTTTTATTCATTTTATTGGCTGCTTCAGCATTTTCTTCTTGAAATTGATGATCTAAATGATAAAATAACTCATAATTGGTTTTCGATTTCAATAAACGGTTTTTGTACTCTTCATTTGATAACCTTTTCACAAGTTCTGATAATAACGACAGGTGTGTTGAACCGCTTTCATTTTCAGGAATAGCAAGCAATACAACCAAAGTCACTTCATTATTTGGATCAATGCTTTCCCAGTTAATGATCGGTTTTTTAAGAGTTGCAACGGCAAATGCTGCTTCTTTTACTGCTGCCGACTTACCATGCGGAATCGCCAGTCCGCCTTCAAAGCCTGTCGGGGATAAACTCTCTCTTTCCATGACAGCCTGGTAAAAATCTTTTTCCGAATACAGCTTCCCTGCTTCATATAATTTTTTAATTAAAAAATTGATAACTTCATCTTTCGAAGCAAAGGATTGATTCGTACTAATTAAATCAGGTGATGTCGCAGATACTAATTGCATAAAATCAATCTCCTTTACTTATCAATTGCTGTAACTTTAGCCTTATCGTAGCATAAAAAAAAAAGAAGAAGAGATTTCTTCTTATTTTTACACAGTTATTCTTTAATAGAGCGCTTTCATGTGTATTTATACACATCCGCACGTTTCTTTCCAGAAGTATTCTGACAAAGTACGCAAAACAATCATTGGAGATGTTTTATCAGTGACATTGTAGCCGTTCAGCAATTTCTTAGGAGCATGACAATATAGATTGACATCTGCTAATTTCTGAAGAGAATTACGATAAAAATGAGTAAGCGATATGACACAAATTGATTTCATCTTGCCTAGCTCTGCCATTTCCAACACTTGAGGAGTTTCTCCTGATAAACTAATAAGGAAAAGAATATCTCCACTTTTAAGCCGGTTGATCCCATGCCTGATTTCGTGAGGATGAATAGAATAATCGGATTGTTTTCCGGCAACCTTCAAGTTTTTGACCATCATTTCACAAAAAATCACTGAATCTCCTACACCAAAAAATAAAATATTTTTTGCTTCACGTAACAACCTTGTTACAAGTTTAATCTTATCCATATCCATTAAATCAAACGTTTTTTGTACAGTTGTATATAAGCTGTTTTCTACCATATCCTGTTCTTTTAGCTCTGTATGCAATTCTTCCTTAAGACTGTTTTTAAGATGTGAATACCCATCATATCCTAGTTTTTTGCAGAGTCTTGTAATGGTATTTGGAACTGTATATAAAGACGCAGCAAGTGATTGAATAGACATCGTAACAACAAGCTTTTTATTATTCACAATATATTCGATGATTTGATCATCTGTATCATTCAACTTATATTCAAATTTTTGAGCACGCTCTTCTAAGAACATTCTGAAAATCACCTCTACAAATCTTTGCTGACACAGATCCGATTGCTCTAATTATATCAAATTTGAAGTCGATAAAAGCGTATACAATTGCTGCAAGCTATATGTTTTTTCCTAAATGAACACAAACTTTCTCATCTCTACAAAAAAAATAGTAGCACAAACCATGGCCGTGGTCTGCACTACTATTGTTAGTATGTTTTTTCAGCCCTTTTGTTTATGGACTGCCGTTATCCGTTGATTGCTTTTCAGATTGTGATTTTCCGTTCGGATTGGTTGTGCCAGTTCCTTTTCCTGGACCATTATTACTGCTTGATCCGCTGCCATTCCCGTTGCTATTCGAGCCGCCGTTTCCGTTATTATTTGATCCGTCAGTTCCGTTATTTCCTCCTGATGGTTTTTGGCCGTTTCCTTGGTCGCTGCCGTTGTTAGCTGGCGGTTGTGGCTGCGGCTGTTCATTGGCAGGAGGCTGATTTGGCTGCTCTATTTCTTTATTATCTTCAGGCTGCTCTTTGTTGTCCTCAGAATTTTCTTGCTGCTCTTTATCCATGTCATTTTGATTGTTCTCTTCTTTTGGCTCCTGATTTTCCTCTTCTTGTTTTTGCTCCTGTTCATTATCTTTTACTTGATCCTGTTTTTGATCCTCTTTTTTATCCTTTTCTTTTGGTTTTGGAATTGCTGGGATTGGAGTTCCCCTTACAAATAATTCAGTTCGGCCGCCAACCACTCTTTCGACGACACTGTCCGGTTTTTCAAAATCAGGTGTTTCTATTTTTTCAGAAACGTGAGACATGATTTCTTTAAAAATAAGTCTTGAAATCTTCGCCTTCTCGTTTGTCACATACGTTTCCTGAGTCGTCTGGTCGTATCCCGTCCAAACCGCAGCCGCATAACGAGTCGTGTAGCCGACAAACCAGGCATCAGATGTTCCATCTCCTCGTATATTTTCCGGCAAGTTGGTTGTTCCTGTTTTTCCTGCTAGTGGAAGTCCTGGGATGTTCGCCAGTCGCCCTGTTCCTTCTTTCACGACGGTTTTCAACATATCGGTCATCATGTAGGCGGTATAGTCGCTCATCGCCTTCACCGGTTTGGAAGAAAGATCGATTTCTTTACCGTTTGGATAGACGACTTTCCTTACCGTAAAAGGCTTATGATAAACGCCCTCATTTCCAAAAGCGGCATACGCCCCAGCCAATTGAAGCGGGGACACACCTTTATTAAAGCCTCCGATCGCATATGAAGGATAGATCTGATCGAGCGGGATTCCGAGTTTTTCCGCAAATTCTTTTGCCCGGTCTTCCCCTACCTCCAAAAATGCTTTTACAGCCGGTATATTGTAAGACCATTGTAACGCTTTTCGCATCGATATACTGCCGCGATATTGACCGTCCCAGTTTTTGATTTCTTTGCCATGGATGGTGAGCGGCTCGTCAATGAACTGTTTATATGTAGACCATTTGAAATGTTCGATTCCCGGGCCGTAATCCAAGATCGGCTTAATCGTCGAACCTGGCTGTCTTTTCGTTTGGGTTGCGTAGTTAAAACCTCTTTGTACTTCTTGATCTGAGTTGCGGTTTCCGCCAATTGCCCTGACGGCGCCAGTCTGTGTATCAAGTAGCACGACTCCTGCCCGGAACTGATCGTCTGGATAATAAATGTATTGATCAGTTGTCAGCACTTTTTCTGTAAATTTTTGAGCATCCGGATCAAGGGTTGTATAAATTTTTAAACCGCCCGTATAGATATCCTTTTCCGATATTCCGGCATCAACAATATCTTTGATGACTTGATCGATAAACGCTTGATATTTCGGCCCTTCTTTTTTCTTCTTTAATAATTTCTCAACCGGGATCGCTTTCGCATCTTGCTCTTCTTTTTCGGTAATAAAGCCATACTTCCTCATTAACGACAATACTATATTTCTTCTTTTTTCAGCTAAATCCGGATTTTTAAATGGATCGTATTCGCTCGGTCTTTGCGGCAGCCCCGCCAACAGCGCCGCTTCACTAATCGTCAGCTTTTTCACGGATTTGTTAAAATATGTTTCTGCCGCTGTCGCAACCCCGTATGCTCCTTGACCGAAATACACTTTATTTAAATACATTTCAAGAATTTCTTCTTTTGAGTAGCGTCGTTCCAACTGAACAGCCAAGTAAGCTTCTTGTATTTTTCGCTTGAGCGTTTTTTCAGGCGTTAAGAATGAATTTTTGACTACCTGCTGGGTAATCGTACTTCCGCCTTCAGCGCCGAATCCTTCTTTTACATTCGCAACGGTTGCACCTGCGATTCGTTTAAAATCGATTCCATTATGCTCAAAAAACCGCACATCTTCTGTTGCGATAAACGCATTTTGTACATTTTTCGGTATATTTTCGATTTTGATGATTTTCCGATGTTCGCTTCCTGAAATATCTCGCACTTTTTCATTATACATATCATAAACGGTTGAGGATAACGGATCTTTCAGTAATTTCGGGTCTAGTGCAGGGGCGCTTATAATGTAAGACAATACCACGATACCGCCCGCAGTCATCATTACGATAATCGCAAGAATAAAGGCTGTCATGATTTTTATGAGCGGAGATTTTTTAGAAGCTGATTTCTTTTTTTGACGTTTCTCCATACGCGTCTGATATTGATCTCCCATTTCCGTCTCCTCCTAACCTGTATAGAAGGTAATCTATAAATAATACACGATTAAGATTATACGGATGACGAGAAGATTTTTGTGGTGGAATTTGTCGGCAACAGACAATTTTTTTTACAAAAAAAATTATAACATTTATTTGAACTACTCTTAAAATAAAACACTTTTTAGAATAGTACCCCTGTTTTGAAAAAGATTTGCGAACCTTCATAACATTCCTCTTCATTTAGGAAGTGTTTTATCGAACAGATCGTAATAAGTTCCTACTAAATAGAGGAAGAATCGACCTTATCTTTGCTCCGTAAATATCTTCGAGGTTCAAGAGTATTGCTATTTACCATAAATTGTAACAGTTTTATAGCAATGAGTTTTTTCATTATTCTTTGATGAATCGAAAGAATATTATATACTAGAAACATATTTATTTTTTTACTTAAACGCAGAAAAGCGTAAAACCTGAAAAGCGATTAAGTAAAAAAGTATGCTGCCAGTTATTCTAGTATATTTTTCATAATGGACAGAAAGGCATGAACACCATGGAAAAAGATCAAACATTAAAAAAAGGGTTATTACCTCGACATGTTCAGTTTATTGCGCTAGCAGGCATGATTGGAACAGGAATTTTTAAAGGGAGCTCAGATACATTAAATATTGCCGGCCCAAGTGTTGTAATAGCTTACTTATTAGGAGGCCTTTTATTATTTATTGTCATGACGGCACTGGCTGAGATGGCGATTGTTTATCCGAACTTAAACGTTCAGCATCTTGTTTATAAAGCTTTTGGCTTCCATATATCCTTTATTGTAGGATGGCTTTATTGGATCAATTGGATTGTTGTCACCGTTGTTGAAATTTTAGCAGCAGGAAGCTTTCTGAAATATTGGTTTCCAACCGTACCGTTATGGCTTTTAAGTCTCCTTTGTATGGTTTTAATCATTGGAATGAATTTGTTTCAAGTAAAGTACTATGGTGAAATTGAGTTTTGGTTTGCAGGAATTAAAATTTTCGCATTAATCGCTTTCATTTTATTAGGCTTTGGCATTTTGTTTGGAATTATTCCGAGCAATATTGATGATCCTTTTTCTAACTATACGGCACACGGCGGGTTCTTTCCTTATGGAATTGGAGGAATGTTAAGCGCCTTTTTAGTCGTCATGTTTTCATACGGCGGGGCTGAGTTAATCGGTGTTGCGGTCACAGAAACAAAAGATGCAGAAAAGGTTTTGCCAAAAGTCATTAAAGGAACGATGTGGAGAGTTATTCTCTTTTATATGCTTCCTATTCTTATTATTTGTGGTTTAATGCCGTGGAATCAAGTGACAGGGGAAAACAGTCCATTTGTCCAAGTATTGAGCATCACAGGGCTTCCTGGAGCCGCTCATATTATGAATTTTGTCCTTATTACTGCTGTTTTATCAGCGGCGAACTCAGGGATTTACGCAACTTCCAGAACATTATATTCCATGGCTCAAAGCGGTGAAGCGCCAAAAAGATTTTTAAAGATTTCCAAACAAGGAATACCGATCAACTGTATTACCGTTACGGCTATCTGTATTTTATTTGGGGTATTTTTAGCTTATATGACTCCAGACCGAGTCATCAGCTATTTAATGACGATACCTGGTTTTACGATTATTTTATTATGGACAAGCATTTGTCTGGCTCAGCTAAAGCTTCGTTCTCAGTATAAGGAGAAACCATATTTCCAAGTAAAATGGTTCCCATACACAACGATAGTAGCCACCGTTTCATTATTGGTCATCTTTTTCTCTTTTATCTTTAATAAGAAAAATATGATCGGTTCTACTGTTTGCCTTGTCATCTTAGCACTGCTCACCATATTTTCTTTTATGAATAAAAACAGAAAAGAACAAAGTGATAAAAATAACAAGGATATGGTAGAAAGTCCGTAAAATAAGGACATTAAAAGACTCATTCGTAACTCTGTCAAAAAAAATGCAGTGTCTTGAAAGATGCACATGATAACAAATTTTAGGGGGGAAACCTTCCCCTGTCAGACAGTCGATTATAAACAGCTTTAGCCCTTTAGAACACAGGGCTAAAGCCGTTTTTATGATAGTTTTCCCACCGGAAGACAGGAATAGGAAACATTATGATAGGTCAAGATAACAGATTATTTTTTCAACTTCTCGGAAACAAGATATGCTACGAGCACGTATCGTTCCGGCGCGGAGCCGATAAAATGAAACGGATAACATGTACTGACAGTTAACGTAGCCCTCGGTTTCGGAACGATCACGGTCCGGTCGTCTTTATCAACGATCCGAACCTTATAGATTTTATAAGTAAATTCTCCAGCTGAAGTTGTGACGATTAACTCGTCTCCTTTTCCTACTTCCCCCAGCCTACGAAACACGGTGTCGCGATGACCGGAAAGAACCGAATTGTCTGCCTCTCCTGGCAATACGCTTCCTGCAAAATGACCGACCCCTTTTTCAAGCTCTTCTTCGTTCGTTCCATGGTATATCGGAAGTACTGCATTTAGTTTTGGAATAAACAGCTCTCCTATTTGCTCCCCAATTTTAGGTCGTGTCGGATATAAAACCTTTTCTGCCTTCATATTTTTTTCTGGGGCCGGCTGTGCAGCTTCCGCCTTCTGTTTCGTTTCAGAATGGGTCTCAGGCAGTAGCATTCCTTTGAAAAGTTTATAGCTGTTTGCGGCTGAAAACCATAGGCCGGCTAATATAATCATTGATGCAAAGAAAAGAAGAAACAACCGCTTGTTTCGGCTGCTTCTTTTTGTAGTTTCCAGCATATTAAACCTTCCTTGCTTGCCTAAAAATTAAAAATCCCGCTAAAACAATGAACAATCCTACAATAGCATTCATGCCATAGCCGGAATCTGTTTTCGGCAATTTTGCACCTTTTACTGTTTTATGCTCATTGTCCTTTACAGCTTTTAGCTTTTTTTCTATTTTTTGCGAAACGTTTTTCTCTTGTTTCACACTTTTGGCTTCTTGAGCGCCGTGACGAATCGTTTGCCCAGTTCGATGTAACGTATCTGAATCAACGATTTCTCCGGTAATGAGGAGATCAGCCAAAAATTCTCCACTTTCACTGTATATGTTGATTTTCAATTTTGCATTGATCAATTCTTTCAAGTTAAATAGATCAAACAGCGAAAGCTCCTTTTCAGACCCATCTTTTACAAGGGAAAATGTAACTTTAATTTTAAAAATACGTTGAAAATCTTTAAAAATCGAAATTAACTCCTCGATTTGGCTCTTTGTAAGCTCTGTCGCTTCATCAAACCCTTCAAAAGCCATCATCCGATCCGCCAAGTCCAACAAAGCTATAATTGTCTCTTCTTTCATAAGATGCTCTTCAATTGATCGCAAATGGTTCTTTAACCGCTCGATTTCTTCTTTTGTCAATCCGTATTCCTGCTCAAAAACCGTTAATAAATCGTAAAGGAGCTCGTCTTCTACACCAGCATCCCATTCTTCACTTAAAAATGTTATAACATCCTCTTCCAAATCATCTAGAAAAACGTAATCCTCCAATTTTTTTCCGTGTTCTTGAAGCAGCTGGCGCAACTCCTTTTCATTTAAATCATATTCATCATAAATATAGGATAAATTGCTTAAATCCTTTTTAATAACTTCTCCTAAAAATCTTTCTAAACTTTTAACGGTTTTAAAGTCTTCCAGTTTTCTCTCATATAAACTCAAAGATCTATTAATATGGTCAATCGTCACAGGAAATCCTCTAATACTACTAATTTTCGCCAAATAGTCTTGCAAATTTTTATCAAAATTTGGATCACGCTCTATGTAAAGCATGACGGCATCATACAAATTTTCTACAAACACATACTCATCTAGATCTTCACCGTGTTCTTGAAGCAGCTGGCGCAAACTGGCTTCATTTAAATTAAATTCGTCATATATTTCGGTTAAATTGCTTAAATCTTTTTGAATGACCTCTCCTAAAAAATCACGAAGTTCTTCAACAGAATCAAAATTTTCGATCTTTTCTTCATATTGAGCTAACGAAAATTCGATATGTTCTCTTGTAACTTTGAAACCTCTTTGTTTACTTACTTCCTCTAAATATTGATTCAGTTCTTTCTCAAAAGATGCTTGTTGTGCAGCTGATGACGGCTTTGGCATCACTCCTATCCACAAAATAAAAGCTAGTAATATGAATCCCCATTTTTTCATCATAATCCTCTTTTCCTCTTTTTTTATATCTCTTGAGAAAATTATAAATAGGAATAACGAATCAATCAACAAAATTTTTACAATTTTTACAAAAATTTTTACATGCACAAAAAAAGCGACTTCTAAATTAGAAGTCGTTTAATGTTAGAAGTCGTTTTCTTCATTTTCTTCATTCAAATTTTGCAATTGCTGCAATTCTATGATTCGACTTTTATCTTTTTCAAAAAATTGAATCAGATCCCCTATTCGGTCAATAGCATCCCAGCTCAAATGGTGCTCAATTCCTTCCACGTCGCGATAGATGTTTTCTTCTTTAACGCCAATAATCCGCAAAAATTGCTCTAACAGATCATGTCGGTAGACGAGGCGTTTTCCGATTTTTTTTCCTTTCGGCGTTAAGACGAACCCTCTATATTTTTCGTAAACTAAGTAGTCATCCTTGTCGAGCTTCTGCACCATTTTTGTAACGGAAGAAGGGTGTACAGATAACGCTTCTGCTATATCTGACACTCTCGCATAGCCTTTATTTTCAATTAGCAAATATATTTGTTCAATATAGTCTTCCATACTCGGGGTTGGCATTGGTTATCCTCCATTAATATCTTCATCATACAAAGTTTACTATATAAAAGCACCATAAGACAAGCGTATGGAGGAGATCAACCGTTATGAAAGACAATTTAATAGCCGATTTTCATCCTGTCTTTTTTACAGTTTTATGCAATCGCAAATATCTCGCAATCCATCCATGTTTCGGAGAAAACAAAAAGCTTATGAAAAACACTAATCCTGTGGCAAATGCCATTGAGCCAGAAATAGAAGTGTCGACCCAAGCTGCTATATAATAGCCCGCTACAGCAGATATTACGCCAAATAATCCGCTTAATACTAGCATAATAGAAAGTCTATCTGTCCAAAGATATGCCGAGGCAGCTGGAGTAATTAACATCGCAACGACCATAATTGCGCCGACCGCATCAAAAGAAGCAACTGTCGTGATCGATACTAAGCATAAGAATACATAATGCATGAGTAAAACAGGAATCCCTAAGCTGGCAGCAAGCGCAGGATCAAATGAAGTGATTTTCCATTCTTTATAAAAAGCGACAAGAACAAATAAAACAACAAACAAAACGAGAGCCAGCAATGCTGTAGCCTTCGGAACCTCGCCAATTAGAGGAAGTGAAATTTTATTCCAAGGTATAAAGGTGATTTCCCCCATTAAAGCATGTTGAACATCTAAATGTGCATTTCCTACAGAAGTCGCTATTAAAATAACGCCAATAGCAAACATCGTCGTAAACACAATTCCTATTGCTGCATCTTGCTGAACGTCTAAAGAATGAAGCCATTGCACTAAAAAAGCTGTCAATAGTCCTGCAAATATAGCACCAATGAGCATATGAGTTCCGCTTAATTCACGTGTAATAATAAAAGCGATGACAATTCCTAACAGAACCGTATGACTAATTGCATCAGCCATCATCGCCATTTTCCTGAGTATCAGAAATACACCTATTAAGCCGCAGGACAGCCCTACTAAAGAAGCAGTTACGATAATCCACATAGCATGATAAGTCATGGTTATTCTACCCCTTTTGTTCTTAAGGCCTTACTGGTATGAATATTCACTAATCTTTTTTGCATTTTCAATTGTAAATACTTGACCAGAATCCCTTTCTCTTTGCCAAAGAAAAGCGATAAGAAAAACAGCGCGGACGCCACAATGACGATAAAAGGTCCTGTAGGCCATCCTCTTCCCAATGCACTGATGAATGTTCCTAATGCTCCAGCCGCTCCCCCAAACAGAGCTGATATGATAATCATCCGTTGAAAAGACTGTGTCCAATAGCGGGCACTTACTGACGGGATAATCAGCAGGGCGGCAATTAAAATAACTCCTACAGCTTGAATCCCGATGACAATCGTTGTGACAAGAATCGTTGTATATAATCCGTTCATCCATTTAAGTGACAGTCCTAATCCTTTTGCAAATTCCGGATCGAAAAGATATATTTTCCATTCTTTAAATGCAATGAATACAATCAAAATAACCGCCAAAGCTAGGATTAACATTGTAGTGACATCTGATCTGACCATCGAGGCGGCCTGACCGAAAATAAAACTGTCCAAACCGCTCTGATTTCCGCCTGACGTCCGATTCACAACTGTCAGGAGCATGATTCCTAAGCCAAAAAAAATAGACAGCACCATTCCCATCGCCGTATCTGCCGAAATTCTAGTTGATGAACGTATCCATTGGATAAATGATGCTCCAATTAAAGCGCTGATGGATGCTCCAATGATCATGACAAATAAGTTTTTTTCTCCAAGTAGAAGAAAGGCGATCACAACACCGGGCAATGCTGCATGAGCTAAGGCATCGCTCATTAAGCTTTGCCGCTTCCAATAGGCTAAACAGCCCATTGTTCCAGCAGCAATCCCAAAAATCATCGTGCTAAATAACACCCATTGTGTGTTGCTATTTAATAGGATTGTGAACATGAAGACTCTCCTCTCTCAACCAGCGCAAGTCTCCTCCATAAGTTCGCGAAATATTTTCTCTAGTAAAAATTTGCTTCGTTTTTCCGTACTGAATGACGGTGCGATTTAATAAAAGAACATGGTCAAAATAATCTTCTACTGTTTGCAAATCATGGTGCACGACCATGACCGTTTTTCCTAAAGCTTTTAATTCTTTCAGCAATGTCATAATAGCGCGTTCTGTTGCTGCATCAACACCAGCCAGCGGTTCGTCCATAAAATACAAGTCGGCATTTTGCACTAATGCGCGTGCTAAAAACACACGCTGCTGTTGACCGCCAGAAAGCTGGCTTATCTGACGGTCAGCGTAATCAGCCATCCCTAATTTTTCCAAGGCCTCGAATGCTTTTTGTTTATGCAATCGGGATGGCCGCTTCAGCCATCCGATTTGCCCATATAGTCCCATAGTGACAACATCCAATGCGTTTGTTGGAAAGTCCCAATCAACCGAACCTCGCTGTGGTACATAACCGATCCTTTTTTGGACCTTGTTGAATGGCAATCCGAAAAATTTCACTGATCCCGTTAAGGAAGGGTGAAGATTTAATATTGTTTTTAAAAGCGTCGACTTTCCAGCACCGTTCGGACCGACGATTCCCACTAACGAACCAGCCTGCACTACAAAATTCACATCGAAGAGCACTGTATTTTTTCGATAGGAAGCGGACAGATTCTCTACTTGAAGCACTGCTTCAGCCATGCTATTTTCCTCCTTCGCTTAATGCTTCATAAATCGTATTGATATTATGGCGATACATTCCTATATAAGTTCCTTCTTCTGTTCCTTCCTCACCCATTGCATCAGAGTAAAGCTCCCCGCCTAATGTAACGTTAATTCCTTCACTTTTCGCTCCTTCTATGACAGCCTTGATCGATTTTTCATTAATACTTGATTCGATAAATACGGCAGGAACTTTGTACTTTTTAATAATGTCAATCGTATCTTGAATATCTGTAACACCGATTTCGGAATCAGTGCTAAGTCCTTGAAGACCAACTACTTTAATGCCGTGCATTCGTCCGAAATATCCGAAAGCATCATGCGCTGTGACAAGAACTCTTTGACTTTCTGGAATGTCCGCAAGCTTTTCGGCTTCTTTTTTCAAATCAGCTAATCTAGCAAAATATTTCTTTTTATTTTCTTCAAAATAATCTGCGTCTTCCGGAGAGAATTCTTTTAATTGTTCAACCGCAGCATCCAATGCTTGCTGCCAAAGGTCCAGATCAAACCAAATATGAGGATCAACTACCCCTTTTTCATCCTTTAAAAGAGATTCTTCAGGAATGGTTTCACCGACTGCAAGAACAGGTTTTGATTCAGAGATCTTTTCAAATATTTCAACCATGTTCGCTTCCAAATGCAATCCGTTGTAAAAAATGATATCTGCTTCTTCAAGAGTTTCCATATCACTTTGAGTAGCCTTATACAAATGAGGGTCTACAGACGGCCCCATTAAACTTTTGACATTTAAACGATCTCCGCCGATTACAGACAACGGCTCGCCAATTTGTGCAATCGTTGTGACGACATTAATTTTTCCATCTTTTGATCGTTTGGATGCTTCTTGTCCAGAACTACATGCGCTTAACACCAGCAAGGCACTAATTAAGAATAAGCACCCCATTTTTTTCATAAAATTTTTCATTTTTTCGCACTCTCCTTTTATTTTTATGAATTGCTTTGATTTTTAAGTCAGCCCATCTCTCTAGTTTATTGGTGAACGATTTCTATTAAATATCGACAACCATTCTGGCAAATTGTGAATTCAGGAATCAAACATTGTCCGTTTTTTATAGAAAACTCCTATATGTAACCTCAATTTGTTTTTATTCCTGAGAAGAAACAAAACTAAAAAAACGCAATCAATGAATAAATGCCAAAACACTTGCAGACATGAATTTCATTTCGCTAGTTGATTTGTTGCGGCTTCGCCATTCAGCTTACCGTTTGGCTTAATACTTTACAGAAAGTTGCCGGCTTCATGTTGCACAAATAGGAAATTTTTTCATTCACCTTCTTTTTTACCATAGTTATAAATATTGCCTTAGGGCAAACTTTATGTTAAAAAAAAATTCCTTCACACATATTTATTTTATTGAGTTTAAATTTTGTTGTTATTACATATATTTTTCCTTAATGCAAATTTAATACCATTTTTGAGAAACTGTCAAGTATAAACTATCTGAATAAACGGGAGAAATTAAAACGAAATGGAAGAACCGCATTCGTACTCAGCGGTGCAAAGAGATGAGGACCACTCGCACAAGTGTCCTAATGAATGATGATCAAGGAAGGATTTGCTTGTTATTTCTAATACCGGATAACTAAGATACAATTTTCTCTACAATCATAAAGAGCCTTATTAAGATACGAATTATATATAGACCCGGGGCAGACTTTATCTTCTAGTGTTACGCCTGCAACTTATTAAGATACGAATTATATATAGACCCCATCAGAGCTGTTTGTTTATCGATTTCAATATGGGACTCCTGCAATAAATTTTCTAAAGTCTCGGTCAATCTTGTTGAACCGGGAAATTCTTGATTGAATAAAACCACGCACTTCTTCAAGTACAACGACCGTTACACAAATTTAAAAAGGGACAACAATGAATCTATTGTTATCCCTATTTTTGTTTAATATATTTTGGCGCAATCCTTTTTAGTTTGAGCAGATCCTCTGTGGTGTCAATATCAAATCCCCATTCTGAATTTTCAAACGGTACAGCCATTAAGCTGGAATAATGTTTTTGGACAATTGATTTTCCTCCCTCATCACCTTGAATTTGCTCAAATTCATCAAATAATTCAGCATCAAACAATACAGGGTGTCCAAGCACATTATTATACTTAGGGCGGAAAATGCGGACACCTTCTTTTCGATATTGATCATAAGTTTCTAGTAATTCAGTTATAACTATTGGAGGTACAAAGGGCTGGTCTGCCAAAAATACGAAGACTGCATCCGTTCGTCCCTTTAAAGCCTGAATCCCTGCTTTAAGAGAGGAAGCCATGCCGGATTCATAATCCCGATTCTCAATGATTTCTATTTCTGTTAAATCAGATGTGTGTTTGCGCAGCTCTTCAATATGTTTGCCGCCGACCAATACAATTGGTTTTAAGCCAGCTGCGGTAGCGGTGTTCACAGAGTAGCGAAATAATGGCTTCCCACCTAGAGATAATAACAGCTTTGGTTTTCCCATCCGTTTTGACATTCCGGCTGCTAAAATAATTGCTCCAACCTTTTTCAAACCATCTCTCCCCCAGACTCATTGTCACTGTCTCAATTCCTCAACCGCACCCAGCAAATACACTTCCGCTTTCTCACCTGCATTAAATCCTTTTCCCCCAGGCACTTTAACGAGACAATTGCTTTCCAGAAAGCTGGACAGAACATTAGAAGCTTGTTTCTTTGATATTTTCACTCTTAGTTCACCGGTTGGGGAAACGTACGTTAATCCTCGTAAAAACCGGGTGTGAAGCATTTGCTTCCCTTCAATTGCCTCGTCACATACAACCGTTACCCGTTTCGGCAGCGGATCCTTAGAACCGCTCATATAGCGTATAGCAGGCAGCACATAAAGATGTGCATTGACGTAAGACGAAGCTGGATTTCCTGCCAAAGCAAAAATCGGCTTATCCTGCCATACTCCGCACAAAACTGGCATTCCAGGGCGAGCTAATGTTTTCCAGAATATCACTTTCGCATTAATTTTTTCAAATACCTTTCCAAGGAAGTCATATTCGCCCATGGACACGCCTCCGCTTGTTACTAAAATGTCCACCTGCTGTAGAATCTCTAGCATCTTTTTTTCTAGCTCTTCTACTTTGTCCGGGGCAATCCCGAAATAAACCGGTTCACCTCCTGCTTGACTCACTTGACCGGCCAGCATTACGCCGTTACTGTCACGAAGCTTTCCAGGGACGATCGGCTCATCTACGTTTAATAATTCACTTCCCGTTGAAAGAATACCAACCTTAGGCTTCGCATAAACCGCAACAGATGCAATCCCGAATGTAGCGAGCAGACCCAGTTCAATTGGTCCTAAAAGCGTCCCTTGTGTGAGGACGTCCTTCCCTTCTTCAACATCTTGTCCCTTTTTGGCAATAGCATCGCCAATTTTAACCGATTGATAAACCAAAACGCTTTCGCTATCTTCCATTGCATTCTCAGTTTTCTCTACCATAACGACTGCGTTTGCACCTTCGGGGATAGGTGCTCCCGTCATAATGCGGCTGGCCGTACCTTGGGTAATTTTTTGTTGAGGTAAATATCCAGCGGGAATCTCTTCCAAAACCTTCAGCTTTACCGGGTCAGAAGCGCTGGCATTGATCACATCCTCCGCACGCAGAGCGTAACCGTCTACAGTGGAACGGTCAAACATAGGGACATCGTGATCTGCCCTTACCGTTTCCGCTAGATAGTACCCAAGAGCTTTAGACAGAGGTATGGTCATAACCGGAAGGGGACGTATCACAGAGAGAATAAGACGTTGTGCTTCTTCAAATGGTATAGGGGAAGAATTCGGGATATATAACATGCAATCACCACCTGTATATTTTGAAATGATCCTGCGCCTTTCATTAGTTGAAAAATACGTTCTTTTGTCCCTTCAATCGACCGACAATTTCGTTGTTATCATAGCGATTAGCTGAAATATATGTTCTTTTCTCCCCCCGCTCTGTTTTATCCTCCAATATAGTACATCTCTATCTTCTTTTTGTTCGGCATCGTTGTATTGTTAAATCTTTCTTCAGAGTAACGATCAGCTCGACGGCTCCAAACATCCTGAATGAGATTCCTAATTTCTTCATCCTTTGCCCCGCTGCGGAGCTGCGCCCGCAAATCTGTCCCTTGCGAGGCAAATAGACAGGTGTAAAGATTGCCGTCCGCTGAGAGTCGAGCTCTTGTGCACGTGGAACAAAAAGAGTCCGTTACGGAAGAAATAATGCCTATTTCCTCATTTGTGCCGCGATAGCGATAACGAGAGGCTACTTCTCCAAAATAATTGGACGGGATTGGTTCTAACGGCATTTCAACGTTCACACGTTCGAAAATTTCTTGCTTAGATACCACTTGTGTAAGATTCCAGCCGTTGCTATTTCCTACATCCATAAATTCAATAAAGCGTAAAACATGTCCGGTCCCGCGGAAGTGACGCGCCATGGGCACAATGTCCTGATCATTGATCCCCTTTTGTACAACCATATTCACTTTCACCTTCATACCTGCCTTTGCGGCCGCTTCAATCCCTTCAAGAACTGTTTTGACGTCACAGCGGCCGCCGTTCATTTGGCGAAAAACTTTATCATCTAAGCTGTCCAAACTAACGTTGACACGGTGAAGACCAGCGTCCTTTAACGCTTTCGCATGTTTGGCAAGAAGAGAACCGTTCGTAGTCAAAGCAATGTCAGAAATACCCTCTATAGAACCGAGCATTTCAATTAACTTCGGCAGCTCTTTGCGCAGCAACGGCTCTCCCCCTGATAGGCGAATTTTCTCGACGCCAAGTGAGGCAAAAATGCGAGCCAGTCGAGTTATTTCCTCAAAACTGAGCAACTGATCATTTTTGAGAAATTGAAAATAAGGACCAAAAATCTCCGCTGGCATACAATAGCGGCAGCGAAAATTACACCGATCAGTAACTGAAATGCGCAAATCACGGAGAGGACGCTGAAGGGTATCGGTTATTTTGTTCATATTGCCCATTTTTACACTCTCCTATCATGCTAACATTATTTTGGAGAAAAAGCTTCTCATGAAAATTTCAAGTTGTTCCGAATTTTTGAAACTTTTTGATACAGGCGTTGATGAATCAGTTCTCACTTGTTTTTTAGTTACCGCCTAAAAATATAAATGGCGGAGGATGGAGAAGACTCCATCTAAAACTCCGTCATTTGTTTCAATTTTTCAAGCAAGCTTATTTTCAAAAATGAGTGATACTCTAGTACTGACTCCGGTATGCTCATAAAACCTGCTGCCCTTGGTTTATAAAAAGGAGATGGCCGGAAATCCTATTATATGTTTCTATCAAGTTGAAAATTATGTCTAGTCATTCTAAATCTTCAGACAATATTTTCGGTGTGCACCTGCTCCTGCTCCTCAGATCAGAGTCAAAGATAGCTTGATTAAAAGCTTTGCTTAATGTCCTTCTCAGAAAAATTGTTTTAATGTTCGAATGCTCATCATGGCAACTTCCTAATGATTTCATTATTTTACTGTTGAAAAGATATTCCATTGACCTGATTGCAACTGATCACATAATTGAGCGAGAAATCTTCCACCGTAGGCGCCATCAATTGTACGATGATCAAATGAAGCATTTAATGTGATCATCGGCTTTATCAAAGTTTCATGACGATTCGTTAAAACAGGCTGTTCTATTATATTTCCAACTGCTAAGATGCCGGTTTCAGGAGGATTTACGATTGCCACAAACTCGTCAACTCCAACTGAGCCAAGATTGGAAATTGTGAAAGTTCCTCCACGCATTTCTTCAGGCTTCAATAAGCCTTTTCTCGCTTTTTCAACCAATTCTGTTCTTTTTTCTGCAATCTCGATTAAGGACAATTGATCTGCCTGATGGATGACGGGAACAACTAAACCGTCATCAATAGCAACCGCTAGACCAATATTAATATCTTCATGCTCCAAAATATAAGGATCTCCTTCAGAATCTATGAATGAGGCATTTACCCTCGGGAATTTCTTCAATGTTAAAGCCACCGCCTGTATGAGAAAATCATTAAATGATAAACGAACGCCTGCCGAATGTTCAATGCTTGAAACTACTGCCTGCCGCAATTGCACAATGGATGATACATCGACTCTTTTCTTGATTTGGAATTGAGGAACATTCATAAAGCTTGCGGTCATTCGCTGCGCAATCGTTTTTCTCATACTTGTAAGGTTAACCCTTTTCCCTTTAGCATGTATCGATGCTATGACTTTATTTTCTGTTTTAACACTTTGATTCACTACATTTGCAGCTGCTTCCGCCACATCTTTCAGAATCACTCTTCCCCTTGGTCCCGAGCCTTTAATTTTGGTTAGATCTACTCCGCGCTGCTTTGCAAGTCTTCTAGCTGCTGGAGAAACTCGGATTCTTTCAGTCTTTCCTGGTGAGATGTTCTCTTCTTTTACAGGATTATGATCGGAGCTGCCTTTTTGTTCGGTGGAATGTTTACCATTCGATACATATGCAAGAACAGTTCCTACTGGTACAGTTTCACCTTCATCCACAACAATTTCTTCTAACGTTCCCTCTACTTCTGATTCAACCTCAAGACTGGATTTTTCAGTTTCTACAATTAAAATTGGGTCATCTATTTTAATGGTATCACCAATTTTGACCTCCCATGAAACTATACGAGCCTCTTCCATTGATGAATCCAATTTAGGAAGTACAATTTCCTGCCGCACCTTTTTTCCTCCTTCGTCATAACACATAGATAGCATCTTTTTGTGTATATAAATTGCAATTATTTATCAAAATGCTTTCAAATAATTGTTGTACTGTGCCATTACACTGTTTCCATTTGTAAATACAAAGATTTTTTTACTCCTTGAATGATATCTTTCGTTTGTGGGAGCATTTCTTTTTCTAAATTTAAGTTATATGGAACAGGAACATCTTCCGCCCCCACTCGTTGTACCGGTGCATCCAGATCATCAAAAGCCTCCTCTTGAATTCTGGCAGCAATTTCAGCTCCCCAGCCGTAAGAACGAGTCGCTTCATGCACAACAACTACTCGGTTCGTCTTTTTTACTGACTCCTTAACTGTTTCTATATCTAGAGGAACAAGAGTACGCAAATCAATTACTTCAGCATCGATTCCTTCTTTTTCTAATTCTTTTGCAGCTTCAAGCGAAAACTGTACCATTCTTGACAGCGTAACAATCGTAACATCCTTTCCAGACCTTTTAATATCCGCCTTTCCTAAAGGAATCGTGTATTCCTCTTCCGGAACTTCTCCTTTTTGAGAGTAAAGCATTTTATGTTCAATAAATATGACCGGACTTCCTTCCCGGATGGATGCTTTCAATAATCCTTTCGCATCATAAGGGGTAGAAGGTGCAACGACTTTGAGCCCCGGAATATGTGCAAATAATGTTTCAAGGCTTTGCGAGTGCTGGGCGCCATTTCCTCTTCCCCCGCCGCCTTGTGTACGTATTACCATTGGAACGCTCGTTTGTCCTCCAGACATATAGGCCATTTTCGCTGCCTGATTAATAATTTGATCCATCGCTACTAGCGAAAAATCAATCCACATAATCTCAATGATCGGCTTTAACCCCGTCATCGCTGCCCCAACTCCTGCTCCGATAAATCCGGTTTCAGAGATAGGTGTATCGATGACTCGTTCTTTTCCGAATTCATCAAACAAACCTTTTGTCACCTTAAAAACGCCGCCATATGAACCAATATCTTCCCCTAAAAGGATTACTCTATCATCTAATGCCATTTCTTCTTTAAGAGCTTCATTGATTGCTTGGGCATAACTGATGATTCTATTAGTAGACATCATTAAAGATCTCCTCCATTTCAGGTTCTTCAGATTTCATCGCACGTTCATATGCAATGTCAATTTCTTGTATGACTTGTTGTTGTATTTCATCTAATTCTTTTTCGTTCAATACATTTTGTTTTAAGCATACATCCCGAAAATATCTGATCGGTTCTTTTTGTCTCCATTCCTCCACTTCTTCTTTTGTTCGGTACGTCTCCGCATCACCGATCATATGTCCTAACAATCTATAAGTTTTGGCTTCTATAAAGGTAGGCCCTTCACCTGAACGCGCCCGTTCCACAGCTTGTTTTGCAACCTCATATACAGCTCGCAAATCATTTCCATTCACGATGATCGACGGAATGCGATAGGCCAGTCCTCTTTCTGCTAAATGCTCATTTAATACAGCATTTTTAATTGGCGTCATTTCTGAATATAGATTGTTTTCGCAAACGAAAACGACCGGCAGTTTATAGATCGCAGCCAAATTTAGAGCTTCATGAAATGCTCCTTGGTTTGTCGCCCCATCTCCGAAAAACGCAACAGAAACTTGATTCTTTTTCAACGTTTTGATGGATAAACCTGCTCCGACAGCAATTGGAATACCTGCACCGACGATACCATTCGCTACTAATATTCCAAGCTCTTGAGATGTAATATGCATAGGGCCCCCTTTTCCTTTGCAATAGCCTGTCTTCTTCCCTAAAATTTCGGAAAATAATTGAAAAGGATCGGCCCCTTTTGCTAATGCTTGACCACGCCCCCGATACGTAATGGAAATATAATCGTCTTTTTTCAAATTCATACAAACTCCAGCTGCTACAGCTTCTTGGCCAATAGATGAGTGAAGTGATCCACCCATGAGTCCTTTTTTGTAAATTTGAATGCTTTTTTCTTCAAATACACGTATCGTGTTCATAATCCGCCATGCTTGTATGAACCAGTTTTTATCCCAATTGAAATTGTTTTCATTTAAGTGGTATGTTTGAAGCAGCTCTTGCATTTCCATAAACCTCCTTGTATTCCATCACCATACAGATATGCTTTTGCTAGAATCTTGATTTTATTATGGTTAAAGTCAATTACGAACATAGATAGGCTTTAAGAATGAGTCACAATCTCATCTAAAGCAGAGGCGATTTTCCTAGTCGTTTGAAAAACTACGGGGCTGTCCAAAAGGTCAGGGTTAACTGACTTTTTGGAGCCCCTTCATTTTAGGAACTTATCAGAACCATTTTTCCTATCTTGTTTATATCCTTCAGAAGGCTTATGAAGGACTTTTCTTATGCTCTCTTTCTGAATTAGGTTCTTCAAAAGTTTTATAACGGACATTCAGCACATACAATTGCTTCTTGTTAGATTTCATTGCCTCTATGAGAACATGTACAAATTTGATTCCATTATTTTTGTCCTTCACAGTAGTATTTCTCCCAAATCCTTCATTTTAGGAACTCATCAGAACAGCCCCTGATTATTTATTTAACCAGCCAATTCCGATTGTTTTAATTTTTCTGCAGCTGCTTTTACCGATTTAATAATTCCTTGATATCCTGTACAACGGCACAAATTACCGGACAACGCTTCACGAATTTCTTCATCGGATGGATCAGGATTTTCTTTTAAAAATTCGTAAACAGATATCACAAATCCTGGAGTACAGAACCCGCACTGCAAACCATGATTTTCCCAAAAAGCCTCCTGAATCGGATGAAGGTGATCAGGCGTTCCTATTCCTTCAATGGTGGTAATGGAGCGATTATCTGCTTGAACCGCTAACAGCAAACAGGAACGGACTGCCTGACCGTCCACCAATATCGTACAAGCGCCGCACACCCCCTGTTCACAACCAACATGTGTTCCCGTTAAACCTAATTCTCTCCGGAGAAAGTCACTTAGTAATGTCCGAACATTCACTTCACGCTCATATACCGTTCCATTGACAGTGACCGTGATTTTTTTGTGAGTAGTTTTATCTATCATGTAAATTCCTCCCCCTACTTTTCATTATTTATTTATTGTTTCCTCACATTTTCTTTAAAACTTTTCAAACCCCGCACAAATGCTATATATTGAAGAAATATGGGTAAAGGGATGTTTTCTTATCTATGAGGAAGTGAAACATCCCGTTATAACCCCCTTGAATTTACATTTGTCTCATGGTCGCTTCTATTGGAACCATTCGGTGTAACCGCGAGTGAAGGCGAACATGTTCTCCGTACACTTACAAAAATTCGTCTGTATTCCGAATTAAAGCCGCAGCGATCGGTGGTGACAGCATTCGTAAAAAGAAGACCGCCGGCTCTCGGTATGATCAAGCCTTTTATAGCGGTCATTTTGTCTGATTCAACACCTACAAATGACCTTTCTTCAATGGTTCAAAGTCAATGATTGAATTTTCGAAAATGAAACGAGCAGCGATCATCTCGAGCTCTTTTCGGAAAAGATGAATGCAGGTAATGACTGTTACTAGTGTCATTTGCTTAATTTTTTCATCGAGTTATAATACAAGTGAGTCCTCTTTGGTTTTTTCGTTAGGGAAACGGCCTCAAACCCTTATCAAAACCAAGGGGACTTTTTATTTTTCTTCATTACTGAAATGTTCCTTTAATTTGTTGGTATGCCTTTTGTAAAGCCCGAATACTCAATACGGATGACGCTTCTTTTCGATACTCAGCACTGGAAATTTCAGAAACACGGCGTCCCATAATTCTCGAAAGCTGCAATGTATAGCCAGCTTTTGCATCTGCTTCAGGATCTGGATTGACTTCATTCTTTATATCGTTTGCTAGTTGATCAAGAATTTCCTGAGTAAATGGTTTCCCAATCAATTGTGAAACAGATTGCACTTTGTAAGGGACACCTTGAGGGCTGACATTCCCTAAAGCTACCTGAGCATCTTTCACCGTGTCATCTTCATTTAACTGAAGAGTCGCCGCTGCTGAAACAATGGGAATATGTCCATGTCTTCTTGTTACTTCCAAAAATCCATATCCCGTCTCTTTTGTTAATTTTGGGAATATGATTTCGACAATGATTTCATTTTGTTTCACTGCTGTTTTAAAGTGGCTGACGAAAAACTCTTCTCCGGAAAGTACGCGTTTGCCATCAGGACCGGCAATGACAAACTGAGCATTTAACACACGAGCAACGACTCCGTATTCAGCGCCTGGCGGATTTTGTCTCAGGCTTCCTCCTATCGTACCTCGATTGCGGATCTGGAAATGCGCAATATGAGTAACGGCTTCCTGAAGCAAAGGACAATTTCGTTTTACAATTTCAGACTTTTCAACGGTGCGGTGTCTTGTTAATGCCCCGATTTTAATGGCATCACCCGTTTCTTCAATATAATCAAGATCTGTGATCCCATTTATATCAACCAGACATGAAGGACGTGCCTGCCTTAAATTCATTTCCTGCATCAGACTTTGTCCTCCAGCGATGATGACTGTATTGTCTCCGTACTTTTCGAGTGCGGTTATCGCTTCATTTACACTTTTAACAGCCACATATTCAAATGGAACTGGTTTCATTCATTCTTCCCCCTAACCTATCATTTTCCGGAAGATAACGCTTTCAAAGAATCATTACCTTCGTAAGATACAAATACAATTCGAAAATCTCCAATTTTTGCAATCATATGTTCCATTTCTCCCACTGTAAAGTGCGCGAGAATCTCACCTCCAGCTTCCAAAACAGCAGGATGAACGTCTTGTATGTTCTCCACACGAAGGTGAAAGCTTCTCAATGATTCTTTCTCTAAATCTGTCTCTTCTAAAAGTTCAATTCCTAACGGAGAAAAAGCTACTTTTATCACGGAATCGTTTATTTGCACATTTTGCCGCTGAAAAGTTGTTCCGAAGAGCCTCGAAAAAAATTTGATCGATTGATCGATGTCTTTTACCTGCAATGCCACTCGTTCAATTCCTTTAATTTTCATGAACTGACGTCCCTTCTTTTAGTCCGTTCCTATATTTTTTTACTACTTCATAATCATGACTAGGAAGAACAATATCAGCCTCATTCTTAATTCGAATCATCGCTCGATAGGTAGCCTCTAAATCGTAAATTAATCCAGGTGGAATTTCTTGATTAATATTTAATTCAACATTTCTGGCAATGTCTCCAAGAATAACTGCGGTGCCGAATTCAGTTTGGACATATACTGCTTGGCTGCCTGGCGTATGAGTGTTTTGGAATAAGACACATTTCACCCCAGGAGCTATTTCTGTATCCCCTTCGATCAAATGAACTTGAGGCCACAATGGGTCAATTAATTCTGCAATGTCTTTTCTGTCATAAAATAACGCCCCTCCCCCGATTTTCAGCTGCGAAGATACCATTGGTGCCGCAGCAGCCTGCAATTCAGTGCGTTGGACGATGAATTTTGCATTCGGAAATTCGGTGCATCCTCCTGCATGATCATAATGGAGGTGAGTTAGAATTACCTTTTTTATCTCTTCAGCTGTAAAGCCATGGTTCTTCAATTGGGTGCGAAGGCTCCATTCAGGTTTTGTCCGATGAGGACCTAAGCCATGAACGGTCTGGCAGCGTTCAGCATCTCGAAAACCGGTGTCCACTAAAATTGGCTCTTCATTAAATGTCGGAACTAAAAGCCAAGCTAAAATCGGCACCGTTACCATCGATTTGTCGCGGCTCAGCGACCAAAATGTATCTAATACCTTTGATACATCTGCTTCTCCAAGCACCAAAGGGTATATTTCCCAATTATGATTTGACATTTTGCATTTCCCCTTGCTTAATCCATTCTAAAACTCGTTCAGGAGTAATTGGTAAATCTTTTACAATTACACCAAAAGGTGATAAAGCGTCTTCTACCGCATTCGCTACTGCTGCTGGAGACGGAATCGTTCCGCCTTCTCCCATTCCTTTCCTTTTGTACCAAGCGGTGTAAAAGGTGATGGGGATTGCATGTGAATGGTTTCGATGTCTGATACATCCATTGCAGTTGGACATAAGTAATGCTGAAAATCAGGGTTTGTCATTAATCCGTTGCTGTCATATGCAAGGTCTTCTAACAGCACGCCGCCAATTCCATGTGCGATGCCGCCGGCAATTTGTCCATCTGCAATCATAGGATTGATAATTGTGCCGCAATCATGGGAAACAACGAATTTGTCTACTTTCACAAGCCCGGTTTTAATGTCAACCTCTACTAGAGCAACAAAGACTCCTGTCGGATGTGTCGTATAAAGATTGACTCGCCCGTGTTCATCAGGCTCCCACTTCACTACTTTACTCGTCCATGTATAGGTTGCTTCTAAATTACAATCTATTCCTTCCGGCACTGTCGCATAAGGTCCCGGCCATAGATAAACTTTATTGCCGATTTCTTTTAAACTGATGGCTGCTTCCGGATTTGTCGTCCCTTTAACCCTTACTGTTCCATTTGCCATTTCAAGATTTTCCGGATCTTCCTTAAGCAGATAACCGGCAATTTTTAAAAGCTTCTCCTTTAACATCTTGGCAGCTTCATATACGGCAGAAACAGTATACGTTGCACCTCTGGAAGAAAATGGACCTAATCCGTACGGCGTAATATCCGTATCTCCATAAACAAATCGAATATCGTCTATATCTACATCCATAACTTGTGAAACAACTTGTGGAATCGTTGTTTCAACCCCTTGACCTATGTTCTGATGGCTGGTTAATACTTGGAAATGTCCTTCAGGCGTCATTCGTACAGTTGCTGCCTGATAACCATTAAATATGCCATTAAAGACAGCAGCGCCAGACGGCTCAAGCATAGCGGCGATTCCAAGTCCAATGTACTTGCCTTGTTTACGAAGCTCTAATTGTTTCTTTTTAAAGTTTTGATAATCGATTTTATCCATTACGAGATCCATAAGTTTATCAAAATCTCCGCTATCATAAAGCGGCCCAGAAATTTGTTGATAAGGAAATTCGTCTTTCTTTATAAAGTTGCGCCGTCTTAATTCTTCTGGTGATATACCAAGTTTTCGAGCTGCTATATCCATCATCCGCTCAATAGGATAATTGGCAATATCCTTTCCATATCCGCGGTGCGCACCATAAGGCGCTTTATTTGAAACGACCCCAATGATTTCTACGTCATAAACAGGCACTTTATATGGACCTGGAAAATAAGCACCTGCAACCGATAAAGCAGGGGTTCCCGGTGCATGGCAAGTTCCATCAACCCCAATATTTCCAATCAGCTTCGCTTGAAGTCCTGTGATGCGAAAATCTTTGTCGAACCCAATTTTCACCGTGCAAGTATAGTCTCTAGAATGAACTCCAGTTAGAATATTCTCTACTCTGTCTTCCGTCCATTTAACCGGCTTGCCAAGCATGCGCGCCATGATACAAGCAATGATTTCTGCATTTGCCTGCAATTTTGTGCCATAACCGCCGCCAACATCCGGGGCAATAACTCGTATATTATGCTCAGGCATTTGCAATGTCTGGGCAATCAGCGTGCGTACTTGAGAAGGTGCCTGTGTCGAGCATGTAACTGTCATCTTTTTAGATCCAGGATTATATTCGGCAATACATACACGAGACTCCATCGGAGTTCCGGTGTAGCGGTTGTGTGTAATGGTTTCTTCAAAGACATATTCCGAATTGGCAAATGCATCGTCTATATCGCCGATAGTGGTTCTCGATTCTAATTGTTTATTATCTCCCCATTCTTCATAAAGAAGCGCCTTTGGCTCCAGTGCATCTTCAATCGTCACAACAGCTGGTAAAACCTCATATTCTACTTCAATAAGATCGACTGCATCTTCAGCAATATATCGGTCTTCGGCAGCAATAACGGCCACTGGCTCACCGACATAGCGAACCTTTTTATAGGCAATCGCATACACTTCTGGTACTTTGTTAAATATATTGATCGTCGGTGCAAGTGGTCCTGAATATTGAAGTGCCTCTTCTCCCGTTAGAACAGCTACTACTCCAGGCAGTTTTTTCGCTTTGCTTGCATCAATATTTACAATACGTGCATGAGCATGAGGACTCCGTACAATGGCCAAATGTAACATGCCTGGTTTTTCAATATCATCGGTAAATTGTCCATTACCAGTCAAAAGTCTTATGTCTTCTTTACGCTTCAAACTTACACCTAAACCTTTTTTTACAGTAACCATTTTTTCGCCTCCTCTGTTTTTTTATTTCTTAATTATTTTTTGATTAGGATCATTTGTCCTTGTAATCCTTGTAATCACCTCCTTAAAGAGGGATAACTATATTTTGAATATTGGGAATATTAGGAATATTAAAATGATCATTTTATTTATGAGCTGCTCATGATACTAACTGACGGTCTTTTTTCTCACGCAAAAATCCGCCCGCACGCTTGTTTCGAAAAGCAATGATCTCAGCAAGAATACTTAACGCTATTTCCTGAGGAGACTCCGAACCAATATCTAATCCAACAGGATTAAATATGTGATCATATTGGTCAATGTCGTCTATTTGAAGAGCTTTAAATATTTTTTGGCATCTAGAACGCGGACCTAAAATCCCAATATACCTTGCATCCGTATGAAGTATATGTTTCAGAACATTTATATCTCGTTCCAAATGATGGTTCATAATGACCACATACGATTTGGAACTGACTTTTACCTTTTCGGGAATTGAGCTTGCATCTGCTAAAATTCTTTTCGCACCTGGAAAACGAGCTTCTGTTAGATAGGCTGATCTTGGATCGACTACGGTTGTATTAAATCCTAATCTAACACTAAACTCTGCTAAAGGAATGGCATCATGACCCGCACCAAAAATGATTAATTCAATCGGAGGAATATTTACATCAAAAAATACATCGACTTTTTCTCCGTTTGATAAGGTGAATGTTTTTGTTTCCGATTTTGGATTTGTACTTTGTAATAGATTTTTCGAAAAATCGCAGACGAATTGATGTAATTCATTATTGTCCAGCTTACCTACCGTTTGATAGTTTTCAGAAACAAAAATTTGCTTCTGTCCGGAATGTGAACGGAGTAAGTCTAAAGTGGTTGCTAAAACACCCATTTTTTCTTCTTTTACACAAGAAAGCCAAGCTGTCAATGGATTCTTTGAAAAATCTTCAATCGAGCGATCTAATTTTAATTCATCAAAATTGATTTTTTCAATATAGATATCAACAGTACCAGGACATCCTAGCCCCAGCCCCCAGACGAGATCTTCATCCATATCATAACGCCTTAGCACAGGTTTTCCATTCTCTATAACCTGCTTAGCAGCTTCGGCAACATCGGGTTCAAGGCAGCCGCCAGAAATTAAGCCGGTTGTGTTACCGCTTTCATCAATTAGCATTTTGGCCCCTTCTCGTTTATAGGCCGATCCTTTTACACGAACGACTGTCGCTATCGCCGCTTTATTCATTTTATTTCCATTCTCCAAAATTTGGTCTACAATACTTTTGTTATCGTTCAACTGTCTCTCCCCCTATTTTCGGAACGTATCCCAACATTCTGGAAACTTGAAATGCTGCTTCTTTTAATTGCGATGTAAAATCATTTTGATTTTCTCTCATTCTCGTTGTTGGACCGCCTAATCCGATTGAGCCGGCCATATTTCCAGTAAAATTAAAGATAGGTACGGCATAGCAAGTTAATCCTATTTCAATTTCTTCCCTGTCAATCGCATAACCGTTTCTTTTAATCTCAAGTAATTCTTTCCGAAGTTTATGAGCATCTGTAATGGTGTTCTCTGTATATTTTTTCATCCCTTTTTCCTCTAAAATTTTTTCGACTTCCTCCCATGTGAAAGTGGAAAGAATCGCTTTTCCGACCGCTGTGCAATGAACAGGTCTTCTCATCCCAAGCTGAGCTGTCGTTCGAATGGACTGCGTCCCCTCTTTTTTGTAAAGATAAACAATTTCTCCGTTGTAGTAGCCAGCCAAAAATGCAGTTTCTCCCGTTTTCTCCGCCAATTTTGTCAAATAGGGGGCAGCGATATCGACAACTTCAATATTATTCAATCCCGAAACACCGATTTGTACCGTTTTCCAGCCAACATAGTATCTTTCAGTATTTGCATCTAAATGAATATAATCACAATGCTTTAACGTTTCGATCAGCCGATAAATGGTAGTTTTCGGCATATCCAACTCTTTCACTAAATCAGCTAATGAAATACCGCCATTTGCAAAAGCAACCTTCTCAAGAACAGTGAGTGCTTTTATAACTGTTGAATTGATCTGTCTATCTGAGGGCTTAGGATTGACCATGAATATTTCTCCTCCTATGATACCGCTCACAAATCAAATTTGGAACGTTGTTTCAATTTTAATAATAAAAAAGACCTTTTTTTATGTCAATATAATTTTTATTATTTTCTATAAATTCTAAATGAAGTTACTATTATTAAATTTCTTGCTTAATTCAGGCAACCAACCATTAGGAGAAATGAGTACGTCAAATTGTGCAGGATCAAATAGAATATTCAAAGGACAATTCCATTCTAGTCGATACCGATTTTCCGATCATAGGTTTTCAGTAGTTGCTTACTATACGAGTAAAATCAAAGGCTCTGAAACATATGATCAGTAATCTATAATCTCTCAATCTATAAAAGATTAAATTATTTTAAAACTTTCGGGGGGTCGATTTTTTAAAAAACTGTCACTGCAAATGGTATCATTCAATAAATACGAGAAGGTAAATATAAACACGAAACGTTGTACAGTAAACAAACAGCGAGTTAGCTTCTAATCATAAACTACCTTCATGAAAACACATAAGTTCTGCCTCTAAAAAGAGCGATAGGTGAAATCTTAAAAAATTTGTCTACTTCATTGACTAATATCATTTCTGTTTTTTTGACACATTGCAGATGTGGCCATCATTTAACTTATTAAGCTGAGGTGCTTTATCTGTTGGGATCTCAACAGATATCCCGCGAAGTTCTCATCATTTCTCAGGAACATTTTTCATAAAGATTTCTGTTTTCTTTTTCTCTATGATCATGTTATTGATCGAAAAAGTATGTAATTTTGAAACGATCTAAGAGCATATTCTATGTGGCGATATTATCTTTTTCAACGGAACCATAAATACATAATTTTAAATTTCTGATTTTCCCGTTATATGCAATATCTGTACAAACTTATTGGAATTTAATCAAATAAGAGTCCTAAAGGGAAAGAACACTGATTTAAAGTCATTGCCCCCAATGGTTTTCTAATACAATTTTTATCGATAAAAAAGGAACAGGCATAGCTCATAATACCCTGTTCCAGTTTTACTTATTTTTTTGAATCGCCGTTAACGAAAGTAAATATTTGATCAAAGCATCTTGCTCTGATTTTGTGAACCCTGTTGATTCATCAACCCAATATTCATGTCCGATGCCTTTAATGTGCAAATCTTGGAGCTGCTGGGATGTAAGATTTGCTTTAATCACTTTGTCACGGAGGCTTTTATCAACAAGCGCCCGAAGACTGTTTGCAGGATCTGGTGTAATTCCTTTTAAAATAGTCCCTGTTACACCAATTTCCTGATCGATATCGTTCCCGACTGCCACACTGCCGTCATGCAAATAAGGAGCTGTCCAATACAACCCGATAAGACTTGGAACTTTGTATCCACCTGGCGAGTCTCCTAATGCAAAGGCTAATTTCAACTGATCACGATTAAGATGTTCAGTTGGCACTTTTAATACAGTCGGTTTTTTTGGAAGAGGAACAGGAGTTTCAGGTGAGTATAATAAAGATTCCCCCATGACCTTTCCGTATTTTTTTAACGCTTTCGCCCTTGAAGGTTCGGTTCCAATTTCCTTAACAGAGATCACTTGATTGTTTGTTAATGTACTTCCTGCATGACAGGTAATACAGTTTGCTTTCGCAAACACTTTTTTCCCCTGTTCTATGGCAGCTCGTTCAATCTTCATGTTTGGCTTAGGAGGCTGGAGCGTATTTTGCCAAGCCGCAACACCGTTATTTTGTTCGTTGAATTTGTAGCCCGGACTGCTGACAATTAATCCGTCCGGTGCTGTTAATGAAACTTTCGGAAATTGCGGCGGGGCAACAAGCTGATTAATGCCTGGAACATCAGGTGTGGGATCAACAGTTTGAAAAAACTTGGAAGGCTTTACACCGCTCTTGGGATTATAGCGGAAATTAGGATTTGCAGCGTTTTGCAAAATAGTCCCTAAATATACTTCTTTGTCAATCCCAAAAAGGTCTTTGCTGATTTCCGATTGTGACAGAGTATCTGCGTTTTGGGCATGAACATTGTTGCTAAACGCTGACAACCCCCGAAACGAACCGGCTGCTGCAAACCCGCTCCATCCATACGGATGATCTCCTAATGTAAAAGAATCCGGAATATCAGTAGGATTGCTAATTAAATCAATAGATGAATCGAAATGACCCCTTGGCCATTTTTGAAAGGTTTCATCAACAGCTTTTTCTAAAGATTCCGGATCCGGCAATGCTTCTTTTGTACCTTTTGTAGTTGTAACAGAACGATCTGTTCCTTTTAAATAATCTTTGATACTGGCAATATTTCCATGAGTAAAATAAGCGCTTGAGTTCGTTGCCAAAGCTAACAAAAGACCAAGATTTAAATCGTTGTTCGGTGCTCCTTCAATAACTTGTTTCGTATTTTGATCAACTGTTGCATGGCAAGCAGCACAGCTAATCCCGACTCTTATTTTTCCTTTTGAAAACGTTACCGGCATCCCAAGCGGAACATATGTACCTTTTACAACATCTATTCCTGTATCAATTTTTTCGCCTTTTTTGTATCTTTTCCCTCCAATTGTTATATCATCTGCCAATTCGACACGTAAGTTTGTTGTTCCTTCTCCTTTTAAAGCCATGATCGCCTTTGCAATATTACCGATCGTAAATGGACCGTCGATAATTCCCATAATATCTGTTAAAAAAACTTCATTCCCGAATGTTTCTTCATAAAATGTGTCCCTCCCGATTTTTAGAAGATGATGATTGATGGTCACCGCTCCATTTTTTGGTGAAAGCTCTGTTTTATCTTCTGTTTTGATAAGATTTGTTGATTTTTCACTTGCTATTTGCTTACCCCAAAGATCAAAACCGCTAAATTTATTTGGAACATATGGCATGACTTTTTCATTTTTAGGTTTATATCCATATCGAAAATCAACCGTAAAGAACGAGAACATTCCGATGCACAAAAGAACTAACAATACGGCCATAAACCATTTCTTAAAGGTCATGTTTTTGTTCTGCCCTCCTTCCGACTGCAATGACTATTCATAATATCTCTAGGAAAAGGCACAATTATACTGAAGATCCTTTTATATAGAAAATAATTCAGTGGACAAAAAAATTCTTAGAGATGGAAAATATCATGCAGTTTGTTCTAGAAATTTTCCCCATCCACTTTTCAAGGACATAAAATAATAAGAGTATGATAAAGTTCCGTTAAAAAAATAAAGTTGTTTTCTCATTTTCCTTAACAATATAACTTTTACATTTTATTCGGATTTCTTCTGTGAATCTTTAAATTTATTAAATTTGTTGCTAATAACTGGGCTTTTGCTTTATTATTTGAAATGGATGTTGCTTATACCAATTTAATACAGTGGTCTCAACAATTGGGCTTTCAAATGTTTTGGGTATTTTTGGAAGAATGGTATTTTATCCTTTTGTGTAAGAAGAATATGGACGGAACAGGCTAGGTGGCAGCCGATTTGAACTTTGCAACTATCTAAAAAAGAATTGGCGTGCTTTCATATTTCAGCTTTAACTTTACGTGATAAAGCATTGGGCATCTGCTCAATGCTCTATTGTTTGTTCATTTTACGCAGAGTGGTGAAAAGGTTATGGAATTTGTTCTGATTGTATTGCCGGCTTTTATCATTTTTGCAGTCGGATATGTAGGGCAAAAAACAATTGGCTTTGACATTAAATCTATTTCGGTCATGACGACATACTTAATGTATCCGTTTCTTGTCTTCCGGACATTTTATACAAACAAAATTACACTTGATTATTTTTATATTCTTATATTTTGCTTGCTTTTATGTTTCATATTAATGGTTATCGTAAAAATTGTAAGTAAATTAAAAAAATTGCCGCAATCGATAGAGTCTGCCATGATGTTATCAGCTGTTTTCATGAATAGCGGCAACTATGGGGCCCCAATTATATTGTTTGTTTTTGGTCAAACTGCTTTTGATTATGCAGTCATCATGATGGTTATCCAGTCCTTTTTAATGAATACGATCGGTCTTTACTACGCTGCCATTGGCAGCAAAGAAGACAGCAGCATAAAAAGCGCCCTTATGAAAATAGTGAAAATGCCCGTTTTATACGGTTCAGCTGCCGGCATTTTGCTTCAAATCCTGCATGTTCCGGTGCCTGATTTCATCATGCAGCCTGTCGGTTTGATTGCCGATGCAACGATTCCGACCATTATGGTCATTCTCGGAATGCAGCTCGCCAACATCCAGCTAAAAAGTGTAAAAGCTGGCGACGTCGCTTCCATCTTTATCATTCGCATGATCATATCGCCTATTATTTCAATTGGTATTATTCTTTGTCTTCCGCTTGAAGACTTGCTTGCAAAAATTTTAATCATTCTTGCATCTATGCCTACTGCAGCCAACACGACAATGTTTGCTGTTCAATTTCAAACAGAACCAGATTTAGTTTCATTCAGCACATTAACCACGACGCTGGCCAGCATTGCTACAGTGCCGCTCTTGCTTGCGCTGCTCTCTTAAAAAAGAAACTAGCGAGCAGCATTACATGAACGGCAGCTCAAATGCGTCAAATGTGTCACATCTCTTTTTTATAATTTGCCATCATATTTTGCAAAATGTCCACCAGCTTTTCGATACCGACTTGCAAATCATGCTCGCTCAAATAAGAATAGCTGATGCGAATATAATGTTGTTTCGGTTCATGAAGAAAACAGGCGCTTCCGGGCAAATAAGAAATCTTATTTTTCCGAGCTGCTTCTTGCAATTTTATTGGCTGAATCACGGATGGAAGTTTAATCCAGGCATTCAATCCGCCTTTTGGTTTATAAATCATTACTTCCTCTAAATTTTTGAATGCGTCAAGAACCGTATTCCTTCTTAATTCAAGCGCAATTTTTAGTTTTTCCATATGATTTTTCATCCGCTCCGTTCGCAAAATGGGAAGCAGCGCTTTTTGCGGTAAGAGCGGGCTTCCGATATCCATCGTCGCTTTCGTGCCGTACAGCCAGTCGAATAAAACCCCATCCACAATGACAGCCGCAATGCGAATGCCTGGCGCAGTTGTTTTGCTAAATCCTTTAAGGTAAATGACGTGACCGTTTTTATCAAAGAATTTTATTGGCTTTGGCACCGTAATATTGTCAAATGAAACTTCGCTGAATGAATCGTCTTCTAAAATTAAAAAATGGTACATTTCTGCTAGTTCTACCAATTGCTTGCGGCTCTTTTCCGGCATGCATGTTCCAGTAGGATTTTGAAAGGTTGGGTTTACATATAATAGTTTTGGTTGATGCACCTGCAATTTATCCTCCAATTCATCTACTTTCAGTCCCTCTTCATCTACTCCAATCGATACGACTTGAAATCCTTTATTGACAAAAACATCAATGGCCGCACCATAACAAGGGCTTTCAACCATCACAACATCCCCTGGACTTAACAAAGTTTGCGCCACTAAGTCAATTCCTTGCTGTGCACCGCTTGTAATGATCATTTTGTCGTGTTTAACAGATAAGTGATGGAAGTTAAATAAGTAATTGGCAATTTCATACCTTAATTCTTCATCTCCTTCAATAGGACCATATGTCGACAACACAAGGGGATGCTGCTCCAATATTTTTTTCATTTCTTGAACAAGGAAGTGAGATGGAAGCAGCCTTGGATAAACGACTGCTTGGGAAAAGTCATAAATCTCTTTTTCACGATAGGCGAGATATTGTGATCTTGTTCCATTCATCTTCATCTGATGCTGCCAGCCGAAAGATTCAGAGTGCTTTTCATATGATTTTTTCTTTCCTGCTGCAACAAAAACACCTTTACCTTGCTGAATCTGTATATATCCTTTCAATTCCAGCAGTTTGTAGGCTTTTTGCACCGTCAGCAAGCTTACATTAAGTTCATTTGCTAACGATCTTAAAGAAGGAAGCCTTTCACCGTGAAGAAGCATGCCCGATTGAATCCGTTCTTCGATTTGCCTGCTAATTTGTTCATAATATGGGGTGCCTAATTTTTTATTAACCGATAATTGCATTGTCTCCCCTCCCATTACATAAAAGACAAAAGATAAAAGCGCATAACTGTTATACAGTGCATTGTACTGTTATATACCGTTGTCGTTATAATATCAAAAAACTTAACAAAAAGGAGTTATTCTTCGTGGTTATTTTGAATTACTGTTTTATATGCTTAATTTTTGGAACAACTTTTTTAGCTATCAAAATCGGAATTGAAGCAGGGGCACCGCCGTTTTTTTCAGCGGGAATGCGTTTTTTTGCCGCTGGGGTGATTATGATGGCCGTCTTTAAAATGCGGAACTATCGATTGAAAACCGTTTTATTTTCCTCTTCGCTCGTGTTTAACGGTTTTTGCTTAACTTTTATCACTTTTGCTTCATTATATTGGGCTGAGCAATTCATCCCGTCCGGACTAGCTGCTGTATTATCTGCAACAGGCCCGATGATGGTGCTGCTCCATCAGGCAAGAGAGAATAAACAACCGATCAAAAAAGAACAATTAGCAGGGATGGCAGCTGCTTTAATAGGCGTCTTTTTGATCTCTTCACCGGGGTTCTCTTTGTCTGTCTCCGGCATGTGGGTTTTGGCTTGCTTTATGATCATATTAAGCGAGTGGTTTTATGGACTTGGGACAGTTCGGGCAAAAATGTTTACAAGCAAACATCCGGATATCTCGCCGTTTCTTTCAAATGCCGTACAAATGTTTTACGGCGGCATTTTCTTATTAGCTGTATCCTTTTTAACGGGCGAACAAGGCAAATGGCTGCTGCTGGCAAGCTATGAAACGGTGTTATCACTGCTCTATTTAATCATCATCGGCTCCATCGTCGGCCACGGGCTGTATTATTGGCTTGTTTCAAAAACAAATCCGGTTTTTCCGTCAACTTGGCTTTACATTTCGCCTCTTGTCGCGCTAATCGCCGGCTACATAATATTAAATGAAATCATGAAACCCATTACGCTGATCGGCGTCTTCTTGATTTTATTTGGTGTATTTTTAACTAATCGATCAACTTTTTATGAGTATTGGAAAAAGGGAGCGTTGTTTCACAGGACCGCTTCAAAAAATTTTGATTGAAAACTCTGGAATATTTTAAAAAAAGCCGTTAAATCCCTGCGACAAAAACTTTCAGTGTGCCATTTCATCCATAGCGATTTAAAAAAATGAGGCCAGCTTGCCTCTCTCATTCAGAGGACAAGCTGGCCGGATTCTTTTGCACAGCTCTCTTAATATGTTTTAAATTTACCCATTACTTGATTTTTTTCAGATCGGCCACGTTGCGGCAAATGAAAGAACGACGACTTATCTATGTGTAAAGTGGGCTATTTTCAACAATAAAAAAGCTTGCAGAGAAAAAATACTTCTTTCTCCGCAAGCTGATAGGAAAGGAGAGTTCTTTTTAACCCCTCTTCAATCCATTAATTTTTTCTAAAAAAGTCAGTAAACGCGTTGAAAATTTCAAATCCTTGATAAGACAATAAAGAGAGAGCTGTAATTGAAAAAAATGCTGTCAATAACATACGTAACCAAATCATGGTACTCATCCTCCTTTGAATGATTTGTTTATGATTCATTCAAGCAGGTGAGACCACATAATTCGATTCGTAAAAGACGGGATTCAGCAAAAACCGTCTTTTGAAAGATTGCACAAAGCAATAGCAGAAATAAGTGGTGCTTAACGCTATAAAAATGTAACTGGCAATATCAAACCAAGAGTCTTTTCCTATATCTGGTCCATCAATCGGAGCAAAATTTTCTGCCAAATGATCGATGGTGCTAATTTCGTGTACAGCATTTATAGTTTGACTGGAACGATCACTGGAAATGTATAAACAGGTAATACTTATAAAAATAAAAATTGTCAGGGCAACGATTTTTTTCATGTATTCACGCCCCTTTAACATCTTTTCTTCATTATATACTTGGTTTTAATATTTTAAAACAAAAATGTTTTTCTGTCTTCCCCTCTGTTTAATTATTTAACAAACAATTTCTTTTCCTCGATGCTGCCATTTGCTTTAGTTCAGTAAGATTTCACTGTTGAATCCGGGAGGCAATCCGCAGTGCCTTCAAAAAACTTCACCTGTTTCTGTACGAATTTCCGAAATGCTGTCTGTCGGCAGGTTTTATTTTTTGAGACTTATTAAACGAATCAGTGAGGAGACCAAAAAAGCAGCAGCAACGGCTAGAAGAATTTTTCCGACAAGCAATGCTGTTATTTTCAGCACAAATACTGCCAAAATCATGACTAAACTGATTGCGATCATAATGTGAGAATAAGTTTTCATATGAGGTTCATCTCCTTTAGCTGTCTGTTTTCAAGCAGAAAAAATCGGCTGCCTAATTCGGCATAAATATATCGCTGGTGACTTGTAAATAAAATGCATTGTTCCTTGAACGCTTCTTTCAGCATCATGATCGACTGCTTTTGTGAGGCCTCGTCTAATGAAGTAAAAGGTTCATCCAAAATAATCAACTCAGGTGATCTTGCTAACATACTAATAAGGAATAGTTTATATTTCATGCCTAGAGAGTAATGTTTGACCGGCTTTTGCAAAGCATGTGTTAGATCAAACTGTTCACAAAGCTCTTGGAATCTTTCTTCATATGCAGCTCTTTTTTCTTTTTTGATCCTCCAAAGTGAAAGAATAAGCTCCTTATTTTCAAATCCAGTTAATGCATCATAAACAAGTGGTTTATCAGGAATATAGGCCATTGCTTCTTTAAAACGATCTGTTCCAGGCTTATACTGTTCATTAAATAAAATGTTGCCTGTATCCGGTTGGATTAATCCCGCTATTAGCCTTAGCAAAGTTGATTTACCGCTGCCATTTTTTCCGATGATACATGCTCGGTCTCCTGCATGTAATTGAAAGGAAACATTTTCCAGAAATGCTCCTTTTTCTGCAGTTTGTTCATACTGAAAAGCCAGTTGCGAAACTTGAAGCTTAACCATTAGAAATCCTCCAATAATCAACAAACAGTTTATAATCCAATAAAGCGAGACAATACGCCACAGCCCCTATTCTGCTTCCTTTTAGCGTAAGAAACTATTCCGTAATAAAGCAGAAATATCAAGATAAAGGGATAAGTACTTATGATTGAAAAAATTAATAGTTCCGGTATTTTCAAGCACTGTGTGAGAAAAAGGTAAGCCCTACATGACAGCGGTCATATAAGTTGTGATTTCCCTATGAGAATTGTCGTAAAACAAAGTGACTGCGGTCATCTTCCATCAAGTCAACGAACCAATTCCAAACATTGATAGCTCTCTAACATAAAAATAACTACGAAAGAAAAATTGTTTCCTAGTTGTAAATTTGGAATGCGCTCATTGCGAGTATATGGCAGCGAGTTCAAAAACAAGAAATAAATCAGTCCCAGCGAGGCAATCACTTATTCAGTAATAGAAAGGATTTTAACTTTTTCAACATGGTCAATTCCTTTTTTCATTGTATTCTTACAAACAATTAGGCAAATGGCTGAAACTATCATAAAATATAGAACAGATATGTAGTTGACAGCACCTGCCGCTTCCCTCAATACACCAATAAATAGTGATGCGAGCAAGTAATAAATAAAAGGCATGACGAGAAAGTTCCTCATAAAAGCTTGGCCGTTATTTACTATGCTTTCCTCTTCTTCAGTTGTTCCAATCTCGTATTCATGAATAAAATGGAACTTGGTGATAAATTGGAAACAAGTATAATTGAATAAATGGAAAAATGAAAAAAGAGATAGTTATTCCAATAAAAGGAATGATCATCCTGAGATCAGCTATTTGGAAATACGTAAGAATCATTATATTCCCTATCGTCAAAAAGAAAGATGGAATTAAATATAGGCAATAAAACAATTTCAATTTTGCCCAAAAGAATTCAGTTAACGAAAAAAATGATAGTTGGTACATCCATATGTTTCTTTTTTCGGTGCTAAAAGAAAAGAAAGAAGGAGTCAACATTCTCATTTCCATTGCTTGGTTAGCTAAAACCATCAAGTTCAATGTAAATAATAGCTGTATTTGGAGAGCCGTGTTTCCTGTCGCTGACATACATGCAGTAAAGAACCCTATATAAAAAAATGCTTCGTAAGATAAGACCATATAATTAAAAAATTCTTTTGAGAGCAGCCATCTTTTTTCACGTATGATTTGTAGATCTTTATAAATCAGTGCATTCTTCGGCAAAAAAATAGAACGTACCCAATGCAGCAGCTGTAGATAGAAGTGAAAAAAGTCACGAAATCTCTTAATCTCTCCATGATCTTCAGTTGGAATCATTTTAACAGGCAAGGAAAGTACGCCAACTAGAAGGAAAATCAGAGGCCCTAACATCCATGGAGTCCCAATAAAATGTTCAGTCTGCAAATATAAAGAGCCGTCTGAAAATAAACTCTTTTGAAAGGAGTTTATTTTATTCCCATATAGATTGATCAGCTGCTGAGATAGATTGACCCAAGCTGTATCTTCAGCTGCAGCCAAAAAGGATGGAAAATTATCCTTAAATGTTTTGAAAATAGGGACTAGAAGACCTGACACAAGAACGCGCCCCAGCATAAAAAAAGCAGTTGAGACAGCGGCGAAAAATACAAAACGGACCCACCCTATTTTTTTTACTACAATGTTATGAATATAGGCACCTGCAAGTTTATTGCTCGTCATAAACAACAGAGCGCCCAGCAGCAAAATATTCAACTGCTTCATCCAGAATAAAGCATCTAATGATTCCGCAATTCGTGATTGAAATAAAATATAAACAAAAAATAGGCTGGAATTTGTAAAAATGCTCCATACCAGCTCTAAAGCAATAAATGTGATATGTATTGATTTGAACGAGACTGGAGCAGCCTGAATAAGATCCATAAACGGTGGAATATGAGTTCTTCGATAAGCTCCGGCTCCCTTAAAAATTGAATAAAGAAGAAAAAAGACAATGAAACCACTCTCCCATTGCTGGCGATATTGCTGGGAGTATAGCCATTTGTACAAAACGGATACGATGACGAAGGCAAGCAAAATATCAAGAATAAAAGAAAACATCATATACTGTTTTGAACTAAGTTTTCTTAAAAAGGGCGCTTTTTTAATAATGAATTCGATGACAGCAGAATATTGCTGCTGCATTCTAACCGATAGCATAAGTGATAATAGTTTTATTAACATTCTCTCACCTGTATTTCAAAGTATGAAAATTCTTCATCGAAAAATAGTTTGACTTTCAAGCCGATAATCACTTTTCTTGATTTCCTTCTTTAGATATTAACGAATTGCTTCTTAACCTGCTGCAGCGCTCAATGAACGTCCGTCTGAACCAACTGCTGTTGGAATAGAAACGAGTGCAGTAATAGCTCCGCCAGCTTCAACAACATTTAAGACAACCGCCGCTACACTTTCACGATCTGCAGCTGGAAACGCTGAAGAGAGTGAGCACAGTGCAAACGTTAAATTGCCGACTGCTAAAGCACTAAAAGAAAAGACAGCTTGTTTTATTTCTTTTAGCCATTAACAGTAAATTACTTACTAAAATACTTTTTATTACCATCTAAGTTTAAGATATATTCAGACCACTATCAATACATCTTTGTAAATTTTATTCACAAAACTTTCACTCAAGTTTTTAAATTTTTTACAACACTCTAACCCAACAGATCAGGCAAGTATGAACTTCTATCCTGCTTGGCTTGGTAGGGATCTTATTACTATCGCAGATGATTTTGTAGTCATGGAAGGGTATCATTCCGCTTACGAGGCAGCATTATATCTGATAGGAAATAATGAAGGACAAAAATCTTTTTATTTATTATATGTCTTTGCATTATAGATCAAAAAATGCCTCTATATAACTTTATTAAGACAAAAGTAGAGCCGATTCTTTAATAGACAGACTCTAAAGTAAATTCATTCAAATTTCGTCTTAACAACTTATACAAAAACAAATTTTCCACAATTTAAGAGATATTCTTCCTTTTTCTAGAGATTTCATATTCTGAAGAAACATCTTTGGATAAGATGTTATTTATTTCTCCGATCAAATCATTTCCTAGCTCCTGAAATTTTTCCCAATCGATATTTTGATACTGAACACGATTCGTTAGTTGGTTAAATACATCATGATAACGAGAAATAAAGAGAGATAATTCATCTTCATTGTTTTCAGCTGTTTCTTCATTTTGTTGTCCTGTATTCGTTGAAGAAAGATTCGCTTCATTACTCTTCCCATTACTAGCTTCATTAGTTGACTCTTGATCTTTTTGCCTGACATTTTCTTCACTGTTTAAAAAATAAAAAACAGATAGACTGACAAGCAGAAATAAACCGCACAACTATAACACTACTACTTTTTTTGAATTCATGTCTTCCACCCTATTCCATTTTTTGATCTATTGTAAATATATAAAATTTTAAATCTATAAGAAATGACAAAAAAAGCACCCATCTCATTTGAGAGGTACTTGCAAACAGATTAGACCAAACTTAATCTCCATCAAGACAATCAAGTTTACACAGAACTTTGAATCTTTTATGTTATACAAGAACTGCTTCTTTTTTTATTACAGTATTTTGAAGAACGAGATTGACCGGATCTCCAACTTGAAAGCGGGAAGTATGTTGAATCAATTCATGTACCGTCCATTCTTCTTCACCTACTTGTACGATGTAATACATTTCTTTTCCTTGATATTGAACAAATTTTACCACCCCATGCGAAGAACCTTCTTTTGCTTTAGACAGCGCCCATTGATCCGGACGGACAGGATATAGACCCTTTTTTTTCAAATTAATAGATACTCCTATATCCGGCCATTTTTCATTAGGAAATGGCTTCGGAATAAACATTTTTTCCTCCCATTTACCTTGAATTAAATTGCATTTGCCTACAAAAGTTGCAACAAATTCTGTCTCCGGCCTTGTAAAAATCATTTCCGGCCGGTCAATTTGTTCAATTTTCCCATGATTCATTACGACAATTCGATCTGCCATCGCAAATGCTTCGCTTTGATCATGGGTAACATATACAATGGAAGCATTTGTGTGACGATGAATGTGTTGAATTTCCTTTCTCATTTCCATTCGAAGTTCAGCATCTAAAGCACTGAGAGGCTCATCCATTAATAAAAGACCTGGTTCTGGCGCAATTGCACGTGCTAAAGACACCCGCTGTTTTTGTCCGCCGGAAAGTTCATGAGGATATCGTTGGGCTAGCGACTCTAACCCAACCATTCGTAAAACATTTTTCACTCTCTCCTCCCTCTGCTCCTTATCAGCCTTTGGAGCAAACGAATGATGCATTAAAGGAAATTGAACATGCTCATATACTGTCATATGCGGCCATAAGGCAAACGATTGAAAAACCATCCCTATGTTCCTTTTTTCCGGCGGGAGGACGGCTTCCGCTGAAGCAACAACAGTATCATTTATCGTAATGGTTCCGCTTGTCGGTTTCATAAAACCGGCCAGTAATTTTAATAATGTAGTCTTTCCACAACCAGAAGGTCCCAAAATGGCGATAAATTCTCCATCCTTGATTGTTAAATCAATGGAATGCAAAGCTGTGACATCCCCATATGATTTTGAAATCCCATCAAGCCGAATCATTTTGTTTTCAACACCTTTCGTCTCCAAACTTTTTCAAGGCTGATAAACAAAAAACTGCCGAACAAAATTCCTAAAACAATTAAACTTGAAAATGCTGTGGAATAAGTGGTATATCCAGCCTGTTCGTAGTTAAAAATAACAACTCCCACCGTTTCGGCTCCTGTAGACCATAGAAGGCTGGAAACTGTCAGTTCGGTCAAAGAGGTTAAAAAGACCAACAAGGCTCCGCCAATGATACCCGGCAAAAGAAGCGGCATGAGAATTCGCCGCCATTTGACCAAAGGTTTAGCCCCTGACGTACGAGCAGCTTCTTCAATGGAAGGCTCTACCTGTGTCAGCGCCGTGTAGCTTCCCCTAACCTGTAAAATGATAAATCTTGTAATATAGGCAATAATTAAAATCCAAATGGAGCCGTAGATACCCGGGTTCCATCCTGGCAACGGCTGCATCCATGAAAAGATCATACTGAGAGCAAAGACAGTCCCCGGCAGTGCGTAAGGTATCGTTACAAACAGCTCCACTAACTTTGTCCATCTATTTGGTGATTTATAGCGAAAATACGCAATGGCCGTTCCGACAATCAATGAGACAATTGTCGTTAAGATCGCAAGCTTCATGCTGTTGCTGATCGCTGACATTGTTTTTGGATCAGAGAATAGAATGTATCGATAGTTTTCTAGTGATAAATTTTCTAATTGAAAAGGGAGCCCGTAAGCTTTTATTAATGATGTCGTACCCATTGAAACGAACGGAACGAAACTCGTAAACAACAAAAATGCCCAAACGGCTATTTCGATCAAACGCTTCCAAGTCAAAGATAAATGAATGCGAGGTTCTTTATCCCGTTTGACCGTTTCAATTACACGGCTTCGCCTTAAAAGAAGCCATTGAATAGACAGTCCGATTAAAGCAATTGCTCCCAACAAAATCGATAGAACGGCCGCTCTTGCAAAGGCAGCCGGTCCAAATCCGACGACTTCTTCGTAAATATACGTACTTAGCACCCGAATGTTTGCCGGGATACCTAAAAAAGCAGGGATCCCAAAGTTATCAAGATTTGATAAAAAAGCGAGCATTCCGCCGCTGCAAATCCCGGGCAATGCTAGCGGAAGGATGACCTTACGAATAATAGTTCCTCTTTTAGCACCGCATGTTTGTGCCGCTTGCTCAAGCTCCAGAGGAATTTTTCTAAACACTTCCACCGTTAGTAAATAAACAAGCGGATAATGAGACAAACCTAAAATAAAAATGATTCCACCTATGCTATACAAGTTTGGCAGCTTCCAATCTCTTGGAAGCATATGAAGAACAGCTGCAATTGGTCCATTGCCGCTAAAAAACTGAACCCATGCAAGTGTTGTAATGTATGAAGGAATAATAAACGGAAGAAAGATAAACAGCTGCATCCATTTTTTCCCGCTAATGTTTAAATAGGCGATAACCCATGCCATCGCAATCCCTAAAATAAGTGAAACCAAAGTAGAACCGATGACGATATAAAGCGTATTTTTCACAGTGATCCATGTTTGTTCTTCTTTCAGCACTTCTGAGTAATTCGAAAGTGAGACGGCACCCTCTTCTGTTAAACTTAATAAGATAAGGCGAAAAACGGGAACTATAAAAAATAAAATAATCAGTAAAAACCCGAAACCCATCCACAAGTTTTTCAATGGGAAGAAACGAGAAAACGAGGACGTGCTCCTCGTCATCCCTTTTGTTTGCTCTTTACCAGGAAACATCGTCCTCTCTCCTTTAATTATTGTTGACCAAATATTTCACCAAATTTTGCTTTATCTTCTTCACGAGATTGATAAAGCTCAGATATGTCTGCATTCAGTACGTTCAACTCATCAATCGTTTTTAATCCCTCTGGAGCATTAACGTCTTGGCGAATCGGTGTATATCCAAGTTCAGCTGCTAATTTTTGTCCTTCTTCTGATAAAACGAAATCTACGAAAGCTTTAGCTGCTTCTTCATTTTTTGTATCCTTCATAATACCGATCGGTTCAGTAATGACAGGAACGCCTTCTTTCGGATAGATGAATTCTACAGGGGAACCTTCTTTTTTGGCGCGCGCAGCGAGATAATCAACAACGATTCCGTATGGCTTTTCCCCTGAAGCAACCGATTTTAACACACCGCCATTCCCTTTCGTAACAGCCATTCCGTTTTCTTTTAAACGCTTGAAGAAATCCCATCCTAAATCGTTTTGTCTTGTAAACACTCCAAGATTGTATGCAGCTGCTCCTGAATAAAACGGGCTTGGCATAATTGCTTTTCCTTTTGCGTCGCTTTCCGTCAATACATTCCAGCTATCAGGTATGTTTTGCACACTATTTGTGTTCACTGCAAGAACAGTTGCCATCACTTTTGTGCCTGTGTACATGTCGTCGCTGTCAATAAACTGACCCGGAATTTGTTCTGCTTCTTTTGATTTGTAAGAAAGTAAAAGATCGTCATTTTTTAAACTTTCAAACGTTACAGCGTCTGCAACAAGCAAAACATCTGCTTGAATGTTTCCAGCTTCTTTTTCAGCTTGTAATTTTGCAATCACTTCTTCCGTTCCTGACCGGAAAGTATTGACTTTTACATCAGGATATTTTTCATTAAAAGCTGTCACTAATCTTTGAGCATCTTCATCAGGCTGTGAAGTATAGAAATTAAGTTCCCCTGAGACTTCCTTCTTTTGTTCTGACTGCGTTTCTACATCATTGCTTGATGAGGCATTATTGCTGCTGCCACAGGCAGCTAATACAAAAAGTAATGTGAATATAGTGAAAGCGGACAACCATTTACGCATTGGAATGTTCCTCCTTACCCTCTTTTAAGAAATTTAAAGAGCATTTTCGAAACCAGCGTTCAATCTGTTCCATTTTCCGTTTGTGATGAACGGGAAACTCCACAGGTGAAACGGTGATATAACCTTCCTTTAGCTTTAAATAATCACTGTTTTCGTTAAGGTTTACTAATTGGTTTAATTCATCCTTTAACCAAAAATATACTTGACCGTGCGGATCGTTTAGCCCTACGTATCGATAACGGGAAACTGTCAAATCTAAAGGAACTACCTCAACACCTTTACAAAGATAAATCGGAATATTCGGTAAATTAATGTTTAAGAAAACTCCTTTAGGAATTCGGTTTTGTAAAATAATTTCAACCGCTTTATACAAAAGCTGTTTTGTTTTTAAATAATTTACCTTCGCTTCATCAAATTCGTTCAACGATACTGATACGGCTGGAACGTTGTAAAGAGAAGCCTCAACCGCCCCTGCCAATGTACCAGAGTAATATAAATCCCTTCCTAAATTCGGACCAAGATTAATACCTGAAAACAAAATATCAGGCGGAGTCTTTAACAGTACTTCCATCCCAAGTTTGACGCAATCGGCCGGAGTACCGTTTACGGCCCATGCCCCTTTCGTTCCAGAGAATATTTCCACAGGTTTCACTTTTAATGGTGTTCTGAGAGTAATGGAATGGCCGACTGCGCTTCGTTCTTGGTCAGGACAAACGACATAAACTTCACCAAAATGCTGAAGAACTTCTACAAGTGCTTCGACTCCTGGCGCAAAAATTCCGTCATCGTTTGTAACTAAAATTCTCAACGGACGACCTCCTTCAATCGATTTCCGTTCCGTTTTATATACAGTACATTTTTCTTTAACACCATCAAATCTTTTGAAGCATCAAACCCTTCAATAATTACTGGAATATTCTCGATAGTTAAAAATTTGTTTAATATTTCTTCTCCGATATCACCGTCACCTAACGGTAAATGAAGAATTTCTTTTGTTGCATCACTAATATGAATTTTGTTTACCTCCGGCATTTCATTCCAGATAGAAAAAATGTCTGCGTGTAATGGAATGTGGGCGACATCAAATGTCGTTTGAATTTGCGGGAAAAAAGGTACAATCACTTTTTTTACGGCGGCTGGTTTAATAATAAACTCTTTCGCCTTCCATTCCATCATTTCTAACGATAACGTGAGTCCTTCTTGTCTAGCTTTTCGATCAAGTTCTTCCATTGATTCGAACAAAAGCTCTTCATGGATAGAAACGTCTGAATCCGCAAGAGTCAGCTTTCCTGGATGAAATGTAATATTATCAGCCCCAATTTGTGAAGCCAGCTCAATAGATCGAATAATTTCATGAACGGACTGCTTGCGAATGCCATTATTTAGAGAGCTTAAGTTTAAATCCCAGCTTGCTGCGTGCATCGTCAGTTGCATGTTTGTTTCTTCTTTGACCTGCCGGATTCGTTTAGGCATGCTTTCATATTTCCACACATGCTCTGCCCAAACCTCAACACCGACAAATTTTAACTCTTTTGCCAGCCTAATCACTTCCTCAACCGGAAATGCCCATGCAAGTGTAGAAGCAAAGCGTATATTCATCGAACTGATTTCCTCCTTTCTTATTTTTTAATGAAATGGAGAGATTCATTTTTACATTGCCGATTAGAGAAAGATTTCGTGAGTTAAGTCCATGAAAATCACTTCCTCCTGAATCAACAATTGATTCTGACAAGCAATTGGAATATGTATGTCCACTTCCTTTTCATCTATCTTAAGTTTAGAAAAGATTTGTTAAGGAACACTTAAAGGCGGTTTGAACTTTTGTAAACATTCTGTAAATGAAAAAATAAAAATAAGAAATGAAAAAGCGGCTTCAAATCGCAATTATGCATCATTCCCAACTTAGAATGTAAATTGTTTGTAAATTTTTTACGATTTATTCATATTCTTTGCTAAATACACTCTTTTTTGTTTAGATATCACATGTGTTGTCATATTATAAAAATCATTGCGGACGTGATATTTTCCGAGTTTACTAGCAGTTTCCCACACAGATGAAAAAATTCAGTTTGTTTTTCCAAATGAGATTGATCCCGGAAATAATCGCAAAATATTTTATATGCCCCCTTTTGAGGACGCTAAAGGACATTTCGTTCAATGCGAAAATCCTTGCCGACAGTGGAATCTAAAAATTCTCTGCCTCTTCGGTTGTAGTACTTGAACTTAGCCTTCAATGCTGAATTCGCTGCTGATACAACTTCAAAAAAGACAATGAAAAAGCGCTCAACACAATAAAATTTGACAGGCTCTGTTTGAGCGTGATATAGTTTGTTTTGAAAATACAGAAAATTATTTAAATAATTAAAATTGTAAGCGCTTAAAGGGGGTAAAGAGATGACAAGACAAGCAGTAAAGGATGCTCTCAAGGAAACTCTTGACAAGGTGTTGGATACCGCTGTAGGCAGGGCTGGAGGAGCCCCTGGTGTAGTTGCAATGGTAACTGACCGGGACGGAAACATCTATGAGGGGGCAGCCGGTGTACGCGATCTCGGAAAGAAAACACCGATGACCACCGATACAGTGTTCGCTCTTTTTTCGACCACGAAGGCCATCACCGGTACGGCATTGATGAAATTGGTCGAGGAAGGAAAAGTCAGTCTCGACGATCCGGTCAAGAAGTATGTACCTGAGATTGCCGAGATTCCAGTTCTCGAAGGGTTTGACAAAGACGGGCAGCCAAAACTAAGGGAAGCAAAAACCGACGTTACGATCAACATGTTGATGCTTCACACTGCCGGCTTCGGCTACGAGTTCTTCAGTCATGAAGATCGAAAATACCGTGAAGCAAAGGGAGTACCTTCCATTCTCACTAGTACATTTGATTCTGTAAAGAGCGTGCTTCTATTCGAGCCAGGTGAACGCTGGAACTATGGCGTCAACATCGACTGGGTTGGTAAAGTTGTTGAAGCCGTATCCGGTAAACGACTGGGCGAAGTGATGGCAGAGCGTATTTTTGCCCCACTCGGCATGTCCGACATCGGTTTCACGTTATCACCTTCGATGATGGAACGCCGCGCAACCATCCACAGCCGCAGTCAGGATGGTCAACTCACACCAAAACCTGAGCTTATTCTCCCGCAATCTCCAGAAATGGATATGGGAGGACATGGTTTGTATGCGAGCATTGGCGAATACACGAAGTTTATCCGAATGATTCTGAATGACGGTGCGGGTGTACTCAAACCAGAAACAGTCGCGCAAATGTCTCAAAACGGACTTGGGGAATTGAAGAGCGGCGGATGGATTTCGTCCGATCCAACGCTGGCTAATGACGGCGAGTTCTACCCCGGCGTACAAAAGTCGTGGTCTTATACATTCCAGGTAAACGATGAACCTACCCCTACAGGTCGTCCAGCAGGCCAATTGATGTGGTCGGGATTGGCTAACCTGTTTTACTGGATTGATCACAAAAACGGGATTGGCGGATATTGGGCTACGCAAATATTTCCGTTCCAAGATGTGGGTTCATACTTAGGCTTCCTCGAATTCGAGTCAGCAGTCTATAGTACGTTGAAACGGTTCGGTCAGATTACGACTTGATCTAGGGAATGGAGACTATACAGATGACTCCCCCGCTTACTCCGTATAATGTCACAAAGTGCGGATGGATGATCATATAAAGTATTTTCTTTCTAACATACACTTCAGCGGCGGAAGCCATAGCTTAAGAGCTTGTTAGAAATATATTCGATAGCGCTTTCTTTAAGAATCCTTTTATGCACTACATTTATCAATATCAATCATTGAATATCGGAGATTTTCCGGGCCAATCTTTTTGCCTATCCAGCAAACTGAAACAAATTTTTAAGGGGCTGTCTAATAATGATATGCTCCCCTTAAGGTAGACAGATTAAAATATAAAAAATCTGTTTTACCTTAGGGGGAGTTTTCTATGTATAAGCAATATACTACAGAGTTCAAACTTGAAGTTTTACTTGCATATGAAAACCGAGAATGTACTATTCAAGAGCTTTGTAAAAGGTATCAAATTACTAAATATTCTTTAAGGCAATGGATAAATGAATTTGAGGAATTTGGAATAGAGGGTTTAGAACGTTCAAATTCTTGGAAAGGTTATACCAAAGAACTTAAGGAAGCAGCTGTAAAAGATTATTTATCTGGTGAGTTCTCACAGTACGAGATTGTCAGGACATATGGTATTTCAAGTAGATCGGTACTTCAACGATGGATGAAGAAGTATAATAGCCATAGAGATTTAAAGGATACGTCGAAAGGAAAGACAAGCTCTATGACTAAAGGAAGAAAAACGACTTGGAATGAACGGATACAAATTGTGCTTGATTGTTTAGGGAACGGAAAAGATTATAAAAAAACAGCAGAGACTTATGAAGTTTCTTATCAACAAGTATATCAATGGGTGAAGAAGTATGAAAATGGTAAAGAAGAAGCGCTGAAAGACAAACGAGGAAGAAAAAAAGAAGAAGAAGAGTTATCTCCAGAAGAAAAAATGAAACTGGAGATGAAAAAGTTAGAAAGAGAAAATGAACGCTTACGTGCGGAGAATCTATTTTTAAAAAAGTTAGAGGAAATCGAAAGGAGGCGAAAGTAAACCAAACCCGTTTTGAAGACAAGTATATCGCAATCCGGGAACTTCATGAGAAAGAAAACCTAAGCATAATCTTATTATGTGAAATCGCCGGTATTTCACGAGCTGCTTACTATAAGTGGTTAAAACGTTTGCCTTCCTCCCGAGAACTTCAGAATGAAGAAATCGTAAAAGAGATGAAAGTTCTCCATGAGAAAGTTGACGGCATCTATGGTTACCGTCGAATGACTTTGAATATAAATCGAAAGCTTGGTCAGAACTTCAATCATAAACGAATTTATAGACTGATGAAAGTTGCCGGTATACAATCTGTTATTCGAAAAAAGAAGAAATCTTATAAACGATCTACTCCTCAACATGTTGCAGAAAATATATTGAATCGTGAATTCACAGCGGAAAAGCCAAATGAAAAATGGGTAACTGATGTCACAGAATTAAAATATGGTTCATCAAAGAAAGCCTATTTAAGTGCTATTCTTGATCTATATGATGGATCAATTGTGAGCTATGTTTTAGGACATTCCAATCATCATCATCTTGTATTCAAAACGTTGGATCAAGCCACCACACTTTTAAAAGGAGAGCATCCACTTATTCATAGTGACCGTGGGTTCCAATATACCTCTCATGGTTTTAAACGTAGGATAGACCAAGCAGGGATGACACAAAGTATGTCAAGAGTAGGCAGATGTATTGATAATGGGCCAATGGAATCTTTTTGGGGAACGCTCAAATGCGAGAAGTATTATTTACATAAGTATCAGACATTTGAAGAATTAGCTCTTGCTGTAAATTAGCACACTATTTTAGAACCACTTTTTTCAAATTATTTTGGACTAAAATCGGAAATACCTCGCAAAATGTTTGCGAATTCTCTCCGATTTTGCACGCTTTTTCCGATTGTTTGCGCACTATTTCAGACGAGAATCGTAAAACCAAAAGGAGCCGTTCGGCCCCTTTCATTATGCCCCTGTTTCCTCCACCGCCATTCGAACAATTTCTTCGTCAATCACGTCTTTTTTTAGCTGGTAGCCGTATAAAAGGCAGGTAGTCGTTAACGTATTGATGACTCGTGGCCATCCTTGCGACTGTAGGGCAATTGCCTCTAGAGCCGCAGGGGTAAAAATCGAGTGTTTTACCCCTGCTTGCTTCATTCGCTGCTCAATGTACGCTGCCACTTCTTCTTTGGAGAGTGTCCCCATCCGATATCGCATGATGATTCGTTGCTGAAGCGGACGATGGTGATTCAAGCGCAGTCGTATCTGTAAGTGCGGCAGCCCTGCCAAAATCAACACGAACGGATTCGTTGAATCCATGTGAAAATTAAACAGAATGGCGATATCCTGCAAAAACGCATCTTTCGCTAGATGCATTTCATCAAGCAGAATCACAGGGGTGATTCGACGTTCATGATACATTCGTTCAATTCCTTGTTGAATTTGGTAAAACAAGTCCACCTTGCGGTATTTCGGCTCCTCGCCTAACCCTAAGGCTAGTCCTCGATAAAAATCCATCACACCACCCGTTGATAACGGGAAATACACCACGTGATACAACGAAGGATGTAACGATTCTTTGAACGTCCGAAGGGCGAACGTTTTCCCCACCCCCGGCTCTCCTGTCAGTAGACCGATTCCTTTCGTTCGTTTCACGTAATCCAATGCATGTAATGCCTCTTCGTAAGAAGACCCTCGATATGCTTCAGACGGACTTGTGTCTTTCGAAAACGGCTCTCGAGAAAGGGAGTAGAACGTTTTATACATCCGTTCCTTCCTCCTTTCCTAGTCCCGTAAATGGCGATCGATGGCGTTTCACGTGGGCATTATCGTGCAGACGCACCAGCGTCGCTTTCGCTGCTTCTTTGCCGTCTTCGTATACATACACCCCTTGCTCATCATACCGAATTTCCACTGATTGTCCGATAAACCGAGGTGGAACCTCATACAGCTGTTTGTTTAACGTAATCGTCCCATCGGCTTTCACTTTGCGAAACTCTCGCTTCAAAAAGACCGTATCCAGCCAAGTCGCATCCTCCACGAATGATACTACGTGCACTTGCGATTGAGAAACACTTCATGCGGCGTTTTTCCGTCTAACGACGCATGGGGCTTCCGGTGGTAGTCTTTTTCGAGCCACTTCCAGAAGCGTTCGTTCAGCTCTTGAAGCGACGTAGCCGGTTTCATCTCCAACAACGGGGAAAACCGAGTTTGCACCGTCTTAAAAAATCGCTCGATTTTCCCTTTGCTCTGTGGATCATATGGCTGCGTATGAATGAGCGTGATCCCTAATTCTGCGCAAGCATATTGTAGTGTCTCCGATCGATAAATTTTGCCGTTGTCCGAATAAATTCGTTTCGGCTTCCCGTACCGAAGCAGCGCTTCTTTGGTCACGATCCGCAACCCGTCAAATTTCTCGGAAGAGAAAAACTGAGCGTACGGTACGACCCGCGAACAGTCATCGATGTAGGCAATCAAAAATGTTTTTTGCGCTTTTCCATTCTCTCGTATCATTGGACCATGGGACAAATCCCCTTGCCATAACTCATTGACTCGATCGTACGCAAACCGTTTTCGTTCAGGAATCGGTAAAATTTCTTTCCCCACGAGGTTGTATTTTTTGCACAATCGATATATAGTAAAGTAAGATACAAGTTGTTTTTCGATTTCCCCCTGCTCAATAAGGTGTTGGTAAAACACCGTCACGGGCATGTGGGGAAGTTTTTTTCTTAGGGTTAAAATATGATCTTCGTCTTCAGGTGACAGCCTTCGGGAATGACCACGGTCTGACCGTCGTTTTGGCTTCAGCGCCTCAAAGCCCCCTTTTTTGTACTGCGTGCACCAATCTAGAATCGTCTTCGCTGCGATCCGTTTCTCTCCATAGTGCGGAACCCAATGCATGCGCGTTGACACCTCCTTCAGGTACGATGTCCGATCCACCTGCCCATTGACTAACGGTGCGATCAATCCATACCGAAATAGGGCGATTTCTTGTCTCACCGATTCGTCCATCAGGGTTTCCTCCTTCTTCGATTTTGCGGAAGAACCAACAGGTTCGTCCTGCCTTCATCATAACCCATCACTTTCCACTCGTCGACGCAAAAGGTTTGTGGAATCGATTGCTTTTGGAAATAGATCCAAAAAGAAACAAATTAGGCACCGAATCTATTCGCTAAAAAATGGGTAGATTGTTCATTCCACATCGCTTGGATGAGTTTTTCCAAACAGACCTCCTCCATTTTTTGAATCCACTCCTGTGCTTGAACGAGTGGTTCATCGGACAACCCAAGAATTCGCTTCCCTTTGGTTTGAAAAAACCAACGAAGCCACGGTAAGTTGGAGAGTAGTCGACGCATATAAAAATAGACTCCTTGTCGGGTAGGAAAGAACCTTGACGAACGTGTCCCCTTGTCTAAGAGAAACGAGAGGCGCTCGTTGATACATGGGAGGATCGTCCAAATCGTGTATTGGAAATAAGGGAAGAGAAACGTGGGAAGCACCGTAACCGTCTTTTGGCATATCGTGCATCGATAACGAGCAATCCAAATCCGATAGGCTTCTTGTCCCATTAATGCATTTCGTTCATAATAGCCGTGACGGTAAAGGGTTCGCTTGACTTGGCAATGTGGACAACGATGGATCGACGGAAAAGCATTCTGTTTTCCTAAGTCCGCATAGGTTTGCACATCGATTCCAAAGTCGTACAATCGAATCACGGTCTCGTTCTCCCCCTCCGAAACAATTTACTAAAAATTTAGCACACTCTTTCAGAAAAGGGGAGAAGAACATCCCGAAGGAATTTGCAAAAAAGAAGGCTTTTTATGCGGAGATAAAATGATAATTTACACTTGCGATGGATGAGTACATCCGCTTTTATAATTATGAAAGGTATCAAAAAAGATTAAACGGCCTTAGCCCCATGGAATATAGAGCTAAAGCCGCTTAGGTATATTTTTATTATTTCTACTGTCTACTTGACAGGGGGCAGTTCATAAGTCGATTTTCCGGCTTATAGACGCCCCTTTAATGTTTTAGAAACGTTGATATATCAACGCTTATGATGCTTCGATTTCAGTGGATTTTGACTTGCTGGACAGCCCCTGTTTGTGCTTCGAACAGCCTTTATTGTCTTTTACATTATGGCTGCGGCGAAATCTGTCAGAAATGTATATTTCTATCAAAATCACGAATTAGACTTCAATATATTAGATGAAATGAAAATTTGTGAGCATCATAAGATACAATCTTTACAAACTTTCGTAAATTCAACCTTGGAACCACCATATCGTAACAATAGTTAGAAATAAAAGATATATGAATGATATAATTCGGAAGAGCCTTTTTTTATTTTTAAACGGCGGCTTCCACATTATGACGATAATGGCAGGAGCAAACAGAGTGATTAAAATGAGTTTTATCTCAATAAATGCTATACATAAAGCTAATAATATGGAAACGTAAAAAACGGGTATAAACCATGTGCTTTTTTCATTTTCTTCATCATCTGACCCATTATTCGAATCATTCAGTAATTTTTCTAAGTTTAGTTTTTCCCATAGCATATGCTTTACACCTCCTCATGAAAGTTGGGCCATTAAATATGGAGTGATCTTAGCCTCTACAACTGCAGCGATAAATGTCAAAATGATCATTAGAAAAAAGAATGTAAAGATGTCCCTTTAAAAAAACGGAATTTGATTCTCCCCTAATTTTGGCAATGACCGCATCAATCAGTTTAAACCCAATAGAACCCGCAATAATCATAGCAGGAATCTCAAATATACCATGTGGAACTAGGGCTGTTACAATATAAATTAGATCGTTCCCATGTTGAAGACTGTGCATGATAGATACACCAACTAAAAAACCATTGACTAGTAATAAAGCAGCAGTAAAAATTCCAAACGTAAATATAGTAAAGCTTATGAAAACATCCGCAAGTACGTTATGTATAAAATAATCAAATATAGTACGCCCAACATTTGGTTCCTGTCTTTCTACAGGTAAGATATTGCTAAAAAAAGTACCCATGATAATTCCAATCACGTATATTATAAACGCTACTGATAAAACCCGCTTATTTCGCAGTAGAACGTTTTTCATTTAACCAATCTCTTCCATATCGTTAATAATCATATTTTCGAAATTTATTATGTTTTTCATGTTCGTGTATTCCTTTAATATTTCCCCATTGATTAAAACTCCTACACGATCGCATAGATTTTGAGCAACATGCACTAAATGAGTAGACATGAAAATAATTTTTCCACTATCTGCGTATTCCCTTAAAAACTTTTTCATAAACATTGTTGTCGGAGGATCAAATGAGCTTAGCGGCTCATCTAGTAAAAGCACATCCGGTTCATGAATGATAGCACCGGCAACAGACAGCTTATGCTTCATACCAAAGGAAAGAGTTGAAATCATTTCATTTTCCTTATCTTTTAGTGAAAAATTTTTTAACAACATTTGAATACGGTCAGTTTTTTGCGAATCGGGTACTTGCTGCAGATCAGCTATAAAATCTAAATATTCCTTTGGAGTAAGATAATTGTAAATAAAAGGTGTGTCCGGCACATAACCAATATATTGTAAAAATTCGGATCGATCATCATCAATTGTCTTACCATCAATAAATATTTTTCCAGAGTCTGGAGTGACCAATCCGATTATACATTTAAGCAAAGTGGACTTCCCAGCACCGTTTGGCCCTAATAATCCATATATTTCTCCTCTTTTTAATGTAATATTAATTGATTTTAATACATCATACTCCTTATACCTTTTCGAAACATCTTTTATAATCATCTGCTCATCTCCCAATGAGAAGTACCGACTCGTTTAATCCAAAAGTAAAAGAATATAAAAAAGCTTATGAATAGCAAGAAAGAACCTAAGATTGCCAACACATTAAAAAGAATGCTGCTGATGTAGTTTTTCCAGTAAAGAACCCCTAACAGTCCATATATTTCTAAATTTAATATTAAAACAATTCCAAGAATCGTGTGTTCAAAAACAGAAGCTTTAACGGAAGAGCCAACATCTTCAATATGTTCCCAATCCAGACGCGGATACAAAAACGTTCCAATAATTTGAGCACTGCTGATGATAATAGCGGTAGTATTTACAAGGACAAATATCATAATGACAGTACTTAGTTTCAGATGAAATAACGAGACAACACATATAAATAAAACGTTCATGACAATCAAAATAGGAATAACATGTAAAATCGCCTTGCTTACGACTAACTGGTTCAAAGAAGAGCCTGACCCTTTATATAAAAGCAAGTTCTCCCTTTCAGCATCAGCTGATGTAATCCCTAATAATCCGTCTCCTAAAAACGAGACATTTAATGAAACTGCAAAGATGATCGGATATATTACGAAAAGAGCCGGGAATTCAAACCAATTTTGCATCATTCCTAACCCGAACAATATTCCGATTTCGGAAGCCAGCATATAGATAGATAAATAAAACCTCTTTTTTATTAAAAAATTCGCTCGAGTGAAAGCGATGAAATCTTTTTTCATAACCGCCAAAACTTTCCTTGATAAAAGCTTTTTTAGTTTTCTATCAATAAAGTTATGAAAAGATCTGTTTTTTATTATTTTGACATTTGTTTTTTCATTGGAAAGCTGCGACATATCTTTTACGTCTAAATATTTATTTACAATAAGAAACGAAATATAAATTAGAATGATTCCAATAATTAACAACAATGGTTGATAATAGATAAAGTAATCTACTTCCATTAGTGTATTAAATAACCAATTAGTAGGCAGCACATAACCAGTCAAAATCACATCAAGATTGAATCTAGAAATAGAATGAATGATTGATTCTATAAAGTTTTCCTCATAAAAGTAGCTAAAGCCTAACCAGCCAAATACAGTCGTAGACAGAAATGATAGCAGCATAACAAAAACAAAAGAAAGTACACTTTTCACAGCTGACTGAAAAACAACATGCAAAAACTTTGAATATATTATGTATAATCCTGAAGAATAAAAACTGATGACCCCAATTAAAAAAAGAACATAAAATGGAAAAGATACAAATAACAATAGCCTAGAAGTTATTGATTCTTCTGCAAAATTTAAAACGTAGAACAGGATTGGATATAAAAAGAAAAGAGTCGAAAACAGTGACTTGAAAATGATTTGCGTAAAAAATCTTACCAATAATATATCATTTGGATCTGTTTTCACGGAGTATAGTAAGAGAAAATCTTCCGGATAGACAAACCTTTGCAAAATATCATGAGAAGAACGAAGATTGCTGATTAAATTCCATAATACTAGCAAATTGACTAACAAAACAGCTGCTTGAGAAAAATAAGGAATGATTAGTTCTACTAAATGATATAGGATAAAATTGTATACTCCAAAAATGAAAACAAATAAAACTAGTAATATTTTTTGATTCAATAAATTTTCCCCAAACGGAAAGAAAAAAAGAAATCTATTGACATAGCGTCTAAAATTTAACTTGAAATTCGAATAAAATAGATTAGACTTTAACATACTGCCCCCTGAATTTAAAATCTAGGGCGATGGCAAAAACTTATTTCGCCATCACCTGAATTACCTTTTATCTTTGTTTACCATTTTGCTGCATACTCTTTTCCTTTTTTCTTAGCTAAGTATTTGGCAGTTTGAACCATTCCGGCTGTGATTAAGCCCACTCCACCAATAATAGCCGCAATTAGACTAATAGCAGTAAGTACATCTGATGTAACAAGAATTACACCAATAACTGCATAAGCTGTTCTTTCGCTAATTCTTAAGTTCGTAGCAAGATCAAGTAGAAAACCGTCGCTAATACCTTGTGTTGATACTGCTGTCACAACAGATTCAGTAGTTCCCATAAAATAGGTCCATGCTGCTAGAGCCATTAAAAATGCTACAATGCCAATTAATTTCTTATTATATGCTTGTATCATTTTCTCACCTCCTTTCAAGTCAAGCATAAATATTCAAATTAAATTAAATAACATGACGGTTGAAAGACCTAATAAAAATAGCAATGAAATAATCATGATTGATTTCATATAAGACAATTTATGTGATTCTTTTAAGGCAATACATCCCAAAATGCTTGACCACCAAAAAAATGGATCTATCAAAAGGTTAGTTAACAAAGAAAAACTAGATTTATTAAGAGAATCTATATAGGAAAAAGAAAAATCACTTCCAATCGTAACAGCGAATAATGTTAATATAATGAATTTTATTCCTAAAGGTATCATTGCGAGTATATAATTCTGGAAAAACTGTCTTGCTGTACTTTTTCCACCAAACAGAATACTTGTGATATGTAATATATAAAAACTTGTAAAAATAGTTGCCACTATTTGAACAGTTCCTAGCAACAATAAAATAACTAATATTAAAATGTTGAATTTTTCCGAAAATTTCAGATCATATTCCTGAAAAACTGATGCAACGATATTGGTGATCGTAGGAGAAATAGATATAAAAAAACATAAAGAAATTAACAAAATAAATGCAAATACCAACCACGCAATTTTATGACTATCTTTTCGAGAGTTAACGATATGAAAAAAATTATTCGGTGAAAAAATATAAAAGTATGCTAAATTTATATAATTTAATTCTTTTGCTTTCCCCATATTTCCACCTTTTATGAAATTTTTAAATTTATTTACATAATTTATAAATAATAACATATTCTGTATTCATTATATATTTAGCCTTCACAATTTTCAAGTAAAATTTTACATTTTGATAGCAAGGATTTGATAAATTGGAAAATAAAAATATAAAATTCAAATTTATAGCATTCGTTTTACATTATACATTAATGAAATTGTCAAGTATTTTGGAATTTTATTGATAAACACGTTAAAAAGCTTACGGCCTATATGTTTTTTCAGTTGATGATTGTTGCTCAATTGAATGAACCCTTATCCGCAAATTTTCTGGCTATTAATAATACTTATAAGAACAATGGATCATACGTTAAATCGTCTTATAATAAGGATTATCGAATATCGGCAAAGGTTTCATCAAATACTCTAAGCCAGGCTGCCGTTTTTGATACTGCAGCAGAAAAGTGATAGGAATTTGTAGACACTTTGTTTCGCTGCCGTAATAAGGATACATCTGAATCATGTCAATTTCCTCCTAGATTTTCATTCAACAAATAAGATATTCGCCTAAAGTTCCGGCAGGGGGCAAGGAAGTTCCATTGTTTGGCTTTTTTTGATATATTTTTCATGTAGTTTAGATTAGTATGAGGAAAGGTGAGCAGAGATGAGCAAAGTGAAAACAAAAAACAAATGGGATTTAAATCACATTGTCTTTATCGGCAGAATTCGGGATGAATACATGCGAATGTTTGACCTTGCCGAAGAGGAATTAGTGGGCCAAAAAGTTCTTGATTGCCCAGCAGGTGCGTGCTCGTTTACGGTCGCATCCAACCAACTCGGATTAGATGTTACAGCATGTGATATTGCTTATTCTTTTCCGATTGACCAATTGGAGGAAAAAGGAATACAAGATATTGCTGTCACTATGCAGAATATGAAAAAATCCGAAATTCAACAGAATTTCCTATGGGATTATTTCAAATCCGTTGAAGAATTGGAGCAGGCAAGAACTAAAGCATTAACGGAATGCATTGTAGATATGAAAAAGAACAAAAGCCGCTATGTTCCTGCAGTTTTGCCCTCATTGCCTTTTGCTGATCATCAATTCGATATGACGCTTTCAGCCAACTTTTTATTTCTTTATGAAGATCAATTGGATTATGATTTCCATTTACAAACAATAAAAGAGTTTATACGTGTAACCAAAACGGAAATAAGAATGTTTCCAACAACCAATTTGGCATGCAAAAGATATCACTATATGGATCAACTGATTCAGGACATAAAAGATTTAGGATGGTTTGCTGAAGAAATAAAAGTACCGTATGAATTTCAAAAAAACACGAATACGATGTTAAAATTAATAAAAAAAGGTCGCTTGTATTTGATAATTTAAAATTGAGCCACTTTTGAAGGGTTCGATCACATAAAAAATGAGCCACCTGATTTCCAATTTTCATTACCTCCCTTATGATTGAAAGTGCCTAAACTTTTCATCAGAGGGAGAGAAAAAGGATGATCAAGATGGCTCAATTTCATCATATCAAATTCTTGCATGAGGTAGAAGGGCTATCCCAACGACAAATTGCTCAAAAATTAGGGATTTCAAGAAATACCGTAAGCAAATATCTAAAACAGAATGAGGCTCCAACCACCATTCATCGGCAGAAAAACTATCATGGAAAGGAGTATTCCGATGAAACGAAGCGAGTCTTGCCCATTATTGATCAATGGCTCGAAGACGATCTAAAACGTTGGGGAAAACAACGTCATACCGCTGCCAGAATTTATCGAAGATTGGTCGATGAGTACGATTTCAAAGGATCTGAGTCCAACATCCGTAAGGTTGTAGCCAAACGTAAGAAGAAGCTACAGGAAGTCTTTATTCCCCTTGACTTTCAACTCGGCCACCAATTCCAATTCGACTGGGGAGAGGCGGATATTATTCTACAGGGTCGAACACAACGAATTTACCTCTTTTGTATGCAACTTTCGGCAAGTCGAATGCGATTTGTACGAGCATACCTGCATGAGAAACAGGAGGCTTTCTTAGATGGCTTTGTCCATGCGTTTGAATTCTTTGGAGGAGTACCTACCGAAGGGGTATTTGATAATTTAAAAACAGCCGTAGTAAAAATACTCCAAGGGAGAGATCGTCTCGAACAGGATGCTTTTCTAGCCTTACAATCCCACTATTTGTTTAAGGCAGAGTTTTGTAATATTCGTTCCGGGAATGAAAAAGGACGAGTGGAAGGGACGGTCGGATACGTAAGAAGAAACGTCTTCGTTCCGCTTCCGGACGTACAATCGCTGGAGGAATTAAACGCTTATCTATTGGACTGGTGTTTGAGAGAGGCGGAAGAAAAAACCGTTCCGTTCACTAAAGAAACGGTTGCGCAAATGTGGGCGAAAGAAAAGGAGTATCTACACCCACTCCCTGAAAAGAAGTTTGAAGCTTGCCGATTAGTCTCTTGTCAGGTGAATAAGACCTCTTTAATTACAGTGGAGACCAATCAGTATTCTGTCCCTTGTAGTTATGTAGGTCAAGCTGTATGGGCAAAAATATTTGTCGATCATGTGATCGTTGTGGCTCAAAATCAAGTGATCGCTGAACATCCTCGTTCTTACGAACGGAACCAGATGATCACCAATCTAGATCATTATCTGGAGGCATTATTAAAAAAACCGCGAGCGATTCGGGATGCCCATGCATTTCAATCATCTGACCTTCCGGATGTATTTAGGCGTTTTCACCGAAAAATGAGGGAACAAGAAGGAGCCGCGGGCGACCGTAAATTTATCCGACTCCTTCTCCTTCATCGAGAGATCGGGATGGAAAAATTGACACAAGCATTACGAGAAGCTGAACAAGCGCAGGTCTATCGGTATGAAGTCGTCCATGAAATCATTCAAAGACTGACGAATAACTACTTGCAGGTCCAAGATCTATCTAAGGAGAAAACGCCTGTAAATCTACTAGACTATAAAATTCAAAAGGCAAACGTAGCTCAATACGGACAATTAACGGGAGGTCAGATGAAATGACAACAGAAATCCTTTTAGACCATATCACGAAGCAATTGAGAATGCCTACAATTGCGAAACAATATCGCTCTCTCGCAAGAGAGGCAGAAGAAAGAAATCTACGGTATGAAGAATACTTATTGGCACTATTAGAAGCAGAAGTGCAGGCAAGAGAGGAAAATCAAAGACAGCGAAGGCTCAAACAAGCTGCCTTTCCCATCCACAAAACTTTAGACACCTATGATTTTACTTTCATGCCGAGCTTAAATCGAAATCGATTTCTCACACTCGCAAAAGGTGAGTTTGTAGAGAGAAAAGAGAATATTATTTTTCTAGGGAATAGTGGCACAGGGAAAACCCATTTGGCCATTGGGCTTGGAATCGCCATGATCCAAAATGGCTACAAAACCAAATTCATTACTGCTTCCGAGTTAGTGGAAGAGTTGCTTATTGCTAAAGAAGAGCACAAACTTGGTGCGTTTGAGAAGAAGTGGCTCAAATATGATGTGATCATCGTAGATGAACTGGGATATATCCCCTTTTCCAAAACAGGAGCAGAGCTATTATTTCAGTTCTTTTCCAATCGCTATGAACGTGCAAGTGTCATCATTACAACAAATCTTGAATTTGTAGAATGGACGAACATTTTTGGGGATGAAAAGATGACAGCAGCGTTGCTTGATCGGCTCACTCACCGTTCGCACATTCTTCTTCTAAACGGAGAATCTTATCGATTCCGTCAAAGTATGAAACAGAGGGAAAATGGGGAGTGGTAGCCAGGTGCGCGAAGCGTTTGGATGAGTTGCCCCTAGGGGCAACTCATCCAAACACCCACCTTCTCCCATTTATGGGAACTCTGATTCTAAAAGTGGCTCACTTTTGAAGTGATCGCTCTGGCTCAATTTATTATTGACAAAAACAGTCGCTGACAACTTTTTAGGCTGAACCGGGCAAAACAAGATGATGAGCAAAACTATCTGTTGGTTCCTATACTATTTTTTAAAATCCAATAATAAACAAATTGTATTTTAAAATTGACGGGGTGTCCAAATAGAATATTTTGGGCACCTTTCTTCATAATGACTATGCTAAATAAATAGTGTTGACGGCAAAAATAAAAAAGACTTCTTTTCAGATTTTTTCAAGTTTTCGTTTAAGAAGTTAATTCTTATTACATATTGTTTTTTTAAATCTGATCCAATATGTATCTCTTATTTTTGGTCCTAGTAAAACATCTAATGAGAATGGTAGATATTTCGATAAAAAATGTCTTTGATTCTTATTTTTATAAAGGACAAGAGAAAATATTGTTACACTACTTAAATATATATGAAATTTAGTTAAAAAACGTTGAAATTGTAAAAAATGAATATTTTTGTATAATTTATCCATATTTTTAATATAATAAAATTGTAACAAGAAATAAAAAATCGTTAGGAGTGAAAAACTATGCAACTTATTGAAACTATTCTTAACATTATACAATCTCTTCTTGGCAGGCTTATCTAATCTGTATGAATGGTTGCGAGAAACAATATAAATGACTAAAAAGACTGTCGGCAATTCGTTGACGGTCTTTTTAGTTTGATTGAAAGAATCATCATATTTACCAAAGCAATCATCCCCATCGGATGTCCAAGGTTTTAGTTATACAATCCATTAAATAGTATAATCTTTTTCAGTTATTGCCTTGAAAATTGAATCAAGATCTTGCAATTGTCCTTTAAACATAATGAGAAAGAGAAAAACCCTAAATATTGCAAATGAATAATATACTGAATTAAGATTTGCCATAAATCAGTAATTCTGGAATACTCCTTTAATATATTTCCCCCACCTTTCTTAAAAGCAAAAAATTGGTCAAGTCCTAATGTTTGTGTTAAAGCCGACTCTCAGTTCAGCAAACTTATGCCTCCGGATATAGAACCGATTTATGTCCACTTCTTTTTACACAAATTCCTAGACTTCATATTGTTTAAGTCACTACCCTTACTTTCAACAGTCACTGGCTCAAAATTTTTATTCTTTAGTGTGTGGACATTTTTTTATGCCGGACGTTCCGATATATCACCGTTTATAGAGGAAGGGATAAAGCAGTTTAGACTATTTGTATGGCATACCGACACATAAACACATAAAACAGAATGAGCGGAAAGCTCCCAATTTTTCTGAAAAAGAAATCCGTTTTGAAAAAAACTAAGAGCTTGCCATATTAAATTTTTGCTTTCCGCATCCACTTGAAAAATTGAAAAATGCCTAAAGACCATTTTGTATATTTTTTTATCGTTTTCTTAAATCTGTTTATTGACATTATAGATTGATATTTGTTTGATTTTAAAAGTCAATCTTAGAGGAATCGGGCTAAAAATTTACAATTTAGATATAATGAATAGGAACCCCTTATAACAAATTAATATAAGTAAAAGGATACCGTTCAAAATTTTCTATATCAAAGACATTTCCTTTATTCATATGTTCCGTGCTCAATATTCGACACGTTTTTTTAAAGATCCATATAAAAAAAGATAAAACCGTATGCCTTTGTATATTTATCTGTTTACGCAAACTGTTGAACAGAGGCCATGTCCCAAAGGAGATTCATCCCCCACTTATTTTAGCTTACCCTAAAATAAGTGGGGGCTTCTCCAATCGTTTACGATAATGTTTTCTTGCTTTCACATAGCTTTTGATAGCGTTCGAGAAGTTTTTCATATCGAACCATTCCGGCATCTTTGCTGCCTAGTTCAAAATTTCCATAAAAGCCGTGAAAATCAGATCCTCCTGTTTCGATCAGCTCGAATTGGTCCGCATAATATTTGACAAGTTCTTCGTCCTTAGGTCCATGCAAAGGGTGAACTGCTTCGATGCCTTCTAAGCCAATCTCAACCCACTCGGGGATTGCATCAAAATTGTTGAATTGTTTTGGATGGGCAAGTACCGGCAAACCGCCCGCCTCGCGGATGGCAACAATCGCATCTTCAACATCGACATACTGTATAGGTATGTGCGCTAATCCTTGCGGCTTTCCTTCCCCGCCTTTTGAAAAAAGCTTATTATATAGATCGCCATAGATTTTGTCAGCGTATCCTTTGTTTATTAAAGCATGCATAATATGCTGTTTGTATACCCCTGTGCCGTCTTTGGCGAATTGTTCTACTTCTTCCCATGAAATGTTAAAACCTGCTTTCATAATTCTTTTCGTCATTTCATATGATGCTAGGTGTCTCATCTTTAACAGCGGGCTGCACAGGTTTTCAATCGCTTCGTGATGCGGTTCCACAAAAAAGCCTAAAATATGGGCTCTCCGTTGTCTTTTATAGTCATAAGCCGAAATCTCGATCCCTGGAATAATAGTTACTCCGAGCTGCTCTCCTATATATTTCGCTTCCTTTAATCCTTTTGTCGTATCATGGTCCGTAATTGCCAAATGGGTGATTCCTTTTTCTTTCGCAAGAGAAATCAATTCAAATAGACTCATTGAGCCATCTGATATATTTGAATGACAATGTAAATCAATCATTACGGTCAACACCTGCTTTCACTGTTTTTATAAAATAATTAATGAGTTTCACGCAAATTTACCTTCATTCTTGTCGAAACAAATTCGAAAATGATCGCTAAAACAAGAATGAAGTAAGTAATCATTCCGATTTCCCTTAAATCAAAATAAAATCCGCTCGCCATAAACAAATCAAATCCGATCCCGCCTGCTCCTGCGGCAGCCCCCATCGCAACGGCAACGGAAAAGTTAATCTCAAATCTCATAAACGTCCAAGAAATTAAATACGTCATTGACGAGGGGATTACCGTCTGAAACACAATTTGCCACCAATTGGCCCCGCAGCCCTTTAATGCTTCGATCACACCTTCATCCAACTCTTCGAACGATTCAGAATATGCTTTAATCAAATAGCCAATGGAGTGAAACGTCATGCCAATAACAGCTGCAACACTTCCTAGACCAGCAGCGACGGAAAAAATCAGCACCCACAAAACAGTAGGAACGGCGCGAATAAATGCAACAAATGCTTTAATGGTATTGGAAACAACTTTATTTGATAAATTTTGCGCTGCCAACAGCCCTAGAAAAAGTGCAATAACAGCTCCGAACACTGTCGTCAAAAAAGCAAGCCCCAAAGTTATCAACACTTGATAGATTGCTTCTGTTATAGTTAATCGCGAAAAGCTTGCTTCGAAAAACATTGTTTTAAAATTCGCAAACGTTTCTTTTAATCCAGACATGAAATTTGTATCGCCATAATCAAACACGGTAAAGCCATAAACAGTAATAACGAATAATGCTGTCAATGTCAGCCGGATGGCAATTGCCTGCTTCGTCAACGGTTTCACTTTTATTTTCGAAGAATGCGTTAATTTTCCGCTGTCTTTCAGAGTGCTTCCAGTTTTCATCAACCATTCATTATTCATATCATCACCCTTTCTTCCTTAAATTTTCATTCATCGTTATAAAATGACCCTTCTTATCAAATTCGAAAGATATTCAATGACAAATACCGTCAGTACGATAGTCATGACAACCAAACTCGCTGCACTATAATTGGAGCTTTTATAATACAAGTCAAAAGAAAAACCAATTCCTGTTCCGGTTAAAATTCCAACTAAAGTCGCGCTGCGAATATTCGTTTCAATCTCAAATAATACCCAACTGATCATCTGGGGAAGGCTGGATGGAATGACCGACTGGAAGATGATCGGAAAAAATTGGGCGCCGGTTGCACGCAATGCTTCAACGGAACTATTGCTAACTTCATCGATCGTTTCTATAAATGCTCGCGTTAAAAAACCAAAGGAGGCGAAGAACAAAGCAAAAAATCCGGTAATGGAGCTTTGTCCAAAAGAAAAGAGCAGAATCAATGCCCATGCAGCTACCGGAATATTACGAGAAACAGTTGCAATTCCTCTGCTTATTGCACTTAATAATCCATTCACTTTCGTCGTCTTCGAACCACATATTGCGAAAAAAGTAGCAAAAATAGCTGCAGATGTCGTGGAAGCGACTGATATTAAAACTGTTTCTTGTAATTTACTTAAAATATCCGGAAGCTTTTCCATCGCTTTTGCATCAGGAAAAAAATTTGTCACTCCCCACTCTACTGCCTTTGCGACAGAGGCGAGTCCTTTCACAAGCTGAAAATCTGTTATCAACATAGAAAGATACGTTAACACAATCAACAATAAAAAAAATAAGGAGAAGCTTCTTCTTCTTTTTACAAAGATATCTGCTTGCATGATCTTCACCTACATTAAAGAATCAGATTCTTTACTTCAGACCCATAAATATTGCGAACAATATCTTCCGTTATTTCTTTCGGAGGACCATCGTACACTTTCTTTCCATTATTAATACCGATAATTCGATCAGAGTACTTCAAAGCGACATCGACTTGGTGCAGGTTGACAATACAAGTAATTCCGAGTGTAGAAGAAATATTTTTTAAATGATCCATAATGATTTTGGCTGAATTTGGATCTAAGGAGGCAATCGGCTCATCACACAATAGCATTCTCGGATTTTGAATTAAGGCTCTGGCAATTCCGACGCGCTGTTTTTGTCCGCCGCTTAGCTGATCACACCGTTTATACACTTGATCCTCCAGCCCCAACAATCCGAGAATATGAACCGCCTGCTTTTTCTCCTCCTCGCTGTATAAACCGAATGCTCCTGCCAAAGTTGACTTATAGCCGAGCCTTCCGTGGAGCACGTTTTCAATAACGCTTAATCTAGTGACAAGATTGTAATGCTGAAAGACCATTCCAATGGTTGCTCTCACTTTTCTTAAGCTTTTTTTGCCAAGCTTTAAAATGTCGACACCATCAAATATGATTTCACCGCTAGACGCTTCGATCATGCGGTTAATACACCGGAGGAGGGTTGATTTCCCCGCCCCCGATGGACCAATGATCGAAACGAATTCCCCTTCTTTTACAGAAAAGTTAATGTCTTGAAGTGCCATTGTATTGGTTCCATAACGTTTTGAAACGTTATTTAATGTTAAAATGGCTGTCATCGTTTATCCCTCACCAAATCCTTATTTAGACAATTCTCTGATCGGATCAAACCAAGAATCCTCTACTTCAACGAAACGCTCATTAGCTTTTTTCGTAAACAAACCGCTAAAATCAGAATCCTCCGGCACGAAAATCTTCGTATTGTTGGCTACTTCATCAGAAACAAAAGCTTCCACAAGCTTTTTGCGATCTTCTTCAGATACGGTTTCCGTATTGACAACAAACGGAGCATTCAATACCGGTGTGACTGAAATTAAGACAAATTCCTTTCCAGGCACAGTATGAAACGGCTCAGCAGCATCATTTTTGACTTTATATACCGCTCCCGGTTTATTTTGCTCACCGTCAACTAATTCAATATAGTTGTTCACACATGTGTCGCAAAATGCTGCTACATCTACTTTTCCAGACAGTAAGTTAACCGCAGACCCTTGATGAGAGCCTCCATATTGCACTTCGCTGAAAAACTTGCCCTCGCCGCCTTCTAATAAATCTTCAGCAGTTAAGTCTTTGTACTCTTCTTTTTGGCTAAAGTACGAAACGATTTCGGTCGATGGAACTTTAAAGCCTGATGTGGAGCTGTTAGACACAAATGAAAATTTCTTTCCAGCTATATTATCAATGGAAAACCCGGAGCCGCTTTTGTACTCGTCTTCATCCCCTTTATTTACGGCAAGCCAGCTGTAGTACATGGCATCATCAAGTGTGCCGGATTCACCGCTCGGAACAACGAGAGGAAGCACTTTTTCATTTTTGTCATGAGCCTCTATGTATCCCTGTGCACCCATAAACGCTAAATCAGCATTTCCGTTTGCAATCGCCTCAATGGCAATAATGTAATCAGTTGTCGTCTTATGCTCGACTTTCTTTCCAGTTGCTTCTTCAATCAACTTAGCGATTTCGTCACGTGCCGCTTTCAAATCTTCGCCGGATTCATTCGGGTACCATGCAATTGTAAGCGTATCGTCGCCGTTTTTTTGAGCGGAATCGCTTTCTTTCCCTGCTGATGATGAACAACCTGACAAAAAGATGACCAAGATGAAAGCGATGCTCATAAATCTCAACATTTTTTTCATATTCATTACCCCTTTTCTTGTCAAAATAGATTATTTTTCCATTTATAATTGAATATAAAGGATGAATGTAAAGGCATTGTTAATTCATATCATTGAATTACTAAAGAATTTTTAATGTTTTGTAAAGGGATTTTTTTCAGAATACTTGATGATTTCCCCCTCCAGCATTCGGTATTCTACATCACATAAGTTTTGCATGAACAACATATCATGAAAAATTCCCAGCATTGTTGTCCCTTCGCGAACGAGCTGTTCCATCAATACTCTTACTTTTTCCTTCGATTCATCATCTAAACTTGCCGTCGGTTCATCCAATAAAAGTAGTCTCGGACGCTTTACCATTGCTCTAGCGATGTTCAACCGCAGTTTTTCACCTCCGGAAAAAGTAGCAACATAACTATCCCAAAGCTGCGGATCCAGTTCAAAATGCGTCAATATTTTTTCTGTTTCTTCCTCCGCATACTTATCGTTATGCCCCATTTCTAATATCGCTTGTTTGACTATTTCCCTGGCCGTTATACGCGGCAAAGCATTTAAAAACTGCGATACGTATCCGATCTCATGCTTTCGTAAATAAATCATTTCTCTTTCCGTCGCTTCTCGCAAATTGATTAGGCCAAACTTTTTTGAGTTGTACCAGATGTCTCCACTTTCAGGCAAATATGTGCGATAGATGCATTTTAAAATGGTTGATTTGCCGCTGCCGCTTTTACCGGTAATACCGACAAATTCTCCTTCTTTTACAACAAAGCTAATCTTGTTAATTGCGCGGATTTCCTTGTTTACACTGTGCAATCGAAATGTTTTGGACAGGCTCTCAACCGTTAAAATGTTTTCCACTGAATTCCCTTCTTCCCTCATACTTATCTAGAAATGTTTCAATATGTTGAGACAAGTCGTCGATTCGTTCTTTCAACGTTTCATACGACCAGTCCCACCACTTGATTCGTTCCAATCGTTTAACCGTTTGCTCATCAAATCGGCGCCTTAGCGGTTTGGCTGGTATTCCAGCAACGATTGTATAAGGCTCTACATCCTTTGTCACAATAGCTCCGCTGCCGACTACTGCACCATTGCCGATTTTTACACCAGGCATGATGATGGCCCCATGGCCAATCCATGTGTCATGGCCGATATAGGTGATTTGTGCTTTACGCCATGATAAAAACGCTTCATCGTCATGAGTATCAACTCCATACATTTTTCTCCGATACGTAATATGGTGCAAAGTAGGGCGATTCATCGGGTGAGCGGTTGGACCGATTCGCACCATCGCAGCAATATTGGAAAATTTTCCAACTTCAACATTTTGCAGGATGCAAAACTGCCCTGTATAAGAAAAATCCCCCATTTTTACATTTTCTAAATAATTGTGAGCCCCTATTTCTGTGTATTCACCTAATTCTGTATGAAACAACTGGCAATGTTCATGGATATAAGGTTTTTTTGACAGCTTTTTCTCGATCATAGAAACTCCCTTTCCATCATCTTTAAATTCTATAATTTGTTTTCAAGATTAAACGGCCGTCCACAAAACAAGACGTGATAACCGGAAAATCTAAGTCTATTTTTTCGATGATGACTATATCCGCTTTTTTTCCTTCCTTAATTGATCCAATTTGATCATCCAGTTTGACAGCTTTGGCCGGGTTAATCGTCACAAGCTTAAACATTTCGACTAGGTCGATATCGCTTTTTTCGCTCATTTTAAAAACAGCATGAAGCAGCGATGGAGGATAATAGTCACTACATAAAATATCGATACACCCGTGTTGAATGGCTTCTTGTGCAGATAAATTTCCGCTGTGGGACCCTCCCAAAAGAACGTTCGGAGCCCCGGCCACCGTCAGCATTCCTTTCTTTTTCGCATTTTTAGCAATTTCCAAGGTGATTGGAAATTCACTGATCGAAGCCCCAAAGCTTTGGACAAGCTCAAGTTTTTCCAACGTGTCATCGTCATGAGAAGCGATAGCAATACCTTTTTGTTGTGCCAGCGTTGCAATTTCCTTTATTCCCTCAAGTGTTAATTTTTCCTTATGCTGATGTTTTGTAATGACTCTATCAATCTCTTCATCACTGAGCTCTTGGTAGCCTTTTATCGTTTTTCTGTAAATTTCTAAATCTCTATATTGTCCTTGACCAGGGGTATGATCCATAAACGAAATTAAGTGCACCTTGCTCTCAGCAATGTACGATTTTAAGTTTTCAACTTCTTCGATGCTGTCAATTTCAAACCGTGCATGGAACCGATGTCGTATTAAATGCTTTGTATGATGAGTTTGGTGGATCATTTCAATAAATTTCCGGACATTTTCCGGCTCACGGATCGGTTTATGTGAAAATTCCGAGCTTTTATAAATAGAAAGTGAATGAAACATTGTTGTAATCCCATGGGTGATTAATTCTTTTTCCGCTTCGCGAAGACTTAAATGAAAATTCATTAACGCTGTCGGTCTTGGTGCTGCCATATGTTCAATATAGTCAGAATGAAGATCGATAAACCCAGGAGCGACATATCCGCCCGCCGCATCGATTACTTCCACTCCTTCCTTCCAAGCGATTTTCCCTTTGCCATCAATTTTGCTAATTTTATCTCCTTCAATAAGAAGATCGTAACCATCGAGAATGGTTTCTTCCGTTATAATTCTTCCGTTTGTTATGAGATACACGTTTTTTCCTCCATTCTCACAAGTCCAAAAAATTGATCATAATAATGAATGGACGAGCTGCTGTGTATAAGGATGCTGTGGATCTTCCAAAATTTGATCGGTCAACCCTTGCTCGATAATTTTTCCTTCCAGCATGACGAACGTTCTGTCTGCAAGCATTCTGATAACGCCTAAATCATGGGAAACAACGATCATGCTTATCTTCAGTTCCCTCTGTAAATTCCGTATCAAATCTAAAACATTTGCTTGAACGGACAAATCAAGACCGGTCGTTACTTCATCGAGAAGGAGAATCGGCGGATTATTCGACAATGCTTTGGCGATTTGAACTCTTTGCTGCATGCCCCCCGAAAATTTTTGGGGCTCCTCCTTCATCCTAAATAGCGGAATGTTTACCTCCTCAAGCAGCACTTGTCCTCTTAACACCATCTGTCCAACATTCCTGTTCCCTGCCGCAATTAATTTTTCAGCAATATTGCCGATGGAGGAAAAGTTCATGCGCAAGCCGAGAAGCGGATTTTGGTAAACTTTCCCCATCAGATGGTTGCGAATGTACCGTTTTTGTTGGGAGGACTCGTTTAATACGTTTTTTTTTCCATCATGATAAAATCGGATATACACTTCACCGCTTGTGGCCTCTTGATCAAAATATAGCTGTCTCATTAATGTTGATTTACCGCTGCCGCTTTCACCTACAATGCCTAATACTTCACCGGGATAGAGATCAAACGAAATATCACGGCAAGCATATACCGTACCGCAGACAGGGCAAAAGTTTTTCACCAAAACGGCGGAATCCGCCTTTCCGCATTGGCTGCATCCAGGTCCGAATTGTTTGTTTAACTTTTTGACCGATAATACTGGATTGCTTAAATCATCCATGTTGAACACCTCTTGATTCTGATTGCTCATTTAATCTTGATAAACAATAGCTTGTATCATTGCATTGGTAATAGGTTTCACCTGTTTCCTCATTAAACAATTCATCCAAATATACTCCCGTAGCGCCGCACAGTCTGCAATGTTTATCTTCAAAGCTCTCCACTTCAAACGGATAATCGTCAAACGCAAGTGAAACGACTTTCGTGTATGGTGGTACAGCGTATATCTTCTTTTCACGACCGGCTCCAAGCAAAATTAATGCCTTTGAATAGTGCATTTTCGGATTATCAAACCTTGGTATAGGACTCGGCGCCATGACATACCGATTTTCCACCATCACAGGATGATCAAAATCCGAAGCCATATGCCCGTATTTCATGATTTGTTCAAAAAGCATCAGCCATGCGCCGCTGTATTCTTTCTCCGCATGAAGCCTTTTCGTATTATATTCGCTCGGTTCATAATCGCGCAGCGGTTCAGGCAGTGGTACTTGTAATACAAGTATCTGGCCTTCTGTAAGAGGAATTTCTGGAATTCGATGTCTTGATTGAATGATCGTTGCTTCTTGCGTCTCCTCCGTCGTTTTAATGCCCGCCGTTTTCATCACCAATTTTTTAATGTTTACCGCATTAACGGATTCATCAGAGCCTTGGTCGATTACTTTTAAAACATCATCTTTGCCAATGAGAGAAAGGGTTAATTGCAGTCCACCTGTTCCCCAGCCGCGTGCAATCGGCATTTCTCTTGATGCAAATGGAACTTGATAGCCCGGAATGGCAATTGCTTTTAATGTGGCTCTTCGAATTTCCCGTTTGGAACCTTCATCGAAAAAAGCAAAATTATAATGGATTTGCATGAATTCCTCTCCTTTTTACATTTCTTGCTTGCTTTTTGATTTGCGTACAATATCAAGCTTCGATTGGAAAGTGACATAGTGAGGCAGCTTCAAATGTGAAATAAACCCGGTGGATTCAACCGAATCAATATGATAAAGGACAAATTCCTCGTCTCCTGTCGGATAGTCCCTATTTCCTTTCTCCAAACTATTGTCTAAAATCCCCATTGCGATTGCTTTCGTTTCGTTTTGACCAAAGCAAAGACCATATCCGATTTCAAACTTAATTTCCTTTTTCCCGTCCCCGACCTCAACTGTTTCCGGAATTAACATTTCGACTTCGGTTGCTTTAATTTCCCCAATATAATAAGCATCGTCTTCTCCATTAAATGAATGAAAAGGGCTATCGATGTAAACCGGCAAATAGCCGACACGCAGTTCACCTACTGTTGGATGAAGACTTCCATATCCGCGAATGACGGCATAAGCTAATGAAGTCACCGCCCCTGTCTGGCCTCTCGTTAAAACTTGGAGACGCTGACTGCGGGTGGAAGGAAACGTCAAGCTTTTTCTCGTTACATCATCAGGCTCTGTATTATCCATTACACACTCCGAGAACAAACCTTCTTTTCTTAAGTAATCACTTACTTTTGGCAGTTTGCCAAAATGTTTTTCATCCACTTCATCGAGCGTTTCCTTCTCATAGGCTGAAAGCCAATTTACTGCATCTTCATCTGTTTCCTCCATGAGGTCAAAGTCGAGCAAACGATGAGTGTAGTCAGTTGTAGCTCCTAAAATTTGGCCGCCTGGTATATCTTTAAAACTAGCTGAAATTCTTCTTTCGATACTCATATCCTTTGTATTAACTATTTGCGAATAATGCTTGCGCGGTAAAGTGGATCGATATGCACGAAGCAGAAAAACCGCTTCTTCAAGATTGCCTTCAGCATGTTTGATCGCTAGCGCCGCAAGGGTTTCGTCATATAGACTGCTCTCTGACATCACCTGATCAATCAATCCCCGCAGGCCAGCTTCAATTCTGCCAATGTCAAGAACAACTCCTTTTTTTAACCGCTCATATTTCAGCCGTTTAATCGACTCCTCAATGGCAATTGTTCCGCCTTTCACTGCCACATATCCCATCAAAGCTTCCTCCCTTCTGATAAAATTTGCGTCGTCCTTGGCAGACATAAGAGATTATGATTTTTGTCCACAAAAATTAAATCAACCCCCATTGGAAATTCAGCGTTTTGTTGCTGTCGAACTTCCATCCAATTCCCATTTACTGAAACATTTACATAATTTGCTTCTTCAATGCCCGGACCTGTTAATTTGAAATCGCACCCATCCGTAACAGCATCTGCCTCAACAATAATGGTTGCTGAATCATGGGGATCGATGAGACTGCCGGTTTTTACTCGCTGTAATATTTGCCCAAGTTCATCTTCAGCTTTGTCATAAAGTACAAAAACGAAATCAGCGCGTTCTGCCGCATCAGCTTTTGCATAGGTTAGTTGGTTTATCCAGCGAGTTGTCTCTTCTTCCTTCTCGGAAACTACCTTAAAGGTCACTTCAGTATCTAGAAGCATTGCAGCCAGAACAAGTGTCAAGGGAAAACAGCCAGCCTCAAGATCTACTTTGGCCGCTTCATCTTTTAAATTTGTTATCAATCCAGGCCTAGACATGGAATCAACAACTTTTCGATATGCACGTTGAATATCGTGAATAAAATCTAATTTCATTCAACCTCTGCTCCTTTTAAACATCCATCGTTTCAAAATTTACTTTTGTCTTCAAAATTTTCATGAAGGAGTTCTTTCTTTGCTCATGAATTGCTGCTTCCTCCTTCAACAAAACTTCATTCCATCGTTCCGTTTCTGGCAATTGTGCATTGTAAGCTGCATCGACCACAGCCAAATGGTATGCTAATTCCGGCTCATGTCCTTTTAATATGCCGATGCCGATATACCCGTTAATTTCCACTTTACATTCTGTTACAAAAACTTCTCCTAAGTAGAACAAACTGTTCTTTGCCGTTTCCCGAACCTTTACCATTACTAAACCGTTGTCCGGCTTTTCAATCGTTTTTACCTCATACTTAGCTAAAATTTGTTGTGCTAATGTGGCGGCAACGTTCTTATTTCCGTTGATTAAAATTTCTGTTCTTCGCCTTCTTTCCATTTCCGCCCCTCCATCATGATTTTTTGCTTCCGTTGATTTAAGCATATCTTGTTGCCAAGTGGAAAAAATTTAAAAAAAAGTAAATTCTATTAATTTTTTGCAAACGCATTTTTAAGAAAATGTTAATGAGCACACAAAAAAAGAGAGATTCCTTGAATGAATCTCTCTGCTGCTTTCAATCCAAAATCGAAAGCATATAAAAACAAGCAGAGAAAAACGCATGTTTTCCTCTACTTGTTGGATTTTAGGGACTTATCGGACATACCCGAAAGCAAAAGTTTTTTATATAACAAAGTTAAAGCAATCACTCCGATAAAAAATTTCTGTATGTTCAAGCACCGTTCCGGTTTTTTTATCGATACATCCTGTCTCCAACACTAAAAGCGGAATTAAACTGGTGCATTCAAGAATTTCCCATAGGAATTTAGTCGGAAATAAAACCTTTAACACGCTTGACTTCGATTCAAATTCAGTGAAGCCTTTCTTTTGATAATAATCAAACATGGACGTGATTTCCTTGCCATACAAATCAATATCATCAAATACGGATTTCGCCACGTAGGAAATATGCAAGGCAATTGGTCGATTATTGACAATGCGCAGCCTGCCTATTTTAAATACTCGATCCGTTTCCTCAGCACCGAGAGAATGAAAGATTGCTTTATTATAGCCGATTTCTTCGCAAAAAATGTTTTTCGATCGGAAATGGTGCCCAAGTCTAATCATTTTCCTGCTGAAGCTTTCATCCCCGGAAAGAACAAGCGGAATCTGCATTTGCCGATCTTTTACATAGCTGCCCTTTCCTTGTCTTGAATAAATATATCCCATCTCCTGAAGCCTTTCGTATACTTTGCGGATTGTCATTCGCGGAACGTTAAAATAGTCAGCAAGCTCATTTTCGGATGGTAATTTATCATTGGCCCCATACCTGCCAGAATGAATATCTGATATGATTTTATCAATGATCTCCATTTCTTCTGCCATCTGCATTCTACCCCGCTTTGAAATTGACCTGCTATTTTTTCACACGGCAGTTCAAAAACTGCGCTTTGAAAAATATTTTTTGCTACACTTTCTATTGGTTACATTCAGTATAGTTTAAGTAACTGGAACTGTCCAAGCCCATTTTATAGTCTATAGAGGATCCAACTGCTAATTTGCTTTAGATGCTGATAAATAAAGTTTTGCTGCATTATATTAATCTAATTTGCGAAGATGCTTGCTAATCGACGGCTGACTTATGTCAAACACTTCAAGAAGCTTGCAAACGCAATGTGTAAAACCCTCCTGGAAAGCATTAAGAACGTTTCAATCGAGTTGAAATACGTTCCTTCCATCCATGTTCCATAAAATTCCTTTCTGTTTCTTGTGTAGAGCCGGATCAGTTTTGGAAAATATGAATCAAAAAATACTAAAATTTTCAAGCTCTTTACTAAACCCATTCTATTTAACCCTTATCGGTAAAGGTATTGATCAGTTTTCATCATTTTATTCCACAACTTATCACTATTCTTGAAACAACTTTACTTGATAGTTTTTTATTTCGTTCACCTCTTTGCATATTTTCATATCCAGTATGGTCAACGAATGATTCTATTAGCAAAGAAGCAAAAACTTGAAATAGTTTTTATAAAATATGGTGTTAAAATATTCTGAATTGTTGTATTATTATTTTAACAGCTAGCAAAAAAAGACAACAATGTTTCCAAAATGACGCACTTTTTTCTGTAAAAACCAAGAAGGAGGAATCGAAATGGGGGAGGCCGGGAAAGGAGCGGTTATGGAGACGTCCATTGATCACTTGTTGGTTGAAAAGCTTTCAGATCCGCGAACGATGGAGCAGCTAATCCACTTGCTTGATAAGCTGGAGAATGTAACGTTCCTGCTGGATATGCTGGAAAATTTTCTTCGCCGCGGACCGGAATTTGCTGATTCGATCAATGAACTTGTCGTTCTTTTGCGACAAAGCATATCTAGACCAGAATATGTTACGCGTTTTGAGAATGCTTTAACCGCGTTGCATAAAATGCAAGAATTCCTCGATTCTCCGCAAGTTCAAGAGCTGATCAAGTCCGATGTTTTAGACGTGCGCTCGGTGCAAGTAATTGGAAAGGTGTCGCGTTCATTGTATCAAGCCTCTAAAGAAGCAGCGGAAACGGGAACGAAACGTGTGGGAATTATTGGTCTGATGCGGACATTAAGCGATCCGGAAGTACAGCCTGCACTTAATTTCGTCCTTAATTTTGCACGAAACTTATCGAAGGAGATCAGCGATGCATGAGTTGTCTATTGCCCAAAGCTTAGTTGAATTGGCGGCAGAAGCGGCGGAAAATTCGGGAATAAAGAAAGTTAAAGCGCTGTTTTTAAAGCTTGGAGTATTATCAGGTGTCGTAAAAGAAGCCTTAGAATTTTCTTTTGATGTGGTTGTTCAGGGAACTTCTTTGGAAGGGGCTAAACTCATTATTGAAGATGTCCCCGTGACCATTTTCTGTCCCAACTGCCAAGAAGAACGGATTTTGCCTGAACCGCTTCCTATGCGCTGTCCTACGTGCGGCACAAAAACTGGCCAAGTCCTTGCGGGACGAGAGATGGAATTGTACGCTTTGGAAGGTGGAGAAGAAAATGCATGATTTGACCTTGAATCCTCGAATTGTTGAAATTCGCCAGAATGTTTTGAAGAAAAATGATCTCCTTGCTAGAGAATTAAGAAAGCGGTTTCAAAACGTGGGCGTTTATGTCGTCAATCTCGTTTCCAGTCCTGGAGCGGGAAAAACGACGCTGCTTACAGAAGTGCTTACCCGCCTTGGCAAACGCTATCGAACAGCCGCTTTAGTTGGCGATTTAGCAACTGAAAACGACGCGGACCGCTTGCGGCAAAGTGGAGCAAAAGTACGCCAAATTACTACTGGCACAGTTTGCCATCTGGAAGCGGAAATGATTGAGCGAACGTTGCAAGATTGGGAGTTGGAAACATTTGATTTTCTTTTTATCGAAAATGTTGGAAATCTCGTCTGTCCCGCAAGTTATGACTTGGGAGAAAACCAGCGTGTAGTTCTTTTTTCCGTGACAGAGGGCGAGGATAAACCGGTAAAATATCCGACTATTGTCAACAGTGCTGATACGGCGATTATCACAAAAATTGATTTAGCGGAAGCGGTAGATTTTCAGCGAAAACGATTTTATGAAGCATTGAATGAGGTGCGCCCAGGCATTCGCATTCACGAAGTTTCTGCTCGCACAGGAGAAGGAATTGACGAATGGATTTCACAACTGGAAGCGGATAAATCAGCATTTATTCATTCGTCCGGCTCTCTATAAGCAAAATTTTAGATGAATAGAACGCTGCGAAAGACTATGATTTTGAGTTGTTTGGTTGAAATAGAAAACGATTTGAATCAAGCCGACAAGTCGCCAAACACCAGTGAGACATCTAAACAGGAGAGCGTCTATACGAAGATGTATTTTAAAATATCAGAACCTTCTGACTTAAATCACTCAAGGTATTGAAATTGAAAAATCTTGCCCAAAACTTTTTGGAGGTGGAGAAAATGGTGAATCTCCTTTGGATGCACGGCGGTGCGTGCAATGGAAACACTCAATCATTTTTAAATGCGGAAGAGCCAACGGTCATTGATTTAGTAACCGATTTTGGCATTAACATTTTGTATCACCATTCTTTGTCGATGGAGTTCGGTGAGCAAGTTCGCCGCCTTTATGAGCAAATTCTCAATGACGAAATCCCGCTGGATATCTTGGTGGTAGAAGGGACAATTATTCAGGGACCTGACGGTACAGGGCACTATGATATGCTTATGGACCGTCCGAAAAAAAACTGGATTTGGGATTTCGCCCATAAAGCGCAATACGTTGTCGCAATCGGTGATTGTGCGTGCTGGGGTGGAATTCCGGCGACAAAACCGAATCCGTCTGAATCGATTGGTCTTCAATATATGAAAGAAGAACGCGGGGGATTTCTTGGTACACAGTTCCGTTCGAAAGGTGGACTCCCAGTCATTAACATTCCTGGTTGTCCGGCTCATCCCGACTGGGTGACGCAAATTCTTGTAGCCATTGCTACTGGCCGTTTGGAAGATGTTGTTTTAGACGATCTTCAACGTCCGCAAACGTTCTTTAAAACGTTTACCCAAACGGGCTGTACGCGTGTGCAGTATTTCGAGTGGAAAGAGCCGGTGGAAGAGTTCGGACAAGGTACGCGAAAAGGATGTCTCTTTTATGAGCAAGGCTGTCGAGGTCCAATGACTCATTCGCCATGCAACCGCATTCTTTGGAACCGTCAATCTTCCAAAACTCGGGCAGGAATGCCTTGTATTGGCTGTACGGAGCCTCAGTTCCCGTTCTTTGACCTAGCACCTGGAACAGTTTTTAAAACGCAAAAAGTTCTCGGCTCAATTCCAAAAGAAGTACCACAAGGCACCGATCCGCTCAGCTACTCTGTGAATGCGGCATTGGCACGTGCTGTGGCGCCGAAATGGGCGAAAGAAGATATGTTTGTTCCGTGATATTAACGAAATTCGGATTTTTGTCATCAAGATGAAGTGGAATCAGATATGAGTGAAGCACCAATAAACCGTTTGTGATCTTACTTAACGGAAAAAGTGACATCTCCACAAAGACGTGAAGCTTGTTCCGTGATCATTAACTAAATTCGCAACTTTTGTCATCAAGATGAAGTGGAACCGGATATGAGTGAAGCACCAATAAGCCGTTTGTGATCTTACTTAACGGAAAAAGTGACTATCTACACAAAGACGTGAAGCTTGTTCCATGATCATGATCATTAATGAAAATCACGACTTTTGTCATCAGCATCTAGTGGGAACCGAACATAGGTGAAGCACGAATAAGCCGTTTGTTGATGTTGCTTAACGGAAAAAGTGACCGTCTCGTCTACACAAAGGCATGAAGAAAGTTATTTTGTATGTTTGAAATCGACGATTTCCATTTACTGTGATTCAGATATCTTTTAATGGAAACCATTTTAGAAACGAGGTGCCTAAAGAACATGAAAAAGCAAGAGGCTATTGTAAAAACAAACAAACTGGAAATTAAAGTACATTCCCTCGGTCGTGTAGAAGGAGATTTGGATGTAAAAGTAGCCATTGATGATGGCGTTGTTGTAGATGCTTGGACGGAAGCAACGATGTTCCGCGGTTTCGAGATGATTTTAAAAGGAAAAGATCCGCAGGCCGGTTTGATTGTTACTCCTCGGATCTGCGGCATTTGCGGCGGCAGCCATCTAACGAAAGCAGTTTATGCGCTCGATACGGCTTGGGGGACGGAAGTACCGCCGAATGCTACGCTCATCCGCAATATTGCTCAAGCGGCGGAAACGATTCAAAGCATTCCGCGTTGGTTTTATGCTTTGTTCGCAATTGGTTTAACTCATCGACATTACGCTTCTTCTAAGCTGTACGATGAAGTGGTTCGCCGTTGGGCTCCTTTTGAGGGAGAGCATTATGAGATTGGCGTCACTGTTTCAGCTAAGCCGGTGGAAATTTACGCAATCTTTGGCGGACAATGGCCGCATTCCAGCTTCATGGTTCCGGGAGGCGTTGTCAGCTCGCCGACATTGTCCGATATTACTCGCTCTATCTCGATTTTGGAATATTATCGGGAAAACTGGCTGGAGAAAGTTCTTCTTGGTTGTTCCGCTGAACGCTGGCTGGAAAACAAGACTTGGGACGATGTTCTTGCATGGCTGGATGAGAAGCCGGAACATCGCAATTCTGATCTTGGCTTATTCATTCGCTATAGCATGGAAATCGGATTGGACAAATACGGAGCGGGGCCGGGCCGCTATTTAGCCACTGGAAGCTTTTTTAACCCGCAGCAATACCGCTATCCGACGATTGAAGGACGCAACGCAGCGCTGGTTTCCCGTTCGGGAATATTTGATGGGGAAAATTTCCATGATTTTGATCAAGCACGGATACGCGAGGATCATACCCATTCTTTCTATCGCGGCAGCGGTTCTTACCACCCGTTTGAAGGAGTAACCGATCCGGTGGATCCGATCGAAGGGCAAAAAGAAGGAAAATATACGTTTGCTAAAGCACCGCGGTATGATATTCCAGGCATCGGAGAAACTCCTCTGGAGGTAGGTCCGTTGGCCCGCCAAGTAATTGCTGGCCGCTCTGGTGCTGAGGAGTGGCAAGATTATGATCCTCTCTTTTTGAACTTGATTAAAGAAATCGGGCCAAGTTCGATGGTGCGTGTGTTGGCTCGCCTTCACGAAGCCGCGAAATATTATTTGCGCATGAAGAAGTGGTTGAAGCAAATCGATTTAAACGAAAAATTTTACATCAAGCCGAAAGAATTGCCTGAAGGACGCGGATTCGGAGCTACAGAAGCAGCCCGCGGCGCTTTGGCTGACTGGATTCAAATTAAAGATGGAAAAATTGAAAATTATCAAGTCGTCACTCCGACAGCATGGAACATTGGACCGCGTGATCGTCACGGTCAGCGCGGACCTATCGAAACAGCGATGATCGGCGTACCTATTAAGAATCCTGAAGATCCGGTCGAATTGGCTCATATTGCCCAAAGCTATGATTCATGCCTTGTTTGCACCGTTCATGCTTATGATGCCAAGTCGCATAAAGAGTTAGCCAAATATAAAGTGATAAATATATGCTGATATCTCTAATATGCAACTTTAAGTGACGTGTTTTTCTGCAGTGCAAGCATATCAGCAGACGTTTCATATACAACTGTAAAACTAATAGTCGAGTAAAACAGACAAAGAATGGTAATGGGAACGGTACGCCTGCAGAAGGAGGAATTTTGTATGAACGTTATGATTATTGGATGTGGCAATTTGCTGCGAAGTGATGATGGGGCGGGACCCATGTTGATCCGCAAATTGTGGGAACATGGGGTCCCACCGGGAGTCCGTTTGGCTGATGGCGGAACTGCTGGCATGGATGTAGCTTTTCAAATCGGGGATGCAGAGGAGCTGATTCTAGTAGATGCCTGTAAATCAGGAGATGAACCGGGCACGATTTTTGAAATTCCAGGTGAAGAGGTGGAAACTCCTCCGCTAAAAGATGTTAATCTTCACGATTTCCGCTGGGATCATGCGATTGCCTTAGGCCGATGGCTTTTAAAAAGCCGCTTCCCGAAGAAAGTGACCGTTTTCCTGATCGAAGCCGAAAACATATCGTACGGATTTGGATTGTCTCGAACGGTGGACAATGCCTTAGATCGTTTAGCGGATGAGCTGCTTCAGCGCTTAGGAGGGAAAAAAAGTGAAGCTTGAACTGACACCAACTGGCTATCTTCATATTCCCGCCGAAGAAACGGTGCGGTTTCCTACAGGAACAGCCATCGTTTTAATACGTGACGAAGAACTGTGGGTGATGCCGGTAAGTCATTTGGGAGCGGGCGGATTGCTGTTAAAACTGCGCAATTCTCGTGGAGATCGAAGCATGTTTGTCCAAGAAATTTTGCCTGAAGGTGTGCAGCCGGGAATTCGTGACGCTGTATGGGATGAACGATATGGAGCGCTTCGCATGCCACTTTTTTGTTCCTGTGCGATGTCGGAGAAGTAAAAGTATATAAGCCGCTTCATCCCTTGACTTGAATGGTCATGATGAAGAAACAGTTTTGGACCTGGCCGACAGGACGATAAGATGATATCCATACTAAATGAAACGAGAGTGAGTAATTGCACAATAATCGTTAGTACGTTAGAACATGCCGATCTTAGTTATTTAGAGGTTTCGTTGTTTTTCCAATTACAGTTTTTAAAAGGGGGAATAACAGTGCTGCAGCCACAGCCAATCGGTGTTTTTCCTGGAGCGGCAGGTTTTTTTCTTCTACCACCTGTTCCAAATGCAGATCAATTCATATCCCTTCTTCTCCGCGGACATTTTCCTGATCGTTGGCCGGAGAACTGGCGTTTTTTTGCTGCGGCGATTGAGGGAAAAAGCGAAGACGAGGTGCTAACATTATTGCCGGAAGGACCGGAAGCTGCTTATAACCGATTTATTTTAGATCCACAAACATATACATACACTTTAGCCAAAGAAGTGCTCCCAGACGATTTCTCCTTGCTTTTGGATGCAGCGGCGTGGCGCCTGAAACTGTTTGAAACTCCCCCACCGCTTGGCGATGCGTCAGGAGAAATACGGGCGTTTTTATTGGCGACTCAAGCGTACGACGCGTTTCAACAAAAGGATTGGCCGACTGGGCTTTCGCTTCTTTCCGAAGCCGCCGCTACAGTAGAAAACGTGTCACCTGTTTTTTCCGCTCGCCTTTACGCGGAATATGCGGCGACAAAACAAATGCTTGGTGATCGCGGGAAGGAGACAGTAGAAGGATACCGGAAAGCCCTCTCTCTTTTAGAAACGTCTTCCTTTCAGGAAGCAAGGGCTGAACTGTGGTTTCAATTAGGCACAGTACATCAAACTGGCGCCGATGGACGGAAAGGTTCTCTTCTAGAAGCAGTCAGATGTTATCATGAAGCACTAAAAGTATATCGGAAAGACACTTATCCAGAAGAGTATGCTACCGTTCATATGAATCTTGCTTTAGCGTATTTAGCCATTCCGTCTTTAGACCGCAGCGCCTATTTGCGCACAGCGACAGCGATCCAGTCATTAAGAGAGTCTTTACGCATTTTTAAAAAAGATAAACACCCTGAGCTTTGGGCAAGCGCCACGGTCAATCTAGCCAATGCGCTGCAACATGTAAAATCCTCTCATCTTGAAGATAATCTTTGGGAAGCAGTAGCTCTTTATGAAGATGTGCTCGAAGTACGCCGCTCTAAAGACGATCCAATAGCATATGCCCGCGTTTTAGCTAATCAAGGGAATGCGTTGGCACATCTAGGTGCGTTTTCCCGAGCGGTACCTCGGTTGGAAGAGGCCAGTCAATTGTTTCGTAAATATGGAGAGCATGAGGCAGCGAGTGCCATCGAAGACGTATTAGCGGAAATTGCCCTTAAGCGGAAGCAAGCAGCAGTCAATGAAAAAATGGAACAGTAAAATGTGCGAAAGAGAGGAAGGATTGCATGAATCCCCACGAACAGCAATATTTTAATCTTTTGTTGGGTATGGCGGTTGACCGCTTTTGTGAACGTATCATCCAGCGCAATGAAGGAGCTCAAAAAGCTCTGGAACGGCTTCGCGCAAATCCTCAAAGTGAGGGAATTTGGCTGAACGAATTTGTGGACGCTTTCTTTCGCGATGCCCTTCTTGATAATCCAGCGGGCTCTTGCCTCATTTTGCAGGCTTTAGCCAATCATCGCGTCAATGATTTTATTAACATTGTTGACCGTAATACGGTTGAAGAAATGCTGCAGGAGATGGCCAAACAAACATTTGCCGCTTTATTATATCGGAAAACCGAAGAAGCTCTGGAGCAAACATTGGCTTTTGGAGGTGAGTGATCATGAAAGTTCAGCAGGAAGAGGATTTTCAAGCTTTGGCTGGACGGGTGGATCGCGTGCTGGACTCGATAAAGGGTCTGCCAGAAGACGCTCGGATGAAAGCAATGGAATTGAAAAAAGCCATTGAAGCCTTTCACGAACATGCTCTTAGAAAACTCGTTCGCACGTTTCGTGAAACGGAGGCGGGAAAAGAATTGCTGTTGAAAGCTGCAGAAGACCCTTCTATTTATGCGATGTTTTTGATGCACGGAATCATTAAACAAGATTTATTTACCCGTACCGCCGCCGCGTTAGAAGAAGTGCGTCCTTATATGCGTTCCCACGGAGGTGGCGTGGAGCTAGTTAAAGTGGAAGGAAATACAGTTTATGTCCGCCTTCAAGGAGCTTGTTCCGGTTGCTCGCTATCCGCTATGACGTTGAAAAATGGGATTGAGGAAGCAATTAAAGCCCGCGTTCCAGAAATTGAACATGTTGTCATGGTCGAAGAGGAAGTGACCTCCGGCTACATGCCATTTCACGCTATGAATGATACTGGAAATTTAGAACAAAACGGATGGGTGCAAGGTCCATCCGCTTCGGAACTGGAAGAAGGGAGTCCTGTTCGCTTTTCGCATGAGGAGCTCGATGTTTTGCTGGTTCGCTTAGAAGGAAAAGTAATGGTATTTCGCAATCAATGCCCTCATATGGGGATGTCTCTTGACGGAGGACTGGTGGACAACTCTATTATTACTTGTCCATGGCACGGCTTCCGTTTTGATTTATCCACCGGGGAATGCATGACGGCACCTCACGTGCAGCTAGAACCATTTCCAGTTCGGGTAGAGGATGAAAAAATATGGATACGATTAAGTTAACCGCATATCCCGAACGGTGGTTAGGGGGACCGGCCCCAGGCGGTCTTGTGCTGCCCCCTGCCCATCCAAACAGGATTCATCTTTATGCACCAAGGGGAGTGTATGTAGACGATGATATTGTAGTGGCGGCCGACAGCGGCAACCATCGCGTACTCATTTGGTACAGCTGGCCGGAAAATGATCATGCGCCAGCTGACATCGTTTTAGGTCAGCCTGATTTTGAAACAGAAGGACCAAAGCTGTTTCATCTCCCAACTGGCGTTGCGGTCATTGAAGGAAAGCTATTTGTCGCAGATGCTTGGCACCATCGTCTGCTCATTTGGGAAACATTGCCAAAAATAAATAACCAGCCTCCCGATTATGTCTTGGGACAAGAGGATCTGTCAGGGACATCCCCTAATCGAGGAGGAAAAGTTAGTCCGACTGGATTTTATTGGCCATATAATTTTGCATACATTGATGAATGGTTTTACGTAGCGGATACGGGGAATCGCCGAGTTTTGGGATGGAAAGGTTTACCGGAAGATGGGCGTGTTCCTGATGTCATTCTTGGTCAACCGAATGGTTATGTAAACAGTGAGAATAGGGGAAAAGGCGTAGGAACGGATACGTATCGCTGGCCGCACGCTCTTGCCGGCGACGGAAATACGTTATACGTTGCCGATGCGGGCAATCACCGCATTCTTGGCTATACGCCGCCTCCAGAGACGGACCGCCCAGCTGAGTTAGTTCTCGGTCAACAAGATTTTACTCAGTCATTTGAACTTCCACATGTACCGCAAGGACCCCGGCGCTTCCGGTTTCCTTACGGAATCGCACAATACAACAATTTGCTAGCGGTGGCTGACACGGCAAACAACCGCATCCTTCTTTTTACTGAGTCGCCGCGAAAAGGAGCGTATCATCCTGCTTCGTATGTTATTGGCCAAGCAGATTTCGAAGGAATGGGAGAAAATCGCTGGAAAGCCGTAACAAGGGATTCACTTTGCTGGCCGTACGGGATTTGGTGTCATCAAAATCGTCTGGCAATTGCTGATTCAGGAAATAACCGCGTCATCATTTGGCGCCTTGAATTTACATGATTGTTCTAAAGAATCTCTAACAAAAGTTTCAGTGTTTTAGTGTTCGAATGAACTTCTAGTTTTCTTTACGGACAATAAAATATCTAAATTTTCATATTTATTGCAAATCGGGGGGAGCGATTCATCTATGTGTTTAGCTATTCCAGGCCAAATTGTAGAAATGTTAGATGGTGACCGCCATTATGCTGTGGTGAATGTTTGCGGTGTGCGCCGCAAAATTAACATTGACTTATTAAAAAATGAACATCTCCTTCTTGGAGATTGGGTGCTTATTCATGTGGGATTTGCGATGAGCAAAATCAGTGAAGAACAAGCAAATGAACAATTGAATTTGCTAAGCATGTTAAATGAATCGGATGAAGCGATCGAGGAAGTACAAGGTTACCAATTTGATAACGAAAAAGTTTAAACATGTTAATACACAGCGCTGGAGACTTAAGGCAACAAAAGGCATATGATTGGTCAATCAAAACCCGTTCCGAAAAAGACGATATGCATGCAGGCAGTCGTTGTTGATCTAATTTTAGGAGGTGCAGTTTAATGACGACGATGAAATATGTTGACGAGTTTCGCAATCCGGAATTAATCCGCAAAATATCGGAAGAAATCCACCGTCTCGTCGATCCAGATTATCACTATCGTTTTATGGAGGTTTGCGGAGGACATACCTTTTCGATTTTTCGATTTGGATTGCAGAATCTGCTGCCTGAAAACATTGAGCTTGTCCATGGACCGGGATGCCCTGTCTGTATTCTTCCAATGGGACGTATGGACAATGGACTTTCGATTGCCAAGCAGCAGAACGTCATTTTTACCGCATTCGGTGATGTAATGCGCGTTCCCGGGAAACATGGAACGCCTCTCGAACTAAAAGCTAAAGGGGCTGATATACGTATGGTGTACTCCCCTTTAGATGCTTTAAACATAGCGATGAAGAATCCAGACCGGCAAGTTGTGCTGTTCGCGATTGGCTTTGAAACTACCGCCCCATCAACAGCATTGACGCTCATGCGCGCACGTGAATTGGATGTGCCCAATTTCTCTGTATTTTCCAATCACGTCCTAATTATACCGGCAATGCAGGCAATATTGGATTCTCCGGATATGCGCATTGATGGGTTTATCGGACCTGGTCATGTTTCATCTGTAATCGGCGCCCGTCCTTATGAAAGCATCGCAAAAAAATACCAAAAACCGATAATTATCTCCGGTTTTGAACCGCTCGATTTACTGCAATCGATCCTCATGCTTGTAAAACAAATGCGCGAGGGGCGGTTTGAAGTAGAAAATCAATATAGCCGCGTCGTTCCTTACGAAGGAAATATGTCTGCACTTGATGTAATGAAAGAAGTTTTTGAAGTCCGCTCTCTTTTTGAATGGAGGGGACTTGGGGCTATTCAGCAGTCTGCGCTCAAATTGCGGCCTGAATTCGCCAAGTGGGATGCGGAAGTTCGTTTCCAAGTCGAGGGATCTCGTGTGAGTGATCCGCAAATGGCGCCTTGCGGACAAGTATTAAAAGGTATATTGAAGCCGCATCAATGTCAGCTGTTTGGCAAAGAATGCACTCCGGAACATCCGGTGGGAGCTCTTATGGTGTCGTCAGAAGGGGCATGCGCCGCCTATTATCATTACGTTCATTTGCAAGAAGCAGTGGGTGAATAAAAAAAGAGGAAATTATATAGATTGTTTTCCCTGTTAGGTGAAATACAATGCGTTTCGATTTCGGGCAGTGGCAGGGTTCATCAGCTTACTTTCAGACGTTATATGATTTGGGAGACGCTCACTGAACTTCTTAATTAATCGTTGCATCAGGAAGAAAGGAAGGAACAAGCATGAAGACAGCCAAAGTGAATTTTACTGATTCTTATATCGAATTGGCTCATGGCGCTGGTGGGAAAGCCAGCAGAAGACTGATCGAAGGACTGTTGGTTCCCTATATGATGGGGGACAAACCAGCAGAATTAAATGATGCGGCATATGTTGAGGCAAATGGGAGCCGATTGGCGTTTACTGCAGACAGCTTTGTTGTCAATCCACTCGTCTTCCCAGGGGGATCTATCGGCGAACTTGCCGTCAATGGGACTATAAACGACTTGGCGATGGGAGGAGCAAAGCCGTTGGCTTTGGTGACAACACTTATTATCGAAGCGGGATTGACAACGTCGGAGTTGGAACGGGAGGTGGCGGCTATCGCCAAGGCAGCTCAACGTGTCGGAGTGCCTGTGGTCGGGGGAGATACGAAAGTAGTGGAGCACGGAAAAGCGGACGGTCTGTACATCACGACAGCCGGTATCGGCCTTACCGATCCGCGCGTTTCTCTTTCGTCCAGAAACGTTCAACCGGGTGATCATGTCATTTTGTCTGGTGCAATTGGTGATCATGGGATTACCGTTCTCTTGGCTAGAGGGGAGTTGGATTTAGAAGCTGACCTTACTTCCGATACTCGGGCGGTTTGGCCGTTCGTATCGGCACTTATTGAGGCGGCGGCGCCGGGGCTTAGATGGCTGCGCGATCCAACCCGAGGCGGTGTAGCTACGGCATTAAACGAATTGGCAAGAGACGCTCAAGTAGCTGTTATACTCGATGAAGAGGCAATTCCAGTTCGCCCGGCAGTGCGCGGTGCCTGCGAAATTTTAGGATTGGATCCCCTTCATATTGCCAATGAAGGGCAGTTTCTTGCCGTCATTTCGCCTGAATACGCCGATATCGCATTAAAAACACTTAGAAGCATGCCGGGCGGGGAGAATGCGAAGCGCATTGGTGAAATACAAGCAGAGCCAAAAAAAGCAGTTTTAGCACGTTCTCAATATGGAGGTACACGCTTGATCGATATGCTGATTGGCGATCCGTTGCCTCGCATCTGTTAATCAATCATGAAAATGCTTAATAATAAATCATCTCTTTGGAGGATGAGAAATAATGCTGGAGCTTTATGGTGCGAAAGGATGTCCTTACACGAAGGAATTGCGGGAAAGTTTATTATGGGACGGAAAAGAATTTGTCGAGTATGATGTCGAAGAAGACAAAGCGGCATTGAAGCAGCTTGTTGTTTTGACGGGAGGAGGTACTGTTCCAGTCTTAGTAGAAGACGGGCAGGTCATTCAAATAGGAGTTTCCGGCCGCGGATGCATGGTTGCATTACCGTCCGCAAAGGAGGAGAAGCCGTTTTCTTAAACGGGCGCCCCCTCTCTTCTCTTTAGGTAAGATACGTGCAAAATAAACGGATACATCTCTAGGAAAGTGGAATATGTCGGCATGAAAAGTTCTGTTATGTATACGCCTTCAGTTCAGAATGCGAGAACAAAGCTAAATGCCAGCGCATTAAGTTCAACGGACAATGTTTTCTTATTCAAAGTTCGGACGGTCCACTGAGCTCTATTTATCTGTTCGAAAGCTCGAAAATCTCCCGTTTTATAACGAAAGCAGGTGATTCATCATGAAAATAGCGCAGCGTATTTGCATATATGGTGTTGTGCAAGGGGTCGGTTTTCGTCCTTTTGTCTTTCGTAAAGCAAAGCGGTGGAAGCTCAGCGGATGGGTGCGCAATGGAGAAAGCGGCGTGGAGATTCATGTGGAAGGGGACGCAGATGCCATTCAACAATTTGTTCAAGAAATTACAGATCGATACCCTTCCTCAGCTAAAATAACCAATTTGGAAATTAAAGATGCGCCTTTACAAGAAGCAGCTGATTTCGAAATTTTGGCCAGCACGCTCCATAATCGGCCGACAGTGCAAATTCCTGCTGATCTTGCGGTTTGTCCGAAATGCTTGTCAGAATTGTTTGATCCAGCTAACCGCCGATTCCTTTATCCATACATCAATTGCACGGATTGCGGTCCACGATATACGGTCATTGAGCGGCTGCCGTATGACCGGCCTTATACGACAATGCATATGTGGTCTATGTGTCCGGCTTGTTCAGTGGAATATTATGATCCGGCGGATCGACGGTTTCATGCGCAGCCAACTGCTTGCCCCGATTGCGGTCCTCATTATCATGTGCAGGGACAGGATGGAGAAATACATGGTGATGAAAAAGCAATCAAAAAAACGGCCGAGCTCCTTCGTTCTGGGCGCATCGTTGCGATCAAGGGGCTTGGCGGCTATCTTTTGGCGTGTGATGCTGAAAACGAAGAAGCGGTATGGGAGCTTAGAAGGCGGAAGCGACGCGGGGAAAAGCCGTTTGCCTTAATGGTAAAAGATCTCGAGACAGCAAGGTCGTTTATCGATATATGTGCGGAAGAAGAAAATCTCCTTACATCTTCCGCCCGACCCATCGTGTTGGCACAGGCTCGCCGATTGCTGCCGGGAGTAGCTCCTGATAATTCCGATTTAGGAGTAATGCTTCCATACACCCCTCTCCACCATTTGCTGTTTCATTTCGACGCACCAGAAGTGCTTGTAATGACAAGTGCTAACCGTTCCAGTGAACCGATCATCTATGATGATGAAGAAGCGATCAAGGCACTTGAAGGCATCGCGGACGCATGGCTTATTGGGGAGCGCCCTATTGCCCGCCGCGTCGATGATTCCGTCGTTCGCGTCAGCCCATTTGGCCCTACTGTACTTCGGCGGGCGCGGGGGTATGCGCCGCTTCCTGCTGCCCAATTGCCCAGTGATCGGCCTGTACTTGCGGTTGGAGCTGACCTAAAAAATACCATTACATTAGTGGTCAACGGACAGGCGATCATGAGCCAACATTTAGGAGATTTAATGAAATACGAAGCATATATGTCATTTGAGCAAACGGTCCATGATCTTTTGTCGATGTATGATGTTCGATTGCAAGAAACGATTGTGGCGTACGATCTTCATCCCGACTACCAATCTACCGCCTTTGCCCACAATCTAGAAGCTTATCAACATATTGGCATCCAGCACCACCGCGCTCATGTGGCGTCCGTGCTGGCGGAGCGAAATGCATTGGACAAACGGGTGATCGGAGTGACGTTTGATGGAACAGGTTTTGGCGACGATGGAGCGATCTGGGGCGGCGAGCTGTTTGTCGGAAGCGCTGCGGAAGGTCTAAAACGGCGCGGACATCTTCGTTACGCCATGCTTCCTGGCGGAGATGCGGCGGCACGCATGCCGCTTCAAGCGCTGGCTGGTTTCTTTGTGGATGATCCGAAATGGGCAATAAATGTCGGCAAGCAGCTTTCGTTTCCTGAACGATTTTTCACGGCAGTGAAGATGGTAGAGAAACAATTGCGCACCTTTCCAACAACGTCCGTCGGCCGTTTGTTTGATGCAGCAGCGGCCCTTTTAGGATTTACCGGTCCTATCTCATTTGAAGGACAGGCAGCCATTTGGCTGGAGCATTTAGCACGTACAGCTCCATTAGAGAAGGTATATTCTTTCCCGTGGAATGGAAAAGAGCTAGACTACCGTCCTTTTTTAAAGGAAATGGCAGAAGACCGTCTAAAAGGAAAAGATGCAGCGGTGATTGCTCGCGCATTTCATCGAAGCGTCGCAGAAGGCATATTTAGAAGTGTTCGTTCTTTAGGAGCGGCTTATGAAATTGACACTGTTGTGTTGTCCGGCGGCGTATTTCAAAATTCGCTTTTGTTAGCTGATTTGAAAGAGTTATTTTTTGAAAGCGATATGCATATCTGGGCCGGTGAAGAAGTTCCGCCTAACGACGGCGGCATTAGTCTCGGGCAGGCAGCGCTTGCAGCTGCAGCGCATTCGAATTTATGAGTCGTTATTGCTTCAAAAGCTGTAAATATTGGTCTATCACTTGCTATGTTTTAATTGTTGTACATTCATTTTTCCATTCAATGTATTGTAGACCGCTGACTCGAATTCGAGGAAGCCCAAGTATGACCCCACATCAATTTATGTTTCATTCTTCGCATCGTCTATTAAAAATTTTTTACAAGACATCTTTCGGCGGCTGCACTTAAAGAAGGAAAATTCCTTTTCCGTCCAATTTGTAAAAATGAATAAAAAAGCAGATTCATCAAGGGCTGCTATGCCAAAAATGTGCAGAAAAGCTGTTCAGGCTGCTGCCCTAAACGGATGAATCTGCTTCTTATCTATTTATCTTCCTTTTGCATTAGACCCGTTTAAACACCCATCGAAATATACTTAACTTCTAAATATTCGTCTATTCCATGGTGTCCCCCTTCTCGGCCTATTCCGCTCTCTTTCACGCCTCCAAATGGCGCTTGGGCGACAGCAGGAATCGAATCGTTCAAACCGACGATGCCAAATTCCAATGCTTCCGAAACTCTAACGGCTCGGCTGATATTTTGCGTATAAAAATATGCTGCTAAGCCGTACTCGGTATTATTGGCATATTGAATGACTTCCTCTTCTGTATCAAATGGAATAATCGGAGCGACAGGCCCAAATGTCTCTTCCTTTGTAATCAGCATATCTGTGTTGACTCCAGCTAATACGGTTGGTTCATAGAACAATCCTTCCGACAATTCGCCTCCGATTCTTTGTCCGCCGCAAAGAACGCGGGCTCCTTTTGCCAAAGCATCATGGACATGCTCTTCTACCTTTTCTAACCCTTCAGAGCTTACGAGAGGTCCTACTTGAACGCTTGGATCTAAACTATTTCCAACTTTCAATGCTTGCACCTTTTTCACGAAAATTTCCGAAAACTTGTCTAAAACGGAACGCTGAACGTAAATTCGATTGGCACAAACACAAGTTTGTCCTGTATTTCGAAATTTACTTGCCACTGCACCAGAAGCAGCCGCCTCTAAATCAGCGTCTTCAAAAACGATAAACGGTGCATGCCCGCCCAGCTCGAGCGATAGCCGTTTCAATTGAGAAGCCGACTTTGTCACCAGTAATTTTCCGATCTCAGTCGATCCGGTAAAAGAAATTTTTCTTACAATTGGATTTTCGAAAATTTCATCCGAAATCGGACCCGCGTTGCCTATTACCAGATTGATGACTCCGCGAGGAATCTCTGCCATTTCGACTAATTTGCAAAAAGCAATGGCACTGATTGGAGATTGCTTCGCAGGCTTCACGATTCCTGTGCACCCACTTGCCAAAGCAGGGCCTAGCTTTCTTGTCATCATAGCCAACGGAAAATTCCAAGGGGTAATAGCAGCCACCACACCGATTGGCTGACGGATCACTAGCAATCTTTTATTCGGAACAGATGCAGGAATCGTTTCTCCATAAATCCGGCGGCCCTCTTCAGCAAACCATTCTAAATAGCTGGCGGCAAAAACTACTTCCCCTTTTGCTTCCGTTATCGGTTTTCCCATTTCCAAACTGACGATTTCCGCTAATTCATCTTTGTATTCATGCATCAAATCCCGCAATTTCAGCAAATATTGCGCACGATCGTTTGCAGTTAATTTCGACCAGCTTTTAAAGGCATGCTCTGCCGCTTCAATCGCTTGGCGCGTCTCGAAACGACCGCCATTGGGGACATTCGCTATCGTTTTTCCTGTCGAAGGATTCATAACTGAAATGGTCTTTCCGTCTTTTGCCTCTATCCATTCGCCGTTCACATACATTTTTAGATCTGTTAAATCAACTAAAGAATTAGTTTTTAACACGGTTAACCCTCCTTATGATTGCAAATTAAAGCTTAAGTTTGCAGCAGTGGAATTTTTCCATTCTGTACTTGTTTTTCACCAACTATTAAGTGAAACTCAAACCTAAAAGAGTTGCCATTTCAAATAAACTCATCATCATTTTCTCTGTGTATTTTTTGTCCTTTATGAAGAGCCACCCCAATCAAGCTTGTTCATTTATCACAAAGCTGTGCTTTACATCGATGCTTCAACAATTTTCTAAAACAACACATAGAGAACACATTCGTTCTGCGGCTAATGTATAAGAAGGTCATAGAATCCTTTGAACTTCTTTTTTGGAGCTTTAAGATTGAAGTTTGGAGGTTTGAAAAAGATTCAAACTCCCGATGATTTCGCAAAATGAGAATAATCGATTTTTAGACAACAGAAAATCGCAACCATTCGATTTTTACAATGCCTTTATTCCCTGTTTAAGAAGCAGCTAGACGACATGAACCACTAAGGCTGCTATTTTCCACTATACCCATCACATCAATTTTTCCATTGACAATTGACAATCTGTGTAACTAGGATTTCAGCAAAATATACTAGAAAGTCCACATCAAATAATCCGCTTCGCGACAACGAAGAAGATTGAAAAGCATCCATGCGCCGGAAGTCCGTTTCTCCGCATTACATAAAAGCATGAAATATGATGATAAGAAACCTGATTTTGTAAACTAAATCGTTTATTCTCTCTATTATTAGAACTCTTCTAAAATACCGTCATAAGCTCTCTCAATGATTAATTGAATGTCGGCCGGCCTTGTCAGTCTAGGATTTACATGCACATTTCCACTTCTCATCGAATCCTCCACTAATTTCGGAATCAATTCTTTTGATACACCCAGGTCTTTTATATTGAGTGGAATTTTCATCGTTCGATTCATTTCAATGACAGCGTTTATTGCTTCTTCAGCGGCCTCAATAGTAGATAAACCGGTAACATCCTTCCCTAAAGCGGCCGCTATATCTTTGAACTTTTCTGGACACGCAGGCAAATTGAATTTCATCACAAAAGGTAAAAGCACTGCGTTTGCAATTCCATGCGGAATATTAAAAACTCCTCCAAAAGTATGTGAAATCGCATGCACATTTCCTAACCGAGACTGCGCAAAGGCTATTCCAGCAATCATGGATGCAACCAGCATGTTTTCTCTACTTTTTATATCTGTTCCCACAAAGTAGGCTTTCGTTAAATTTTCGCCAATCATTTTAACAGCGTGAATAGCTAATGCTTGGCTTACAGGATTGGCTGCCTTGGATGTATACGATTCAATCGCATGAGTTAACGCATCCATGCCAGTTGCTGCAGTAATTTCCTGAGGCAGATTGAGTGTAAGAGCCGGATCCAGTATAGCTAATTTTGGATATAAATAAGGACTAATGACTGCTAATTTAAATAATGTTTCTTTATTGGTCACAACGGTTGAGGCCGTTACTTCACTTCCAGTACCTGCCGTAGTCGGTATAGCTGCGATTGGAAGCGGCGGAATGGCAATCTTTCCTACCCCTTCATAATCAAAGATATGGCCGGGATTTTTCGCCATCACTGCGATGCCTTTGGCAGTGTCAATACTGCTTCCGCCGCCTACAGCCAAAACGGCATCATTTTGATACTGCTTCAGATATTCAGTGCCTTTATGAATCGTTTCATCAGACGGATTCGGCTCTACCTCATCATAAATTTCATAATTCACGTTTGCAGCATGGAGCGACTTTTCAATTCCTTCTAAAAGGTTGGCTGCTCTTACCCCTTTATCAGTTACAATGAGTACATTTTTAACGCCTAATTCCTTTATCATTTCTCCCGTTTTTTCAGATATTCCATTACCACATTCTACTCGTGTAGGCATAAAATACGTATAAGGCATTAAAGACATTGCTGATAACTTCCTTTCTACAAGTCTTTCCTGATTTCAAAACTTTTTTTAGTTCATGTTTTTAATCCATTCACTATAAAATGAATTGTTTATTGGCCTTCAGCTAACATTTCATATTGTCAAATTTCATGCAAATATCAAGATTAAACATCAGCTATAGTGTGCGAGCGGCTGGGATTTTTTAATTAGAAATCACTACCTAATTTTGATCTACATTTATGTCACGGGACAATTGGCCCGCATGTTCCTTCCGCATTGCAAATAGCAGAATGCTTGGAATCAAAAGCGAAGCGCTTAAAAAGAACAAGGCAACGTTTACGCTTCCGGTAGCATCTTGAATCATCCCGATCGCATAAGGGCCTGCAAAGCCGCTTAAGTTTCCAATTGAGTTTATGGCAGCAATTCCCACAGCTGCAACAGACGAACTTAAGAATTGAGTCGCTAAAGACCAAAAAGGACCATAGAAGCTGTACATTCCCGCAACTGCTACTGACATCATTAAAATCGACAAGAAAGGAGATGACATCATTCCCGACCCAAACAATCCCACACATCCGACGATTAGAGCAATCGCTGCGTGAATACGTCTCTCTCCTAAGCGATCAGAGCGGCGAGACCAAATATTCATAGCAATTGCACCGAATATATAAGGAATCATCGTCAGTAATCCAATTTGTGTGTTTGATAATACATCTGATAGTGATTTTATAATTTGCGGCAGCCAGAACCCGATTCCATACAAACCGATGTTGAACGTAAAGTAAATGACAGCCAAATACCATACTCTAGGATTAGTCAAGGCATATTTAAATCCATGATGGTTTGAGTTTGCCTCAGCATTAGCCTCTCTGTCTTTCTTTAATTCTGCAATTAACCAATTCTTCTCATCATTCGTAAGCCACTTTGCTTGTTCAGGGCTGTCCGTTAAATAGAAGAGCGTTAAAATTCCTAAAATAACGGCCGGTATACCTTCAAGGATGAACATCCAACGCCATCCGTCCAACCCGAGCCAATTTATATTGTCCAAAATCCATGTTGAGACAGGAGCCCCAATAATATAAGAAACTGCGATAGCTGTCATAAACATGGCAATTGTTTTGGCCCTTTCTTTAGCTCTAAACCAGTAAGTAAGATACAAAATTATGCCTGGGAAAAATCCTGCTTCAAACGCTCCGAGCAAAAATCTGAGTATATATAGATGGATGGCGTTTTCAACAAATCCGGTTAAGACCACAACAATTCCCCACGTTATGAGAATACGGGCAATCCATTTGCGCGCCCCAACACGTTCCAGCATTATATTGCTTGGCACTTCAAATAGAAAATAACTAATGAAGAAAACGCCGGAAGCAATTCCAAACATTTGGCTCGTCAGCCCAAGTGCATCGTTCATATCCAAAGCAGCATAGCCTAAATTCGCCCTGTCAATGAACGCAATAATATACAATAGAATAATAAACGGAACAATTCGCATAGTTACTTTTCGCACTGTTTGCTTTTCCAAAGACACTGCGTCATTCATCATACCCACTCCCCCTAAATTTAAAATGAATATAGAAAAAACTGTATAGATTGAATGAAGTAAATGTTCCGAAAATTATTGAAACGAAATTACTTCACTTTATTTACAATTAGGAATCAACACACCTTAAAGTACACAGGCTGAAGGCCAAAAAATCTTATAAAATGTAAGTGTTTACATTTTCAGACTAGAATAAAGGGTCCCTATTTTGTGTTGGATCCTAATGTAAATAACATGTTCTAACAACTTGTTATTTGTAATACAAATTAGTAATACAAATTTCACTGTATATCTTGTGTTTTTTATTTTTTTTGATTATTATAATCATAAAATAGCGTGTTGTAAATTAAAATTTCAAAAAAATTATTATAAATTTGTTATATAAATCAATAAATTTGTTATACAAATTTCGTCCATTCCCTATTTTAGAACTACGAAAGGAGAGGGAGTCATGGCCAAAAAAGAAAAAGTTTCGCAAATGATATCTCGTGAATTATTGAAACAAATTGAAATCGGAAAATTTCCACCAGGCTCTAAGCTGCCGACAGAAATGGAGTTGGCTGCTCAATTCGGTGTAAGTAGAGTACCTATTCGCGAGGCTTTAAGTATGCTGCGTGCAGCAGGTGTCATTTCCTCGCGTCAAGGCGGCGGGAGTTATGTAGAAGAATCAACAAATTCATCATTATTACAGCGTATTCGAATTGAGAGCGATGATGTGGACAGCATTAAATATTTATTTGAAATGAGAAAAATTTTGGAGCCGGAAGCAGCATATTTAGCAGCACTCCGACGTACACCTGAACAGCTAGAGCAAATGAAACGAATTTTAAAAACAATGGAAAATGAATCTTTAGAAGAAGGAGACATTTCAACAGAGGCCGATATCGAATTCCATCGTTCGATTATTTTGGCTACACATAATCCAGTTTTAATTCAAACACTTGAAAATCTATCCTCTCTTTATGAAAAAACATTAAAGATTACGTTGCGACCTAACGTGGAGTTAAAACAAAAACGAAAAGCTGTATATCAAGAACATTACAATATTTTACAAGCAATCGAAGCAGAAGAACCGGACCTCGCCAAAATCCAATGTCTCATCCATTTAAAAAATGCTGAGAAAAAATTAAGTCTGCTTTTAAGAGATTATACGATATAGAAAATTGGAAAGTGAGAGATTCATATGAAGGTAGTTACACCGAGTCATATTGAAGAGATTAAATCAATAGTTAAAACCGGTAAAGTACTCACTGATGAGAGCGACCGTTTCAGCTATTCATTCGACGGCTCTTTCGGAACATTTCTGCCGGATGTGGTCATTCAAACAAAGAGCGTGGAAGAATTAGCATCCCTTGTGAAGCTTGCCAATCGCGAGAAAATCCCAGTTTATCCTCGCGGTCAAGCCACATCATTAAGCGGTGGCCCGCTGCCTGTCAAAGGCGGTATGGTATTGGATTTATCGGTATTAGATGATGTACTTGAAATTCATGAAGAAGACTTAATCGCCGTTGTATCCCCGGGAGTATTAACAGCGGATATTCACAAAGCAGCCGAGAAAAAAGGATTAATGTATCCTCCAGATCCAAGCAGTTCACATGTGTCTACTATTGGCGGAAATTTAGCTGAGAACTCTGGAGGTCCAAGAGGATTAAAATACGGAGTAACGAAAGATTATGTGATTGGTTTGGAGGTTATCACTCCTGAGGGTGAAATCATTCATACTGGCGGACGCACTGTAAAAAATGTAACCGGTTATGATTTAACAAAACTCATTGTCGGATCAGAAGGAACCTTAGGCATCATTACAAAAGCAATTTTGCGCCTTCTTCCAAAGCCGCCCGCTTCCGAAACCATTATGGCGGTATTTGACAGCCTTGTTGATGCGGGAAGCGCCATTTCAAAAATTTTATCGTCAGGTATTTTGCCTGCCAAAATGGAGTTAATGGATCAAGCTTCGATTGTGGCGGTCGAAAATTACGAGCCTTTAGGCCTGCCTGTAGATGCAGAAGCGATTATTCTCATTGAGCTCGACGGCCATCCTTTAGCTTTAAAGGATGAGATCAAACAAGCAGCGGAACTATGTTATCTTGTCGGAGCAAGAGCTGTTCGCATTCCAAAAAATGAAGCGGAAAAAGCGGAGATCTGGAAAGCTCGAAAGCTGGTATCTCCTGCTATCGTACGTATAAAACCGACCAAAATTTCAGAAGATGCCACCGTACCACGAAGCAAAATACCTCAAATGTGCGCAAGATTGCAGGAAATTCGAGATAAATATAATATTCACCTCGTCGTATTCGGTCACGCAGGTGATGGCAACCTGCATCCAAACATTATTTGCGACAAAAACGACAAAGAAGAAATGCGCCGCGTAGAACAAGCTGTCGCTGAAATTTTCACAGCAGCAGTTGAACTTGGCGGAACGCTTTCAGGCGAACACGGCATCGGAACTATGAAGGCTCCTTTTATGGAAATGGAATTAGGACCAGTCGGTCTGGATATGATGAAGCGGATTAAAAAAGTTTGGGATCCAAATAACATCATGAATCCAGGAAAAATTTTCCCCGAAAAGGGGCAGAAATTGGAGTTGAGTTAACATGAAAGAATCTCTTGAAGAACTAAGGGAAGAATTTCAATATAATAAAACGAACAGCTGTGTACAGTGCGGTTATTGTCTGCCCGTCTGCCCGACATATGTAACTATGCGAATAGAAACACATTCACCGCGCGGACGTATTAATTTAGTCAAAATGGTTGGCGAAGGAAAAATCACGGATCTATCAGTGCTTGAAGAGCCGCTGGATTTATGCCTTGGATGCCGGGCTTGTGAAACGGCTTGTCCGACTGGAGTGGAATATGGTTCCATCCTTGAATCAGCAAGGGCTGCACTTGTGAAACGCAAGAAATTTAAAGCTCCTGTTCGTCTGCTGAGAAAGACAATGTTTCAGAACGTATTCCCTAGTAAAACAGCCATGAATGTGATCGGCAATACGTTTTGGCTCTATGAAAAAAGCGGATTGCAAAAAGCGATGCGCAAAACTGGTATTATGAAAAAGCTGCCTTATCATTTAGGTGAATTCGAAGCGACAATGTCTCAGGCAGTTTCACCAGCAGAACGTAAACAAGCTCCTTCCAGAGTGAAAGCAAAAGGTGAAAAAAAATATACAGTTGCATTTTTCACCGGATGTGTCATGGATGCTATGTTCCATCGCATTAACCGGTTGTCTGTACAGCTGCTTGCAGAAGCGGGTTGTGATGTCATTGTCATCCCTAATCAGACATGCTGCGGTGCACTGCATGCGCACTCTGGTGAAATAGAGGAAGCCAAGCGTCTCGCAAAACAAAACATCGCCGCATTTGAACAAGAGAACGTTGATTTTATTGTGAATAATGCCGGAGGATGCGGCGCTATGCTGCATGAATATGACCACCTGCTCGCAGATGATCAAGAATGGGCTGATAGAGCGGCTGCGTTCACTGCAAAATCAAGAGATATCAGCCAAGTGCTAGTCGCTTGCGGCGGACTGCCTAATCTTCGATCAAATCCGGAAGAACGAGTCACATATCAGCCTTCATGTCATATGACCAATGTTCAAAAAGTGACTGAGGAGCCTTTAAACCTTCTAAAAAGTATTTCAGGAATTAATTTTGTTGAGATGGAGCAAGCAAACATGTGCTGCGGTTCAGCAGGAATCTATAATATCATTAACTATGATGCCTCAATGGACATCCTTGATGAGAAAATGAAGCATACGAAAGCGACCGGAGCATCAGTCGTGATTACGACCAACCCAGGATGTCTCATACAGATGAAGCTTGGTATCGAACGCGAAAAACTGTCTGATTCTGTGCGAGCATTGCATCTAGTCGAATATTTGGCCGAAGCTGCCGGAATTTCATAAATTTTGCTTACACTTATGCTGGATACGTGTTTATTGTACATTTGACAGAAGCATTAAAAATGACATTCCGCACCTGAAAGGAAAACTTCCATCTTTTTTTCAGGTGCGTTTTTTAAAAGTTTTCACTTATCATTTAATTCCTTTTTAATCGACTTCTTCCATCTTCATTCTTTTTTCGATAATTTCCATCGATCATCTATTTTACCTGTTCCGACACACGGATGGAAAGGAAAGATTATAGCCAGCCTCAAGTTCAAATAACCCTTTTGATTGTTAGCCGATGTAATCAAGTCAGCCGGAAAAAAATTCGATCCGCTAATACAATCGGATTTTCTTCACGCTGAAAATCTCCAAAATGTGTCCAGTTACATTGAATTGGACGATGTTTCAGAGCAACGTTTTTCGTATTGGGATAGAGAATCTGTCTGTAAAAGTAAGAACATGAAGCTTTATATGACGTTTTATTAACGTTTCTGTTTATTCATATAGGTTTGTAAATTCCGCATATCCGAGAACAGCCAAGTACGATTAATTACGAAGTCATAAACACCTTGATATTGCCATTCTCAGCCAAAGAATCCCTAGTTTGGTAACAAACTAAACCGGATATCCGGCAACAAATCCTTTAGCCGTTTGTAAATACGACCATACGCCAAATATTTCTCCGTAGTGCATTGGCTCTTCTTTTGGATTATCGCTTAAAATTCCCATAATAAACCTCCTTTAGATAAGATGGATTGATTTATAGGATTTTTGTACGAAGGAATGAACAAAAAAGTTTGTGTAATGCATGGATTAGCTCATCAAATTTAGTTAAATTTTCAATCCTTCTAACAGTACTTTTCGATAGGAAATTTGACTACAAAAAAGGACTACCTCCTTTCTTCTTAGTAAGGAAGTAGTCCTCACTTATTCTATAGACCAGTTCTCAAAAAAGTGGTCAAATTTTATTACATGCACCCTACATATCCTTTTATTGTAATAATTTTACAGTTCCCTTTGACTTTCTTGCATTTTGATTTTAGAGGGCAATGACTACAGTCTTCACATTCAAGATTTTGAAGCTTTGCTCATAACCAGACGGGTCCTTTTTGTTTTGGTATTTTTTAAACGCAACTCTTCTTCCATTTGGGCAGATAAAACAATTATCTTGCTCACAATACGTCCAGTTTTTCGCATTTTTGTGTCCTTTTTGTATTTGTGTGTTGTTCTTGTACATAGGTTCCATAAGGAATCAGAAAATCAAATCGAGGCTCTTTCTCAACACCAACTGCATATAGTTTTCTTCACTGCCATATCCTGCATCCGCAATGACTGCTTTCGGCTTGGGTAAAGAAAATTTGCCAGTTTCTCCATATTTTCTTGGATGAGCTTTTCGATTCCCCGGCAGGAATAAATCTTTTGGGAATAAGCGTACAGAAAACTATATTTTTTGCATCAATTTTTCTATTCGATTGGAGCTTCCGAAAATCTCAATATGGTATTTGACATTTTCATATGCGGCACGGATAACATCTTGATGAAACACAAAATAATCTGTATAGCAAGAAGATTGGACATTTTTATTTATATGATTGATAACATTGTTGAAGGTTGAAGTAGCAACATTAATTTTTCTAATTCCTAACTTAATGCATTCTTTAAAATCATTCTCTTCGATTCCCGATCCACCGTGCAATACAAGCGGTATTTCAACTCGCTCATCAATTTCCTTCAAACGGTCAAACCGCAAATTTGGTTCACCTTTATATACGCCGTGGGCGTTCCCGATTGCAATTGCTAATGCATCTACTTTTGTTTCTTCCGCAAATTTCTCAGCTTCTTCAACCCCTGTAATAGTTATTTCGATATCTTCTGACCCATCTTCGCTTCCTCCGACTCTTCCAATCTCAGCTTCAACGGTTGCACCGTAGAAGTTCGCCAGTTTAACAATTTCTTTTGTCTTTTCTATATTTTCTTTTAAAGGTAAATGTGATCCATCATACATGACAGATGTAAAGCCGATATCAAGTGCCTGCTTGATTTTTTCATAAGTTAAACCGTGATCAAAATGAACTGCTACTGGGACAACAGATTGTTTCGCAGCTTCAACCATTAATGGGCCGATTAAATGAAGTGGAGAATGCTTCAAACGAACTTCGGCAATTTGCAATATAATGGGCGATCTTAATTCCTCTGCCGCTTGGATCGCCCCCATAACCATTTCCATATTTGCAACACTAAATGCACCGATTCCAAAATTATCCTCTTCTGCACTTGCGAAAATCTCTCGCATTGTCACTAAAGGCATTTATTCATCATCCTTTTCCTATACCGACTATTTTCTGGGGAAAATCTGTACTTGCTATTACGTTTTCTATACAAAATGTTCAATGAAAAACAACGAATTTTTTTCTTAAATGGTTTGTTAAAACTCGACTTTCACCGGTACTCCTTTTTCAAATGACTCTTGCGCAGCTTTGGCAATTCTTTGTGCTTGCAAGCCATCAAATCCACTGCACAAAACAGATTCATTATCCATGCAAGCATGAACAAATTGCTTAACTTCTTCAATATAGGCTTCGGAATAACGTTCAAGAAAGAAATAGAGCGGTTTATCCTTCACAACATGGTCAGATGTTGATAATTCAACTGTTGTCGGCCGGCAATTATCAGCAGTTGCCGCCCCTTTATCTCCAAAAATTTCTACTCTCTGATCATATCCATAAACGGCCTGTCTGCTATTATCAATGACACCTAATGCACCATTTTCAAATTTTAGTGTTACAACCGCCGTGTCGATATCACCGGCTTTGCCAATTTCTGAATCTATTAAAACGGCTCCTTGAGCAAAAACTTCAACTACTTCACTGTTTACAATATAACGAGCCATATCGAAATCGTGGATCATCATATCCATAAATAAACCGCCTGAAGTCCGCACGTAATCAATGGTTGGCGGTTTTGGATCCCTTGAAGTAATTTTTAAAATATGAGGTGTTCCAATTTGTCCTTGTTGAACAAGATCGTGTAGCCTTTTAAAATTCGGATCAAAGCGTCTGTTAAATCCTACTTGAAATTTGACGCCAGCCTTTTCAACTTCATTAATTACCTCTACTGTTTCTTCAACTGAAAAACTAACCGGTTTTTCACAAAAGATATGCTTACCGGCCGCCGCAGCCTTTTTAATAATTTCGGCATGCGTAGAAGTTGGAGAGCAAACAAAAATGGCATGGATTTCCGGATCACGTAAAAGATCCTCATAATTATCCGTAACTATTGAAATGTTCTTTTCTTTTGCCCAATCTTCCATTTGAGCAATCATTACATCCGATATTCCTTTAATCTTTACATTTGGTATATGCTGCATGTTTTCTGCATGCAGCCGCCCGATTCTCCCTGCTCCAATAATTCCAATGTTTATCATGTTCCGATCTCCTCCATTTTCACCAAGAAAATGACCATCATTTGGCATGATGAAATCTGCTTGCTCATCATTAAAAGTTTTTTATTTAAGTAAATAAAGGATCATTATATTAATGAGCTCGAGCTAAAGAAGCTCGAGCTATTTAATGGTTTTACGTGTCCGACACACTTGTTGTTGCGAACAACCATCTTTTCATCAGTTAACAAAAATTTATTCTTTCGTAATGCTTTTCAAGAATTCTAATTTTTCTTGCGCATTTTCTTTTGTGATGACATCAATGCCGCTGTCAATTCTTTTTTCAACTTTTTCACCTTTTATAGCTTTAATTGCATTTTCAACTCCTAAATATCCCATGTCATAAGGGCTTTGAGCAATTGTTCCGGCTAATTTTCCGGCTATAATCGATTCAACAGCTTCAACTGTACCGTCTGTGCCAATGACCGGGATTTTCATTCCTTTAGCTTCAACTGCCCGGAGCACTCCAAGTGCCATATCATCGTTTGCAGCAAATACACCTTTAATATTTTTATTGTTCTGTAATATATTCTCCATTACTGACATCGCTTTTGATTTATCACTATCTGCCGGTTGTTCAGCTACTACTTTCATCCCAGCATCTTCTAAAGCCTTTTTGGCTCCTTTTATACGCTCATCCGTTGCAGTGTTCCCAAGAGCACCGCTAATAAGAGCTACTTCATCCCCTTTATTCAACATTGATGCAAGCAATTTTCCAGCTTCCTGACCAGCTGTGAAGTTTTCTGTTCCAATAAATGTTGTTTTATCTTTCAGTTCTGCGTCTGTATCAATGAGCAATACAGGAATGCCCTGTTGTGTAGCCTGTTCTAGTGAAGGAACAACAGTTGAAGGCTGAGTTGGCGAAACAACTAATGCCCCCGGCGATTGATTGATTTGGTCCTCAATCATATTTACTTGTTCGATCACTTGAGACTCTGAAGCTGGTCCTACAACATTTACTTCAACACCCAATTCTTTTCCAGCTGCTTTCGCACCAGCCTCTACATATTTCCAATATGGGCTGCTTAACGTTTTTAAAACGACTGATATTGTTTTACCTTCTAAATCGTTGCCTTCTTTCTCACTACTTCCCCCTGAAGATTTTTCACCCCCACATCCAGATGCAATAATCATGCTAGCAGCCATTGCTACAACACCTAAAGATTTCACCCATTTTTTCATAAAATCATCCCCCTTGAATTTATAAATAAATTTTAAATATTAACACTATTTTTAAAAAAGTTAGTCTTTCTTGCTTTTTCTCTGTCTAATCACATCTACATAAACAGCCGCTATAATAACAAATCCTATGACTGCCATTTGAAAATCGGCTGAAACATTCAATAAGTTAAGGCCATTTCTCAACACAGCAATAATTAAAGCTCCTATCAGAGTTCCCCAAACTGTTCCAACTCCACCAAAAAAGCTTGCTCCGCCAATAATTACCGCTGCAATGGCATCCAACTCATATGATAAACCTGCAAGCGGGAAGGCAGAATTTACTCTTCCTACCATAACTAATCCTGCCAGCGATGCCATAAAACCACTGATTGTATAAACAATGACAAGAACACGATCAACATTGATTCCAGATAAATGAGCTGCTTCTTTATTTCCTCCAATTGCATAAATATATCTTCCGGTTTTTGTTCTAGTTAAAAATATATGGAAAATGATATACATCACGATAACTAGCAAAAAGCTCACAGGAATTGGACCGACAAATTCTCTCCCCAAAAATTGAATTTAAATACGGAAATCCGGCAATTGGTGCAGCTGCTGTTACAATCAGCGCTAAACCACGTGCTATGTTCATTGTTCCAAGAGTAGAAATAAACGGATGAGGCAATTTAAGCTTTGTCAGCAATATTCCGTTTAACCACCCAAAAAAACACCCAACTAATAAGCATACAAGAATTCCTAAAATGGGATGCATGCCCATATTAACGGAAACAATCCCCATTAACATGATTGAAATAGCTAAAATGGATCCGACCGATAAGTCGATACCTGCAGTCAAAATCGGCAAGAGCATCCCTAAAGCCAACAATGCATTAATGGATGACTGTCTGGCGATATTCATGATGTTGTTGATGGTTAAAAACTTATCCGATAGAATCGTGAGAACTGTACATAAAATGATAAGCCCGATCAGAGCGCCAAACTTACTAAGATAATGCTTGACAGATTTCTTTTCAACATTCGTTTCCGAGCTGTTCACCGCTAACTCTCTCATCAATTACTCCCTCCTGTAGCCGCTTTCATGATCTTCTCTTGCGAAGCTTCATTAATAGGAAAGTCTGCTGTTATTTTTCCTTCAGACATCACCAGTACGCGATCGCACATTCCCAAAATTTCCGGCAAATCAGACGAAATCATTAAAACGATGGCTCCATTTTCAACTAATTGATTCATCAACCGATATACTTCCACTTTAGCGCCAACGTCGATACCACGTGTCGGTTCATCAAATATAAAGACTTTCGCTTTTGTACAAAGCCATTTGGCTATAACGACTTTTTGCTGGTTTCCTCCGCTCAGCTTTCTTGCATTCAGTTCAATATTTCCCGGGCGGATTTTCAATTCTTTTACATAGTCCATGGCTCCCTGCTTGATTTTTTTCAAATCTATTAATTTGCTCTTTTTTCTAAAGTTATCCATATTAGCAAGGACAATGTTCATGTATAACGGTTGATCCAGCAGCAAACCTTCACTTTTTCTATCCTCTGTAATAAAGGCTATTCCGGCAGAGATGGCGTCCCTAGGTGATTTAATGTCGACTAATTTTCCGTCAACATAGATCTTGCCTTTTTCCTTTTTATCTGCACCAAAAATGGCTCTTGCCAGCTCCGTTCTGCCGGCACCAACAAGTCCGGAAATACCGACAATTTCGCCGCGGCGAATACTAAAGCTGACAGGTTCTTTAAAGCCGCTAACTTTTAAATCTTCGACTCTAAAGCCTTCTTCCCCTAACGTAAAGGTTTGTTTTGGATATTTTTCTTCAAGAGTTCTACCTACCATCAGTTCAATCCAATGATCCGTGCTCGTTGTCTTTACTGGAAGTGTATCGATTTTAAAGCCGTCTCTTAAAATAGTGATTCGATCGCCAATTCGTTTAATTTCTTCAAGTCTATGAGAAATAAATATGATAGCAATTCCTTTTTCTTTTAATTGTTCGACCGTTTTATATAACTGTTCTACCTCCGACTGGCTCAAACTCGCTGTTGGTTCGTCCATGATAATTAATTTCGCATCTAAAGTAAGAGCTTTCGCAATTTCGACTAGCTGCTGCTGACCTATTCCTAAGTAACCGAGCGGCTGCTCTGCAATAGCTGGATCTTGTCCAAGCATCTGCAAAAATTGCTTCGCGCTTTCTTTCATTTGTTTGTGGTTGATAAATGAAAGTTTTCCATTCCCTTTAATTTCCCGGCCTAAAAATATATTTTCATAGACTTTCAGCTCTGGAATCACGTTTAGTTCTTGGTATATCGTTGCTATTCCAAGCTGCATGGCATCCAAAGGTGAGCTGATTTGAACCGGCTGGCCTTCCCAATAAATTTCTCCTTCATCTTTTTGATAGGCTCCCGTCAAAATTTTAATCAACGTTGATTTACCAGCCCCATTTTCACCTAACAGCACATGAACTTCCCCAGGTTTCACTTCAAAATCAATGCCCTTCAAAACATGATTATTTGAAAAGCTTTTTTTAATGCCCTTCATCACCAGTAGGCTTCCTTCAGCACTAGCCAATGTTTTTTCCTCCTTTCTCTGCGTATAGGAACTAATCTATTAAGAGAATCAACAGCTATTCTGAAGACAAAATCATAATATTTTAGATGTTTTCAAGGAAACTTTTTCTTGCTTAAAAAACGATTCTTGTGCCGCAACAGCAATTTCTTGAGCTTTTACTCCATCTTCAACAGTTACTTTAGGTTGATACCCCTCTAGTAAAGCATTAAAAAAGTCTTCCAGCTCGAGATAATAGGCGTCTTTAAATCTAGTCGGAAAATCTTGAACAATATCATGAACTGCGCCAGAACTGGTCAAAACTTGAATGTTATGTTGACGCAAGCCGCCAATAAAAATAGTTCCTTCCGTACCTATTACTTCCGCACGTATATCATAGCCATAATGGGCATTTCTGCTGGATTCAACGTCACCAACGGCTCCCGATTCAAATTCTAAATAACAGAGAGATTGATCCACATCTTGATATTTGGACATAAACGGATATTTTAAAACTTTGCCGTGAGCTGATACTGCTTCAACGTCTGATTCCATTAAATACCTTGCAATGTCAAAATCATGAATGGCCATATCAATAAATATACCGCCGCTATTTTTTATAAATTCTTCAGGAGGCGATGCTGGATCGCGGGAAATTCCCCGAAAATAAATTGGTTTTCCGATATCTCCTCTTAAAATTCTTTTTTTGGCTTCAGCGTACGCTGGATCGAACCGTCTCATAAAGCCGACCTGACAAATTGTGCTATGCCGCTTCATTATTTCAAAAATTTCTTTCGCTTCGTCTAAATTGCTGACAAGCGGTTTTTCAACAAAAACTGCTTTATTGCTAAAAGCTGCTTCCTTCAACAGTTCAAAATGCGTACTCGTAGGAGAAGCAATGATAACAGCCTCAATCCGATCATTTGAAAAAATATCACTTGGATTTGTAGTGAAGTTAGGAACATCTAATTCTATGGAAACTTTTTTGGCAAGCTCTTCATTTCTATCACAAATGTATACTAGTTCGGCGGATTGGATTTTTGTCTTAACGTTTACAGCATGCCAATACCCAAGACGTCCTAGCCCGATCACTGCACAGCGAATTTTTCTGTTCATTTTCATTACCTTCCTAAAATTTATTTAGACTTGTTACTACGGATTGATTGCGCAAAGATTCATAACCTTTTTCTATATAATGAATAACTTGAATAGAATTTCGGATTCCATAAACTGGTTGTTTTCCGTTGATAATGCAATCATTTACATGCTCCACTTGATTGAAATACTGATTATCTTTATATGTTTCAAACAGTATTATTTCGTTATTATCATCTTTTACAATTACTTTGCCCTTTTGATCTGATGACACATCAGGCCGAAAAGAGGAATCTACTAAAATGGTTCCACGCTCTCCTATAATTTCATACCGATTAATAAATGGCAGCTTCATGCTGGCGGTAATTTCGGCTGTTCTTCCAAACTCATCTACAAAAATACAAGTTGATAACATATCCACTTTATGTTCAGGGTCAACTTCCCCCAACATAACAACTTTCTCTGGTTTTATTCCGATGATCTGGCTCATCGCATGAACTCCGTAACACCCGACATCCCACATAGCTCCTCCGCCTAATGCGGGGTTTAAACGAATATCATCCCGGTCTTGCAAACTCCAAGAAAAATGTGATTTTACATGCAATATGCTTCCGATCATCCCCGAAGCCAATAAATCCTTTACACGTGCATGTTGTTTATGGAATTGATACATAAAGGCTTCCATAAAAATTACGTTGTTTTGCTCTACAGCTTCCTGAACCTTCAATAATTCTTTCGTACTAACAGCTGCAGGCTTTTCTACTAAAATATGCTTTCCCTTCTGTGCAGCTTTTATTGCCCATTCGGCGTGCAGGGCATTTGGAAGAGGAATATAAACTACATCAATCGATTCATCTTCTAACAATTGATCGTAATCACTATAAACCTTTGGAATATTGAATCGGGCGACTTTTTCTTTGCTTCTGCTCGCAATCGCTACAACTTCGGAACGAGAGGATTGTCTCAGGGCAGGAAGAAGCTGCTCGTAAGCAATATTAGCTGCACTCATAATTCCCCACTTTACTTTTTCCATTTTGATCACCTTTCACAAAATTTTCTGAACGGCAAAGGTAAAATCATGACCGCCCAGCATCCCATTACAATCAAAGTTACGAATCGATTGTTTCGATTAACGGGTGACATTTTTTTAAAGAGCGAAACTGTTGTTTGTTTCATCCTCCATGCCCTGCTTAAGAGTTGTTTAATAATTTTTCATTTATATACTTACGAGCAATTAAAGCGTATTCCAATGGATGGGCTATTGACGGATCTTGTTCGGCTTCAACGATAATCCATCCTTTGTATTGATGGTCCAATAGTTTTTGATAAAGTACGGTAAAATCAATGCAGCCGTCCCCTGGTACCGTAAAGATTCCGCTTAAGAAGGAATTCATGAATGATTTTCCTTCTTTTTTGCACTCCTCCATTATCTTTTTTCTTACATCTTTAAAGTGCACGTGTTTTATGCGGTCAATATGCTTGTTTAATAGCTGCTGGCAATCTTCATCGGAAACATAGATGTGGCCTGTGTCATAGAGCAGGTGCACGTAGTTTGCATCAGTGTTTTCCATTAACCGATCAATCTCCGGAAGGGTTTGAACCCCCGTTCCCATATGATGGTGATAAACTAATTTCAAACCGTACTGCACAGCGATTTTTCCCAGTTCGTTCAGGCCTTCGCATAATTGGGTCCACTCGGCATCTGTAAAGTGCGGCTTTTCGGAAAAAACATTTTTATCGGTACCTTGAATGCTGTAAGTCTGCTCAGAAACTACTGCCACATCTGCATGAACTTCATACAAGTATTGACAATGCTGATGGAAAGCCCGTTTAGCTTCTTCTATGCCGTCGCGGATAATAAAACTGCTAAACCACCGTCCTGCTATTTTTAAGTTTCGCAGCTTCAATTCCTTGTTTAACACTTTCGGCTCAGGGAAAAAGCCGCCAACTTCGGTGCCTTCAAAACCTGCGACAACAATGTCGCTTAAAAGGTGCTGCAACGTATTTTCAGCTCCGATTTCCGGTATATCATCATTTCTCCAGCCGATCGGCGAAATTCCCCATAAGATGTCTTGCTCTCCCATTGTTTGTCTCCTTCTTTAATATTGTTTGGCAGTTTTTAAATTTTCTTGTTTTTCTTTAAATGCTTTTTGCACACTTTCCTTTTCAGAGACTTCCGCAACCCCGACATGCCACCAGCTTTCATAGCCATTTGTCATGGTCTTTGGAAGCACTTTCATTTCTATTAAAGTAGATACATTTTGTTTCTTGGCATCTTCTAATGCTGCTTTCAATTCTTCGACTGTATTGGCACGGTAAGTTTTGGCTCCGTAGCCTTCAGCCACTTTTGCATAATCAATGTTCATGATTTGATTGTCATGTGTTCGGAATTCGCAATAATAGCTTCCCATTCCATTGCCCATTTGCAGGTTGCTAATACAGCCAAATCCTGAGTTGTCAAACAGCAAAATATTAATTTTATGATTATATTGAATGGCTGTAACCAATTCAGAATGCAGCATGAGGAAGCTGCCGTCGCCCACCATGGCATAAACTTCTTTGTCAGGCTGCGCAAGCTTGATTCCTAAAGCACCCGACACTTCATATCCCATACACGAATACCCGTATTCCATATGGTATGTGTTAGGTTCTGTTGAATGCCATAAGCGTTGAAGATCTCCAGGCAATGAACCAGCTGAACCGATGATGATACTGTCAGGCGAAACCGCTTCATTAATCGCCAATAATGCAGTGGTCTGCGCCAATTCTGTATTTAACGCATCTGCATATTCATTCAGCACTTCTTGGGAAAACTGATCTTTTATTTCCGGTGTAAAGTTTTCCCTGTCAAACACTATCTTGCTTAAACGGTCGCGCTCTCTCAGCCACTCCTCTTTTAATTCGACAATTTGATCTCCGAATTCGCTTTTATACCCGTCCAACAGCGGGAATAACAGCTCCAAAGTTGTTTTGGCGTCTGCGACTACTTGAAAACCATCCATTTTATAGGCCTGCAAACGGCTGACATTAATGTTCAAAAACTTTGCCTGTTCAAAATTGAACGCTGTTTTCGACGAAGTCGTAAAATCTGTATATCTTGTTCCCACTCCAATAATCAAATCCGCTTCTTTAGCCGCTTTATTGGCAGCTAATGTTCCGGTTACTCCGATTCCGCCCAAATTATTTTTAAATGTTGATTCGACTGTCGATTTTCCGGCTTGCGTTTCGACAAGCGGAATATCGTGCTTCTCGGAAAGCTTGATTAAAATATCCCTCGCTTGGGAGTATTTTGCACCGCCGCCCACAATGATAAGTGGTTTTTTGCTTGATTTTATTAATTCTGCAGCTCCCTTTAGCTCTCGATCAGTCGGCAATTTGCGGTCAAGATAGTGCACCCGTTTTTCAAAAAATTTCTCATCAAAATCAAACGCTTCCCCTTCGGCATCTTGCGAAATGCAGATGGTCGCAGGACCCGCTTTGGCCGGATCTGTCATCACTTCAAAAGCTCTGATTAAACTTGACATCAACTGTTCAGGGCGTGTGATCCGATCCCAATATCTTGATACGGGCTTGAGCGCATCATTGGTTGTCACCGCCGTACTATATTCATGTTCCACTTGCTGCAAAACAGGATCAGGCTGGCGGGTTGCAAAGGAATCTGCAGGGAGCAGAAGGACGGGAATATTATTGGAAAGAGCTGTACCCGCTGCCGCGACCAAGTTGGCCGACCCCGGTCCAACCGACGTGGTGACGGCAAATATTTTTTGCCGAAGCATTTGTTTGCTGTAAGCAATGGCTGCATGCGCCATTCCTTGTTCATTTTTCCCTTGAATTACTTTTAAATGGCCGGGATCTTGCTCAAGCGCCTGACCAATTCCTAAAACATTGCCATGTCCGAACACATTGAAGATTCCTTCCACAAAGGGAAATTCTTTACCATCAACGTGAATGTATTGTTGGTTTAAAAATTTGATTAAAGCTTGAGCTGTTGTGAGCCGGATAGTTCCCATCTTTTTCACCCCTGATCGTATTCAATTATGATCTTTCGGCAATGAGTTGTTCGATTTCTTCCGCTTTCGGCATTGCATCAGAAGAGCTGTGTCTGCTGACGACAATAGCGGCTGAGGCGCTCCCGTATTTTAAAGCCGTCTCAATGTCCTTGCCTGTAATTAGCGCATACAAGAAGGCTGAAGCGTATGCATCCCCTGCACCGAACGTTTTTAATACTTTTGTCCGATAAGCATTCGCTTGAAATGTTTCACCTGATTTCGCATACGCATAAGAGCCTTCAACGCCATGCTTAATGATAATCAGGTCGGGCGAATGCTGAAACAAATAGCGAACGGTCTCCTCGTTTTTCCCGTCTTTTGTTCCTTCCATGATATCGTATTCGTCGCGGGTGCCGATCACAACGTCTGCCTTTTCCCGCCACCAATGAATAATAAACAGAAGTTTCATCAGTAGATATCCAAGTGTACGGGCGATAATCCAATTCAAATATGACTTTCACATCATGTTTTTTCGCCAGAGAGATCGCTTTCAAAACAGCTTCTCTCGAAGGGCTTTTAGATAGCGCCGTACCGGAAACAAGCAAAATTTTGGATCTTTTGATATATTCCTCATCTACCTCGGACGGTTTCAAATAGAGGTCTGCTACATTTTCACGATACATTAAGATGCTGCAGTCTTCCGGACTTTTAATTTCTGTAAAAGCCAATCCGGTTTTATGCCCCTCCTGATCAACGACCATATGGGATGTGTCAACCCCAACATTGCGCATATATTGCTCAATAAAACGGCCATGCTGATCGTCTGAAATTTTTCCGATGAATCCAGCCTTCAGCCCTAATTTTGAACAGCCAATGGCAATATTAGCCGGAGAGCCTCCAACATATTTTGTAAAAGTCATCGTTTCTTCCATCGGACGGTTGTATTCCACAGCGTTTAAATCAATGCATGCACGGCCAATTGCAATGATGTCAAATTCTCTGTCGGTATTGAAATCATATCTCATCTTTGATAAACAGCTCCTTGTATTTTTTAACGTTTCAATATCCATTCATGATCAGGGTCATTGTAAAATTTCCAAATCCGTTTCGGGCCTGCCATAACATTTAAATAATAAGAGGTATAACCGTCTGGTACGCCGACCGGATGATATCCTTTCGGCACGATGACAACATCACCGTTTTCAACTGTCATCGTTTCATCTAGTGAACGATCGTCCGTATAAACTCGCTGAAAAACGAATCCTTGAGGCGGATCCATTTCATGATAATAGGTCTCTTCCAATAGCGACTCATTTGGTAAGTTATCACGGTCATGCTTATGCGGAGGATAGCTTGACCAATTGCCGCTTTCCGTAAACACTTCCACCACTAAAAGACTATTCGCACTTGGATCTGAATCAGGCAAAATATTGTGGACAAAACGTTTATTGTTAAGTATCCCCCTATGCTCGATTCCTACATTTTCTGCTTTAATCCATTTCGTAGGCAGCTGACGTTCAGACGGGGAATAGCATAAGGCAACGCGCGCTTTTGTTACTCCTTCAACCTCAAAATGGCGCTGATTGGAAACATATACGCTGTCCGTCGGGATCTTTTCAAAAACACTTTCCCGCGTACCTAAATTTTTGAAATTTTCATCACCGACTGAAACATTAATTTTTCCCGTTAAGGCGACGATGCAGCATTCTTGGTTTCCTAATAATTCCGAATATTTTGCGTTCGGATCTAAATCGATGACTTTAAATCCCACATATTCCAAAGGAGAGTTTTCTGATGTTACTTCATGAACAACTATTACTCCCTTTTCGATTTCTTTCTTGTTCGGTTTTCGCAGCAAATGACTCATATATACCTCCCTCACATGGCGGCGGTTTTCTTTTTCTTAAAGGAAAGAAAACCGAAAAAACAATTGTTTTCTTAAAGCTTTTGACAAAGCCGTCGCGCTCTCTTTTCCGATTCATTTTCAGGCTCATGAAGCTGAATAATGAGCCTGAAGGATGAATCTTCTATCACATTACCAATCTATTATTCAAAACTTGGCGTTTTATAGCGCGCTGTGACAACCTTTTTGCGCGTATAAAAATCAACGCTGTCTTTTCCGTTGGCGTGCAATGTTCCAAAGAACGAAGACTTCCATCCGGAGAACGGGAAGAACGCCATTGGAGCCGGCACTCCTAAGTTAACGCCTAGCATACCTGCATCAATATTTTCGCGGAAATAGCGAATGGCTTGAGCGTTCGTTGTAAAAATACATGCGCCGTTGGCAAACTCAGATCTATTTGCAATTTCGATCGCTTCTTTTAAATGTTTCACCCGAATGATCGATAAGACAGGTGCAAAAATTTCGTCCTTCCAAATGGTCATATCGGTTGTAACATTGTCAAAAATCGTAGGTCCGATAAAAAACCCGTCGTCAGTTGCGCGATTGCGTCCGTCACATACCAAGGTTGCGCCTTCTTCAACACCCTTTTCAATATAACGGATCGTGCGTTTTTTATTTTCTTCTCGGATGACCGGTCCTAGCAAGACACCGTCATCAAGGCCGTTGCCCATTTTAATATTTTCTGTTTCTTCTTTTAACTTGGCGATAAATTGATCAGCAATTTCTTCCTCCACCGTCACAACTGAACATGCCATGCATCGTTCTCCTGCTGATCCGAATGCTGAAGAAATAATGTTGGTAACAGCATCATCCAAGTTGGCATCCTTTAACACAATCGTATGGTTTTTCGCTCCAGTCAACGCCTGAACACGTTTTAAATTTTCACTAGCCCGTTTATAAACGTATTCGCCAACCGGCTTGGAGCCAACGAACGAAATCGCTTTGATATCCGGATGATCCAAAATTCCATTGACAACATCATGCGCTCCATTTACCACATTTAATACACCTTTTGGAAGACCCGCTTCTGTAAACAAGTTGACTAATTTTTCGATTAAGAGCGGTGTTCTTTCAGATGGTTTTAATATAAAAGTATTGCCAAGCGCTATTGCCATTGGGAACATCCAGCAAGGCACCATCATCGGGAAGTTAAACGGAGTAATCCCGCCGACCACGCCGATCGGATAGCGGTAATTGGTCGCCTCAATATCAGTCGCAATCGTTGATAAGGAATCCCCCATCATTAAAGTAGGCGCTCCTGCCGCAAACTCTACATTTTCTATTCCGCGCTGGACTTCTCCTAATGCTTCAGAATAACTTTTTCCATTTTCAATCGTAATGATCCGCGCTAATTCTTCCCTATGCTTTATTAACAGCTGCTGAAAATTAAATAGGATTCTTGCACGGCGAGGAACAGGGACGTTTTTCCATTCCTCAAAAGCTTTTTTGGCAACTTCTACAGCTTCATCCACTTCCTCTTTTGTAGAAAGAGGAACTTGGCCAATTACTTCTTTAGTAGCAGGATTGTAAACATCTTCATATTTTGTTGCTTTACTTTCAACCCATTCGCCATTAATGTAATTTTTTAATTTTAATGCGTTAGACATTTTCTGTCCCCCTTAATTCATCAACACTAGTTGATCATAAATAGTTGGTATGTTTTTAAAAAAATTGATGATATTATTGTTATATATTAGTTATATTTTGGTTATATCTCGATTTTTATGATAATATTAAAAGCGTTTTCAGTCAACAAAAATTTAAAAATATTTCTGCGACTAATCGGCTAAATCTTCATTATTATTGAACTTATAGGGTAATATAGATATAATTAACGTTGATGGTTAAGTTTTGGTTAACTTTATAATTTGTTTCAAATATTAGCCAGTGAAAACTAAAGAAAGCAAGAGGGATCCACATGTTAAAATCTAAACGAATAGAACAAATAGAAAAATATGTTTTTGAACATCAAACCGTTTCGTTGGACGAACTTGTTAAGGAATTCAATGTGTCAAAAAACACCATCCGGCGCGATGTTCAACAATTAGTTGAACGGGGAACGATCAAAAAGGTGTACGGAGGAGTTGCTGTTAATCATACAACATTAGAATCATTTACGGTCAGACAAACCCGCAATCAAAAGCAGAAAAAAGCCGTTGCCAAAGCAGCCGCAAAATATGTTGAGGACGGCGATATTATTTATATTGATTCGGGAACAACAACATTGGAAATGGTGGAATATTTGCAAACAAAACAGGTTACGATCATCACAAACAATTTGGACTTTATTATAAATTCGTACCCTTATCCAAACTTAAACGTTCTGACAACAGGTGGAGTATTTGAACGTAAAACGAAATCGTTCGTCAGTCTCAAAAATATGGATATATTACAAAGCTACAATATTAATAAAGCTTTCATGGCATCAACCGGCATCTCCATTTCAAATGGCGTAACGAACTCTTCCCCGCTTGAAAGCGAAATAAAACAAACAATTGTCAGAAGAAGTGAACAAGTTTATTTATTGGTAGATCATGATAAATTTGATAAATACGCTTTAATGACTTATTGCCGTCTTGATGAGGTTGATTATATTATTACGGACACTGCTCCGAGTGAGCAATACCAGGAATTTGCCAAAAAACACAATATCCAGCTTGTCATTGCTGATAATGAAAATTAAACATAAAACATCGTTGACAAGCGGCTAGCAGCTTTTTCTTTTGTCAAATTGTTTTTGAGGTGACTGAATCCTTGTTCTCATCATGATTTCCTCAAGCTTGTTCACCTTTAACGATGGAGACATATTTTAATAGATTTTCGAAATCGTTCCTGCTATTCTATGGAACAGGAAGAAATTGATTCATTCAGTAGATAAGTGTAAATGTTTTTATTTTAACGGACACAACAGAGTGAAAGCCATTCGATTATTCTATTTTCAAGCTGCTGGTCGAACCAATTGGCAAAAAGGATTTAAACCTGCGGCTACAATTGGACAATTTGCAAACAAAGAAGCCCTCCCTTCAACACCGCTTGATCAAAAATCAACTTAGTTATGCAAAAACCCCCGCCTTTTTTTCGTTTTGGGAACTAACTGTTGCAAAGTATGTATAAAGATTTTTAAGGCAAATCATGAAAACCTCCTTCGGCAAACATAAAACCCTTGGACAAATCCTTTTACTGGATTGCCCAAGGGTTTAAGAATATTTGCGAAACGAATTCATGAGTTGAGGAGCTACACCACATGTCGCTCACCGCCGCATATTTGCTTAGCAAGTTCTTCCTGAAACATTCTTCCGGTGATTATACCCCAACAGCTTACGAAGCAATGTTTCCAACCACCTTTTCCTCATCTAAGAGATGGTTTCAACAAAAAAAGAGAATTGCCATAAGATTTCTATAATCAGGAACTGTATCATACGACTGGAATTTTTAGTAAATCCTCAAAACAAAACCTATCAAAGGAAAAATACCTCCTTTAAAGGCTCTGCCTTAGAAAAGGCTGGGACCATAAGATGCGAATGGGTAATTATAAGGGTAATGATGGTAATGATGGATATAATTTGGATTTTGGCGGGTCGAGCTAGTTTGATCATTTTCATATTTCTTACGTTTACAGTTTTTATGTGGGCCGATAAATGTGTTCGGTTGAATAGGAGCTATAGTTTTCTTCCATTCCTGTTCATTCAGGCAATAAGTATGCGCCATGATATTTGACGGAGTAAGCTTTAAGATATCTGAACCTAAAATCACCTCAGGAGTCGGGGCATCAAATATTGCCAGAAGGTGTGTATTATCCTTGGTTGCTACTTCGTAATGCCACCATGCTTGCGGAATATTTACCACCTGCCCCGGCTTAATTGGATAGTTATGAATTTGTTTTGTAAATGGGTTCAACATCGAGACAGTGGCAGCACCGGAAATACAATAGACCAGCTCAGCTGCATTTTGATGATAGTGAGGTTCTATAACATTATTTTTGCTTAAAAAAATATCCAATAAAGATATGTTTTCTAATGTGTTTAACTGTTTAATTCCCAAGATATTTATAAAGTTGTGTTTATCCTTTGTGAACGATCTACTCTTGTTGACATCGAAGGTGAATTGCGTTTTAGGTGATGTGTAATCCAAATATGCAACCATGTGCACTCATCCTTTGTGTTTAAATATTTCACCATAATCTATGCAGACACGTATTAGTAGTGCAAGTACCTAAATAAAAAAGCCAAAGATCTCCCTGTACCTAAAATATGGGCGATAAAAAATTAGGGATAATCTTTTCCGAAAGGGTAATATGCCGAAACTTCCTTGAGCTTTCTCGCAGCCAAAGGCAATTTTCCCCTTGACCGATTCGCTATATATGCAGGATGGAATTTTGTCATGAAGACGTACACATTAATCGGAGCGAAATAGTTGAACTTTTATCGTTGCAAAAACATCAGGCAGCTCAATATCAACGTCATCTCTATTTTGTGATTTGGCCAGTTATTTTTCAGTCAAAATCATTTTTGAAAACAATAATGACTTTGTTTTAATTCGAAAATAGTTGCACAACTGACCAATGTAAGACTATACTTTTTGGGATAAGCAAATCACATACTGCCTAAGCCTTCCTTGGTCAATGGTTATAAATTCAGCATTCTGTTTGAGAGAAGAGTACTTCCTAATTGTAAAAAATAAAATGTTAAACAATAACTAATTTACCAATATTCCAAACCATACTAACTTGATACTTGGTTTATTCATAATATTCATTTATATACCCCTCGTAAGAAGATGATTTATTAAAAAAAATGAGAGTATAAAAAGAAACAGAAATTCAAAGCCCCAAAAAATGAATTTTAACATTTTATTGTTTATCTTTCCTCCTAATTGCCAAGCAAGAATAAACATAGACAAAATTAAGGGGAATAAACCTAAATATAGATTTTTAGTTAGTACTATAACGATCAATGCTAAGAAAAAAAGAGCAGTTGATAGAAAATTTGCAAATTTTGCACTCATGACATGACCTCCAATATTATAATGGGGTTATATACCATTCTATTATTGCTGCCAATGTAAGGAAAATTAATATTATACTGGTTAATAGGGCTATTTCAAATAACGTCTGTTTTATTAGCTGTTTTGTACTTAAAGAAGTACGGAAAAATTCAATAATAATTGATACGCCTTTTAATCCAATGATTCCACTTATTAATATCGCAGGTATCTCAAATATTCCATGCGGGATTAGCTTTACAAAAATACTTGAAATAGACAATCCAAGCTCCAATTGCTGCTGAATAGAGGAACCGACTATTAACCCATTGGTTATCAAAAATATAACAGTAGGAATACCTAGAGAAAGTAATCCCGAAGCAATAACTAGTGATGCCTTTATATTATTAAAAAGTAAGTTTTCTACATCAGAAGCCTGTATATAGTTTAAGTCTCCTCTTACTGCATCTATTCTAAACAAATACCCCCCTGCCATCCCCCCAAAAAATAAAAGTAAAGAAATGACAAACAATATTTTGTTATTAGATACAAGCTTACGAACAACATCTTTTATACCCCTTCCCTGAAAATTCATTTGCTCATCATTTCTCCAGAATTTTTACCTAAGTAAACTGATGTAATACGCTTTTCTATTGAATCGAGACTTAATTTATTGGTTGAAAATTCCTCGACAATTTTACCTTTATGTAAAATCCCTATTTTATCGCATAGAGAATGTGCCAATTCAAGTAAATGTGTCGTTAGAATAACTGTTTTATCTGCTTTTACAAACTTTTTTATATGTTGTCTTATAATATGTGAATTGATTAAATCGATTCCTGTCAAAGGTTCATCTAATAGTAATATATCTGGATCGTTCAATAATGCTGATGCAATAGATACCTTTTGTTTCATTCCGTGGCTATATGTCTTAATCAATTCATCTTTTGCTGATGTTAAATTGAAGAGGTCAATTAAATAAGAAACTTTATCTTTTCGCAACTCTTTCGGAACATCTAAAATAGATGCAAAGAACAAAAGATATTCTTCCCCGCTTAAATATTCATATAAAGCAGCAGAATCAGGAACAAAACTTATTTTTTTATTGCTTTTATTACCAACAGGATTCATATTATCAATGTATATTTCACCATTATCTGGTTTGGATAAACCTGCAAGGATACGTAGAAAGGTAGTTTTCCCAACACCATTCGTACCAACAATCCCATAGATACAACCCGTATCCACTTGGAAATTAAGGTTATCTAAAACGATATTTTCATCATATCTTTTAGATAAATTTTTCACCTTAATCATTTTTTAAGAAAACCTCCCTGACTGAAATTTGTTTAGTATACGCAGCAACGATGGCATAAGCGCAAAAGAAAAAAGCAACGAGAATTAATATTAGAATACATGCAACCATAGTGTTTAATTTTAATCCGAAAAATTGATCTGCGATCAGTAATCCTCCTATGAAAACCGTGTATAGATAAGTTAGACCATTATTTAAAATGCTTTCTATAAAATTAGCTTTATGGGATTCACCAATTTCATAGGGATGCTCCCAATTTATCCGTGGGTATAACGCTGTTGAGAATATTTGAAATAAACCACTCAGTCCACCATAGGTGAGCATAATAGTGATGGATAAAGCATACAGAAAAATATTTACATTTATAAAAACAGAAGATAATAAGACGACGAAAAAAGTGACTAGAAATGTAAAAATAAAATATATATACCATTTTTCTTTGACAATATCCCACATTGTATATTTGGTATAAACAAGCAAGTGTATATTCTTGGCCTCTGTATCAATCGCTAATATCATTTTTAGTGAGTCGCCAACAATTTGAAATATGGCAAAAGCAAATACTGTTATAATGGATAAAAAAAACAACGGTGATGTTGAATCAATAAAATGTTGTACGACTGGCAAGGCGATTCCGATAAATACTAGCAAGCCTAATATAGTTTTTCCTATATGCCCAATAAACCATGAACTAACACGCTTAATATGAAGTATGTCTTTTACAAAAAAATATTTATTCGTATTTATGAACTTATCTTTATCAGATATAGAGCTTTTACGGGTACGAATTTGGTAATAAGGTATTAAATCTAAATGATTTAATGTTTTGATCCATATCAAAGTGAATACACCAGCTATGAATAGCATGAAAAGAAAAACGATGAAAAGTTTATGAAATTCCAGATTATATATGTCCTTAGGCAGACTAAGTTCCATTAAAAAAGACTGATATTTTATCACAATATCTGCTAATTTAATTCCAAATTTTTGTGAATTGAATAACAGTGAAGTGATTGTGAAGGGTAATAAAAAAAATAAGAGCGCAAGGACTATAAATAGAAAAAAGCGATTTAATAAACGCAGTGATTGTATATAAAAAAAATGGGCAAACAAAAAGCGGAAGTATGAAAAAAACATAGTCATTATTAAACTTAATAGACTAAATAGCGGAAAATAGTAAATCAAAAATTTCGGCTCAAAACTTGGGTAATTTATATGTATTCCTAAAACTACAGGCATTAACAAAACGAACCACATTATCACTGTATTTTTCAATGAGTCACCATAAATAGAAGCAATGACTTGCAACACTCTATAACTTTTTAATTGAGACAACATTTTTGTCGTGTCATAATAAAAAACAGAAGATTTTTTATTAAAGAAACTTAATGAGTTGAAGAAAGCAAGAAATATTACAAAGCTCAAAAAGGCATTTAACCATGTATTTGCATCTAGATCTTTGATGATATAACCAGTTAAAAATACTGCGAAAAAAAACAAAGCACTCATAATAAAAATCATAATGAGTGTAATCCATCTATATATCTTTCTAAGATCAATTTTATCCAGCTGCCAGTCTACTAAAAATTTTCGCAGAGCAGATTTTCTGTTATATTTTATTATATTGATCATTTTATCTAAAAAAGAAAAGACAGAATTACTAGTAAACATTATTTAACTGGCACCTCCTGACTAGGTAAACAGAAAAAAGAAGGGGCATGTTAATTTTAGTATTAGCTGCGAATACAAGTTTTGCCGGATTTCCGCAGCTTGTGCTTGTACTCTTTCAGCTTTAATTACCAAGCAATAGCATATTTTCTTCCTGAATTTTGAATAACGGCTTTAATTGCAGTAATACCTCCAATTGCGCCGCTAAGTCCAGCTACTGCCGCTACAATCGACCAAAGGGTTGAACCTCCAGAAACCAAATCAATAATAAGCCCTGCTGTAGCCTGTTTAATTCCGAGTTTAGTAGCTAATCATGCGAAAGATGAATTTACAGTTCCTATTTCAGTAGTAACTTGAACTGCCATTAAACCTAATGCAAAAGTTAAAAGACTAGCAAGTAATCCTTTTTTTCAGGTCTACACATTGCTTCATTGTTACTATCTCCTAAATTAGCAATTTTATACAAATCCCTTCAATCCCCTAGATTACCATATATAGGGTTGATTGTAAATTAAATTCCATATAACACTTGTAAAATAGGAACTACTAACTATTATCATGCTTTCATCCTGGTACACAATTTTATTAATAGTTAACCGTGTCCGATTGTTCCATATAAGCCAAATTTTTTTCATATAAGTCCCCATCTCAAAGCCTTGTTGTTATAAGACCTTCAATTAACGCTGCCAAGAAAAGAAAAAATACATAGAGCACAAACAGTATAGACATATCTTTAAAATCTCTTTTTTGGAAAAAGGGCTTTTTTAATATAATGCACTTAAAAGTCACTACTGCAGGCTTTAGTGCGAATGCCCCAACAAGTATAATTGCTAGGATTTCAAAAACACCATGAAAAATTGTATATTTAAATACAAACCAAAAAGAGAATTCTTTTGATAAATAAAAGATACTAGTACTTAATAAATATCCTTGTAAAAGGATATACCAAAAAGAAACGAAACCAAATGAAAACACACCAATACATGCTGGCAATAAAATCATGAAATTATGAAAAAATATAGACTGCCACGTAAGCTCCTCATCATCGAGGTTTTCTGAAACTATTACTACAGCCTCCTGTTCCATGTCTGTTGCTTCTCTTATATCAGTTAACTGCAAATAAATCATTGGTCCAAAAAAACTTTTTAAAACAATTAAAAGTGAAAGTAAAAAAACATCTCGATTTCTTTCCAAAAATGCCATACCAAACGCCTTAAGTCGAAATATATTTTTCACGTTCATACCAAGTCCTTGATAAAGTTAATTCTTTTTTGGAAGGATGGATGAGTTTCTTTCCACTCTTTCCTTTTGAAGTCAAACTCGTCATTCTCTTTTTCACTGATTCGCTCTAACTTCATTAATGTTTGAATATATAACTCCTTATTCCCCAATTGCCTTACAGCAAATTCATCTGCTTGGTGTTCAAACATTTTACTAATTTTATTCGGAAGCCATTCTGTGAGCCCTATTAAAGCGATTATACCAACTGGGAAAATAAGGATATACTGTCCCCATCCAAATCCTAGCATAATTTTTCTAGTAAAGAACATCAGCAAACTAATAAGCGTCGCTACTCCAAAAGTAATAAACAGTATCCAACGACCATGCTTTCGTTTGATATGTCCAATTTCGTGAAATAACACTGCCTTTACCTCATCTAAAGTAAATTTTTTTATCAAACCTTCTGTCATGTAAATGTTAATGCTTTTTTTAGATGCAAAAGGAGTACTATACACCCAAGCATTCGTCTCATTCTCGGACTCTTTCTTCGTAAATAGGTTAACGTTTATACTACATGCAGCTTCTATCGTTTTTTTCAAAGAGTAAAATTGCTCGGTGAATCCCACATTTTCATAGTTCCCCATGAAACGATGTATTACAGTATAAACTAGCATTATAATAAGGGTTAACGATAAATACCAAGCAGCAAATAAATACCATTTGTCCACAATTTTTACATATAGGGATAGTGGAAAAAGGAAAAATGAGAAAAAGTAAGCAAGACTTCCTATAGTGAGTACAAAAATTATAACTATTTCCCTTTTTGAAAATTCAAGGAAATCTGATTCCTCCATTTCAGACTCTCCTTCAATATCCTCATCACTTTTTATCGTCCATTGGTATATAGCAGTTGTCAATGAAACTGATAAAAACGTCGGGAGAAAGATACATAACAAAATGCTCCAAATGTATGATTTTGTTAAAAGTAGTGCGTAACCCATCGAAAAATGATAGTTTAATATCAATGGAAGGATTCCAGCTAAGATAAACGGAACAAACAATGTAAAAAGATTGCGCCATGGAAGAACCTTGTTAATAAACAATGCCAAAAGAAAAGGCAATAAAAATGAACAACCATATATCAAAAAAGTAAGAGTTTTACTAAACTCCGTCTTCAATTGGATGGAGAATGATCCATCATTTTTTGCAGCACGTATTATATATTCATTAAAAAAAAATTTCCTCTTACTAGACTGAATCGTCACTTCCTTACTAAAAGACGGTTTAACCCCTCTTCTCGTCATAACAGTCAGCTCTTCTCCAGCAGGTAAGATAATGTTTTCTGTATTGACTTTGGTAAATTGATAATCAATAGGTCCAATATGAAAAGCGAGCGGACGATTGGTAGAGTCTTCTTCAGTATTTTCAATATCTAAAAGATAGTCCCCTTGGTAGATGGAATAGCCAGTTAAAAGCTTCTGGACTCCTACATTTTTTTTTGAATCGAGAAGAATAAATGGCGATAAAACAGCTGAACGGATACTTAACTCAACCATAATAACCGAAACTGTAAAAAACGCCGTGACCAATAAAAATATGAGCATTCTTTTTTTCATAATAACTACTCTCCTTAATTTATAGGAAACTTGTCATAATCGATGGAATTGTTTTTAATGTCAAGTTTGCTACAAAGATAATACTTACAATAAGTAAAGGAGCAACCCGTCTTTCAGATTTCAATAATGCTTTAACACCAAAATACAATAAGACAAACTGCCATATTAAAAAAGGCTCAACTTGATTAAGAAGAGCAACAGCCACATCATGATCTAGATTTGGAACCAGAACCTGCAGTCCTACCGGTTCAAATACTTCTCCTGCAATTAAAACAAGTGTAGCAAAAGATATTGTTTTAAGAATAATCATATTCTTTTTTATTATTTCGATAATCTTCATGTACTGATACAATTTGACGAAGGTTATAATCATTAGCAATACAAATATCACGAAGAACTCTTAATATTAACAAATGATTCTCATTTAATTTAAGAAAGTATTTCAAGTAACATTTTCTTACTTTATTTTTTATTTCGTTCATTTTCTTCCCTCCTGATAAATTGCATCATCCACTAAATCAATATCGCCATTGGCAAAATGCTGTACTGCTCCAATGTACTGCCATTCATCTGTTCCTTTTAGCTTTATATAATGAGCAAATGTTACACTATAATCAGATTCACTTACTGTTTCCGTCTTTATTTCAAACAAATCACTGGCTTTTATCATCTTCTTCCCTCCAAATAAAAAAAGCACCCTGAAAAAAGGATGCTTATACACAATTTTTATTAATTTTTTGATTAACTATTGAATTATACGTTAGTATAATTCAATAGGGCATTACAAAATTCCTTCTTTTTTAAAAAATTTACAACGAAAAAGACCTCCATATGGTTATTGAGGAGGTCTTTAATGACTGATAAAAGCAGGAGACAAAACTCCTGCCCCATTTCAAAGATACACAAAACTTCCATTTGGAAGCCTATTGTCACTAAAGTGACTAAATAATTTTTTGAAATGGTGTAAATATTTTATGCACTGTTGACAAAAATATGATTATTAAATGAAATTGGGGAAGACAATTTCTCCCCCTAACAAAACTCAAAAGATTGAGCCATTTGCCTTGTTTAAGGCTAAATAAATTTTATGAGTTCATTTTAAAGTATTATATAAGGGTTTGTCAATAGATTTATTTTAAACCTAATTGATTTTTTACTTTTTTATTTATTTCTTTGAATAATTCATTTTTTATCTTACCTACTCTTTTATCTAATCGAGCTTTATCAATTGTTAGTATTTCTGTAACATTTATTCTAGATGGATCTTTATCTAGTTTGCCATAATACATATCATTATTAGTGAGTTTGACATGAAACGTTTCGTTAATATTATTTCCATCACCTTTAATCGTTAATACATTAACGGTATCAGCAAACATATTTCCGGTGTCGTTTTGTAATATTAAGACCAAATGATTTTCACAGAGTTCGCTACCTATATTCTCTCCAATTAGAGCATTGTAAATTTGACCTCGTTTAACTTGAATAGGATGAATTTTATTAGGATTAGCATTTCTTTTTTTTTGATTTTGAATTGCTAATTCATGTAATGAGCATTCAATAGGTATATTTTTTATAATCCCCTCTGCTTTAGGAAAGTATTCTTCTTTCATTTTTGGTTTTAGATCTTGAACTTCCTTAACAAGTTTTGACATTTTTTCTTCAATACTCATTCTATCATCCTCCAATCTTCTCTATATTTTACCATATTTCGAGAATGATAGGAGGAATTTCCTAGTAACTTCGACAAGAGAAAACACATTTTACGGTGAACTCGGCAGGATTCGAACCTGCAAACCGCACAGTATTCAAACTGGCTGCTCTAACCGTTGAGCTACGAGTCCAAAAAGAAAAAATAAAAAACCACATTCCCTGAATGTAGTTTTCATCACCAATTCTTTTCAATCTCATTACTAAATTTCTTCATAAACAAATATTGGTTCAACGCAATCAAAAACAATAACACATAAATAAACACGCCAATTCCACCAGCTACATAATAATTAACATTTACTTTAAATAGCGTTTCAATCAACCAAGCAATTCCACACGCTAAAGCCGCAAATACAGTACACCACATCAAAGAAATAATAGCTGTGATAACTTTTTGTGATCTAGTCATTTTAAACATTTGATTTATTCCCTTTCACTTAGCATGATATTCTTCAATTACCTTGCATAAGTAAACATCTACACCATTTTCGTTTTCATCATTTTTTCTTCGTTCAAATTCTGCCTTTGCTTCCTCGTATGTATCAAATATTTCTTGCCCGGCATCACAATAATCACTAAAAACAGCATGTTTATCCTTAAAGCCATTCTCCCAATCCTCAAACGAACACTGTCCACATTCCATTTCTCCAGCTTTCTCATACGGGATTTTTAAACCACATTTAGTACATTTAAATAAACTAGGAATTTCAATTTTTTTCATTCAATTCACCTTTCTAATTGATTATATTACCTTCTTAATCTCAAACTCTATCCAATCGCCTTACTGTAACAACTTCAAAGTACAATAACGGTAAAAATCATCATCAAAAGGAACTTCTTTATACTGCCTAAAATTAATTATGTAATGCATATACATTTCCGCATATTCAGGTTTATCATTAAAAAACTCAATCACATTCTTTTTCCATTGTTCGTCTATGTAGGCATGTGCAGCTTTTTCATCATAATTAAATTTCTTTAAAATATCCTCATTCGGCTTAAAAAGTTCTTCTTCCTTATAAGCATATTGACCATCAATCAATAGTTGATAAATTCACCTAGAAGCGTTTCATAATTTCTTATGTTCGCTTTTGTTGTGTTTTTAAATTTCCGATCTTCTAAAAAATCTTGATATGCAAATTTGAGCAACAAAAAAGGACTACCTCCTTTCTTTATAGGAAGTAGTCCTTACGATTGAATATATTTGTTTCTGTGACTAGTTCTCTTGGGCAATTATTACATCATTCCGCCCATGTCAGGCATGCCTGGGTTGCCGTTGCCTTTGTTTTCTTCTGGTTTGTCAGCAACAACTGCTTCAGTTGTTAAGAACATAGCGGCAACGGATGCTGCGTTTTGAAGAGCAGAACGAGTTACTTTTGTTGGGTCAACGATACCAGCTTCGATCATGTTCACCCATTCGCCTGTAGCAGCGTTAAAGCCGATTCCAACTTCTTCTTTTTTCAAGCGTTCAACGATAACAGAGCCTTCTAAACCAGCGTTGTGAGCGATTTGGCGAACTGGCTCTTCTAAAGCGCGAAGAACGATGTTTACACCAGTTTGAACGTCGCCTTCTGCTTCAATTTCAGCAACTTTTTTGTAAACGTTAACTAGAGCTGTACCACCACCGGAGACAATTCCTTCTTCCACTGCTGCACGAGTGGAGTTAAGAGCGTCTTCGATGCGAAGTTTACGTTCTTTCAATTCTGTTTCAGTAGCGGCACCAACTTTGATAACTGCTACGCCGCCAGCTAATTTTGCTAAGCGCTCTTGAAGTTTTTCTTTATCAAATTCAGAAGTTGTTTCTTCCAATTGAGCTTTAATTTGATTTACGCGAGCTGCAATTTTGTCGCTTGCGCCTGCGCCTTCAACAATTGTAGTTGTTTCTTTCGTTACAACAACTTTTGCAGCGCGGCCTAATTGAGAAATAGTAGCGCTCTTAAGATCTAAACCTAAATCTTCTGTAATAACTTCACCATCTGTTAAAATGGCGATATCTTCTAACATTGCTTTGCGGCGGTCACCGAATCCAGGAGCTTTTACAGCTACAGCATTAAATGTACCGCGAAGTTTGTTCACAACTAATGTTGCTAAAGCTTCGCCTTCAACATCTTCAGCAATGATTAATAAAGGTTTGCCTTGTTGTACAACTTGCTCAAGAACTGGCAAGATTTCTTGGATGTTAGAGATTTTCTTGTCGGTAATTAAAATGTATGGATTTTCAAGAACAGCTTCCATTTTATCAGAATCTGTTACCATGTATGGAGAAGCATATCCGCGGTCAAACTGCATTCCTTCTACAACGTCTAGCTCAGTAGTGAAACCTTTAGATTCTTCAATAGTGATAACGCCATCGTTACCAACACGTTCCATTGCTTCAGCAATTAATTTACCTACTTCATCATCCGCAGCAGAAATAGCAGCAACTTGAGCAATTGATTCTTTTCCTTCAATTGGTTTAGAAATTGCTTTTAATTCTTCAACAGCTGTAGCAACTGCTTTTTCAATTCCTTTACGCACACCCATTGGGTTTGCGCCAGCTGTTACGTTTTTAAGTCCTTCGCGGATCATTGCTTGAGCTAAAACTGTTGCAGTAGTTGTACCGTCCCCAGCAACATCGTTTGTTTTGCTAGCAACTTCTGCAACTAATTTTGCACCCATGTTTTCAAATGGATCTTCTAATTCAATTTCTTTTGCAATCGTAACGCCATCGTTTGTAATTAACGGAGAACCGAATTTTTTCTCAAGAACAACGTTACGGCCTTTTGGTCCTAAAGTAACTTTAACCGCATCTGCTAATTTATCCACACCACGCAGCATTGCACGACGTGCTTCTTCACTGAATTTAATTTCTTTTGCCATGTTGCGAAAACCTCCTCAAAATTTAAATTGTCTATGATATTGGGCTGTCTCTATTAGCCGATCACAGCCAAAATGTCGCTTTCACGCAAAATTAAGTATTCTTTGCCGTCATATTTTACTTCTGTGCCGGCGTATTTTGAGAAGATAATGCGATCGCCAACAGCAACTTCAACTGCAACACGTTCACCGCTGTCTAATACACGACCAGTACCAACTGCTACTACTTTACCTTCTTGAGGTTTTTCTTTAGCTGTGTCAGGCAATACGATGCCGCTTGCTGTTTTTTCTTCTGTTTCAACAAGTTCAATTACAACGCGATCACCTAATGGCTTTAACAAGGGAAACAACCTCCTCAAATATCTTTTGAGATTTTCAAAATTTATTCCTTATTCATTATTAGCACTCATTGCTATCGAGTGCTAACACCAATTATTATATTAAAGAAACCTCCTCTATTTTTCAAGTCTCTTTTAAAAAAATTTTAACATCCTCCATTAAGTGCTTCCCTTGTCAAAATTGTTTTTCTTTCTTAAAACCATTGTGTGTTAAAATAGTCATATGAATCTTTTATAAAGGAGAACTATTCGTGAAAAAGCAATATTGGTGGATCATCATTACGTACATCATTATGCAGCTCTCATCCTATATTGGAGTTCCCCTTTTTTATGAACTGGGTGTTGGCGTCGATGAAAATCTCAATGCAGGACTTTTTCAAGCGCAAGCATATTGGTCGATTACAAGTTTTACTGCTGCGTTTGTCATTATTTTATTTCTCCTTCGTCATGAACGAAAAAATAATGTCCGGATTGAAAAAGCTTCTTTCGGCGAATCTGCCATATGGGCTGTTTTCGGAGTTTTTTTAGCTTTTTTCATTCAAACAATCGTTGGCAATATTGAAATATATGTACTTAAAGTTAATCCGATGTCGGAAAATACTCAAGTTATTATGGATTTAATTGAAGCAACGCCTTATTTGATTATTGTCACATCAATAATAGGACCGATTCTTGAAGAAATTATCTTCCGAAAAATTATTTTCGGGGTGATTTATCAAAAAACGAATTTTTGGATCGGCGCGCTTGTCAGTTCGCTATTGTTCGGCATCGTGCATGGGGAGCCTGAACTTTTATTGCGTTATACAGCAATGGGATTTACGTTCGCTTTTTTATATTATAAAACAAAACGCATATTAGTCCCTATTTTTGCCCATACAATGATGAATACAATCGTAGTCATCATTCAAACAATTTATCATGATGAGATTGAAAACATGATGAAGCAAATGGAACAAATACAAATCATTATTGGAGGCAGCTAAGATTATGAATTTTCATCCCGTTTCCATGGGACTCTTCTATTTTATCATGGGAGTTCTATTTACATATTTAGCAATTCATCATGCTGAAAATGGTATGTGGACAGCTACAAATATGATTTTAATGATTTTAGCCACGTTTGATTTTGCTGTTTCCATCCGCATGTTCACTTTCTCATATAAAATTCGGAAAGCAAAAAACAACCGATGAGGTGTAATGATATTATCCCTCTTGTGTAGACAGTAGGAAAAAAGCCTATACTGTCTACTTGACAGGGATATGTTTATAACAGCCCATCGGTTTTACTTTTGATCTGATTCTTTTATTTGAGAAGACTGTGCTTTTTTGTAAGCAAATCTTGAAACAATGATACTTATTTCATACAAAATGAATAGCGGAATCGTGACCATTAAATGCGACACAATTTCAGGCGGCGTAATGATCGCTGCGATAACAAGCAATACAAAATACGCATATTTTCTAACCTTTACCAAAAACGCCGGATTGATGATCCCGAGTCTTGTTAAAAACATTATGACAACGGGAAGCTGAAACAACAGTCCGAAAGGCAATGTTAACTGCAGCAGGAAACGAAAGTATTCATTTATTCCTATCATTTGTTGAATGTTTAAATCATTGGAAAGCCGCCCCATAAAATCGATGACAAAAGGAAACAAAATAAAATAAGAGAAGCTTATACCTAAAAGAAATAAAGCAACCGACAACGGTATATAGCTTAATGTGACCCGCCTTTCTTTTTCATACAGTCCTGGGCTGATAAACGCCCAAAGCTGGTACAATAAAACAGGGAAAGTTAGAATTAAAGCAATAATAAATGTAAACTGCATATAAACGATCAATGGATCTGCAGGACGAAAAGCATTTAAGGCGAATTGCTTCGCTTCATCAGTTTGCTGTAAAAAAACAATAATTGGCTTCGCTATGAAAAAGCCAGTAATCATAGCAACGAAAAAGAAAACGACTACAATAATCAGCCGTTTTCTAAGCTCCGCTATATGCTCCAACACGGACATTTTTTTTTCGCTCATCATTATTCATCCATTCTTCTTGCTATTCATTTTTCTTGTTTTCTTCATCATCGTCTGCTAAGCCCTTCGTGGCACTTTTAAACTCCTTTAATGATTCTCCTATAGCTTTTCCAAGCTCAGGAAGTTTTTTCGGCCCGAAAACAAGCAGAGCTGCAAATACAATCAACAGCAAGCTTCCAATTCCAATTGTTGGCATTTAATATCGCTCCTTCAATCTTCATTCGAATAATGTTTTAAAAAATATGCAAGAGCCTGAAGTTCAACAGATAGATCGATATGATGAATCCGAATTTTATCCGGAACATTTAAGCGAGCCGGCGTAAAATTTAAAATGCCTTTTATGCCTTTTTCCACTAACCGATCCGTTATTCCTTGAGCGGCGGTTGCCGGGACCGTTAATATCGCAACAGGCACATCATCAGGCAATTCACTTTCTAGCTGATCCAAATGATAAATTGGAACTCCACCAATTTTCATTCCTACTTTTCGTTTATTAATGTCAAATGCAATAACAATTTGTGTGTTGTTATTTTTTGTAAAATTGTAATTTAAAAAAGCTGTTCCCAAATTTCCGACGCCAATGAGGGCAACTTTGGTCAACTCATCTTGGTCAAGCGTCTTTCTAAAAAATGATAACAAATAATTGACATTATATCCATAACCTTTTTTGCCCAGCGCTCCGAAATATGAAAAGTCCCTTCTAATTGTCGCAGAATCTACTTTTACTGCTTCACTCAGTTCTTGAGAGGAAACACGTTGTTTTCCCGAGGCATGTAAATTTTGCAAAAACCGATAATATAGAGGTAATCTTTTTGCAGTTGCTTGCGGTATCTTAGATTGATCTTGATTCAATGCTCATCCCTCGCAATCCAAAACAACCTGACTAATTTTGTTTTTAACTATGTTTTCTAGCAAGCGGCTGCTCGCCTGTATGAAACAATATCAGACTGATAACGCTTCCATCCTGATCTTCTTCTCCGTCTACATTTCTTTTTATTTGTTTTTTCTCTAAACTCTCCTTATATAAAAACTATACACTATTTTTTTATTCGTGTCTTTTGAACGATTGTTACAATTTCTTGTCCTTTTGTTCATCAGGTCAGTTGCCTGCAGTCAAATATATAGGCTACACTTATTCTAGCAAAGATTGAGGTGAACTATGGATGATTTTATTGCAGTTAAACAAAATCACAAAATATTATGGTGCTGACCTTATTTTATCGAATATTAAGCTGGAAATCCAAACAGGAGATAAAATCGCCGTTGTAGGCCGCAATGGAGCCGGAAAATCAACATTATTGAAAATCATTGCCGGTGAAATGCCCTTTGATTCTGGTGAAATTGTGAAGCCAAAAGATTTAACAATCGGCTATCTGGCACAAAACACAGGATTAGAATCAACTAAGTCGATATGGGATGAAATGCTAACCGTTTTTGAAGAGCTGCGGAACATCGAAGCTGAGCTGCGAAATATTGAACAAAAAATGGCAGCTATCTCCTCAGCTGGAGATTCTCATGCTTTGCAAAGCTTAATGAAGGAATATGATTCACTCCAACATTTATATAAAGAAAATGGCGGATATCAATATGAGGCGGATATCCGTTCTGTGCTGCATGGATTAGGGTTTGCTGATTACGACTATTCAACTAAAATTTCGGTTTTGAGCGGAGGACAAAAAACCCGGTTAGCACTCGGAAAGCTCCTGTTGAAAAAACCGGATCTGCTCATACTCGACGAGCCGACAAACCATCTCGACATGGAAACATTAAACTGGCTCGAACAATATTTACAGCATTATAATGGAGCGGTTCTAATTGTTTCCCATGACCGGTACTTTTTAGATCGCGTTGTCAACACTGTTTATGAAATATCACGAACAGTTTGTACGAAGTATGTTGGGAATTACAGCGCTTATTTAAAACAAAAAGCGGAAGCGTACGAAAGGGAATTAAAACAATTTGAAAAACAGCAAGAAGAAATCGCGCGGATGAAAGATTTTATTCAACGAAACTTAGCAAGAGCATCGACAACGAAACGTGCGCAAAGCAGAAGGAAAATGCTTGAGAAAATGGAAATACTGGACAGGCCCGCTGGGGACGAGAAGTCAGCCAGCTTTTCCTTCGAAATCGAAAAGCAAAGCGGCAATGACGTGTTAAAAGCCATTGATTTGTCCCTTTCCTACGATCAAAAAACTCCGATCGTGAAAAATATTAACTTTTCGATCAACAGGAAGGACTCAATTGCCTTAATAGGGCCAAACGGAGTTGGAAAATCTACCTTATTAAAAACGATCATCAACCGCTTAAAGCCGCTGAGCGGAAAAATTCAGTTTGGATCTAATGTCCAAATCGGATATTATGACCAGGAACAAGCGGATTTGTCTTCATCTAAACGGGTTTTAGATGAATTGTGGGATGACTATCCCGAAAAAACAGAAAAAGAAATCCGAACGGTTTTAGGGAATTTCCTTTTTTCAGGAGATGAAGTGCTGAAAACCGTCTCGTCTTTAAGCGGAGGAGAAAAAGCTCGGCTCGCTTTAGCGAAATTAATGCTAAAAAAAGCTAACTTTCTCATCATGGATGAACCTACGAATCATCTGGATCTCGACAGCAAAGAAGTATTGGAAAACGCTCTGATAAATTTTCCTGGAACAATCTTGTTTGTTTCGCACGATCGTTATTTTATCAACAAAATCGCGACCAAAATTTTTGAATTATCCACAGAAGGCATTGCCGAATATATCGGGGACTATGATTATTACATTGCAAAAAAAGCGGAGATGATCGAGCTTGAACAGTTGAAAGAACCAACTATCGAAACCAAAGAGCAAAAACAAGGAAAATTATCTTATGAACAAGAAAAAATATTGAAAAAAAAGGAACGGCAAAGACAGCGCCGCATTGAAGAACTTGAAAACAAAATAGCAGAAATTGAAGAAGCGATCGCTGAAAACAATGAAATGCTTTGCGATCCAAATATATACCAAGATCATGAAAAAGCTCAAAAACTTCATGATCAAAATGTCATGTTAACGGAACAACTAGATCAGCTGATAGAGGAATGGGAATCACTTCTTTCTGAATAACCGGCTCATGCCGGTTTTTTATTTATTTTGTTTCCTTCAGCATGTTTCTCTCAAACAGTTATCCACATCATTAGTTCCTTACCTTATAATATTTTTCTTATTTGTTCACATTATCCACAACAAACCCCTTTAGTTATCCACATGTTTCACCTTATTTTTTCTTCTTCTATTTCAACGTTTCGTCTTATTTATCCAAAATGAAGATTTTCTTTGTGGATAACCTGTGGTTAAAATAAAAAAATAGGGCCGCTGTTCATTCGACCCTATTTTGCCTTTATATATATGACGTTAATTCCAATCCAGGATGAGCATTCATACGATAATCACCGAAAATTCCTTTTTCATAAAGTACATCAGCGAAAGCTGCAATCATGGCCGCATTATCTGTGCATAAGGACAATGGTGGAATGACGAGGTCGATCCCTTTTTTCTTTTTGAATGCTACCTCCATAGCAGTTCTTAATCCTTTATTCGCCGCTACTCCGCCTGATAAAAGAACTTGCTTAGCTTGATACTTCTCACTGGCACGAACAGTTTTTTCCACTAAAACTTCTACAACACTTTGCTGAAAACTTGCAGCCATATCTTTCGGATCTATCGTGATCCCTCTTTGCGCCGCGTTATGAAGAGTGTTAATCACCGCTGACTTCAGCCCGCTGAAACTAAAATGAAACGAGCCTTCTTCAAGCCATGCTCGCGGCAAATCAATGGAAAGCAGTTCCTTCATGTGCTAGCCTGTCGATATGAGGCCCGCCCGGATAAGGCAGGTTTAATGTTCGCGCTACTTTATCATAAGCCTCTCCTGCTGCATCATCAAGTGTTTCCCCAATCACCTCAAAACAACCGTGCTCCTTCATATAGACAAGCTCTGTATGGCCGCCGGAAACAACTAATGCAATCAGCGGGAAAGAAAATTCTTTCACAAGACGGTTTGCATAAATGTGTCCTGCAATATGATGTACTCCGATTAGTGGAAGATCATACGCAAAAGCTAAAGCCTTTGCGGCATTGACTCCAATCAATAATGCACCAACCAGCCCCGGTCCTTCTGTCACGGCTATGGCGTTCAAATCGTGATACGAAAGATTCGCCTGTTTTAACGTTTCTTCTAATACGAGAGTAATTTGCTCGACATGATGGCGTGAAGCGATTTCTGGAACGACTCCGCCAAAACGTTTATGGCTTTCAATTTGGGAAGCAACGACTTGTGCAACAATTTCTTTTCCGTTTTTCACAATGGCAGCTGCTGTTTCATCACAGCTTGTTTCAATTCCTAAAATTAATCGATCTTTCATTATAAATTCACCTGCATTAATATCGCATCTTCTTGGTTATCCGTATAATAGTTTTCCCGGATTCCGATTGGTTCAAAATTCAATTTCTTATATAATGATTGCGCAACCGTATTCGAAACTCGGACTTCTAATGTAACGGTTTTGGCTCCTTTTTCTTTTGCTACGTTTAAAACGCTTCTAAGCAGGGTCTCTCCCAGCTTTTTTCCCCGATACGCTGGAGAAATAGCAATATTGGTAATCTGCCCATCATCAACAATCACCCATAAACCGCAATACCCTACAACTTTTCCTTCATATTCTATTACTAAATAAGTAGCAAAATGATTATGGACCAATTCCCGATAAAATGATTCCTTTGTCCAAGGAACCGAAAATGACAGCTGTTCGATTTCATAAACACGATGTATATCTTCAACTGTCATTTTTCGAACATTTACTTGATTATTAATCATGTTGACGTTTTTTGCTGCTCGATCCATTTCGCTTCCGCCTCTGCTAACCTTAAATAATTTGGCACAAACTGATGAACATTGACTGCTTCTCTAGTCATTCCCATCAAACCTAGCAATCCCGGACGCGGCTGGTGCAATGACGGATCCCCGATGACTGCCAACTCACCCATTATTTCTTTGATCAGATCTAAATGAAGAGAAACATCATTCCCTAAAAAGAGCACCCGCTTTTTGAGCTGTTTTATTTCATTCAACCAATCTTCTAGCAGAATATTTCTGTCTTCTTTCACACAAAGTATGTTTTCTTTAAATTCATACAGCCCGGTATAAACTCGTCCTCTTCTTGCATCAAATAAAGGGCAAATCAATCCGTCAAAAAAACGCCCGTTCAGCGCAAGCACTTCAAGACTGGAAACGCCCGTTAAAGGAATGTTTCTAGCCCATGCAAGCGTCTTAGCAATTGTTACACCGATTCGCACACCAGTATAAGAGCCAGGACCTTGGGCAACCACAATCTTTGTTAAGTCGCTGGGCTGAACGTGGCACTCTTTCAAAAGATAATCAACTGCCGGCATTGCACGAACAGAATGGTTTTTTTTCAAGTTCGTCATATATTCGCCAATAATTTTAGTTTCGTCTACTAACGCAATGCCTAAACAGTCGTTTGATGTATCAATCGCTAATACCGTCATCAGTGAAAAACTCCTTACACAGCTTAATATATCTTTTTCCCTTCGGCCTAAAAATTAGAGATCTTGTATTGTCCTGAATGTAACGGATGAATACATCCAGTCTTTCCTCCGGCAGTTGATCTTCTATATATTGCGCCCACTCTACAACTGTTACACCGTCTCCATCAAAAAACTCATCAAACCCTAAATCCTCATCGCTATTTTCAATCCGATAAACGTCCATATGATAAAGCGGCAGTCTGCCGTCTGTATACTCCTTCATGATTGTAAAAGTAGGACTGTTCACTGTTCTGCCAATGCCCAAACCTTTTGCCAGTCCTTTCACAAATGTAGTTTTGCCTGCTCCAAGATCTCCTTCAAGCGTAATCACATCGCCCGCTTGTAAGTGCTGAGCCAGCTTCATCGCCATATTCCCTGTCTCTTCAGGATTTGTCGTTTTTATTTCAAATTGATCCAAATGAATCACCTTTTTTAAAATGATTGTAGCCTTTGCTTAATAGCCGTTTGCGAATATTTTTTTCTTGCAAATAAACCGATGGGCTGCCTTCAAATACTTCTCCGATCTTCGTTATGCGTATTCCTTCTTGCTCGCATTTTTTTTTCAATACTTCAAAGGAATGTTTAGAAGTCGTTCCTACCAGTTCAAAATCTTCTCCTCCAGTGATAGCCCACTCAAATTGCTTTTCTAACGGCAATAATTGTATTGAATCACTTAATGGAAGAAGATCTTTATGTACGACGATTTGTACGTTGCTCATGTCAGCTATCTCATTCAATTCGCTTGCAATACCGTCGCTAATATCATTAAGGCTCGCCCGATCCACTTCAGAAATAATCCTGCCCGCTTTTACTTGCGGCTTCGGACGTCTATGGCGAGATACTAAATATTGATAATCGTCCTCCGGCAAATTGAACTCATCGTTTAATAGAAGGTGCAATCCAGCAGCTGAATCCCCCAGAGTACCCGTAACAAAAACCACATCCCCCGGTCTTGCTGAGCTTCTCAATTGGGCTTTCCCGCTTTCAACTTCTCCAATCAAGGTGACGGTGACGACGAGGTGATCAGCAATAGAAACAGTATCTCCACCGATTAAATCCACTTTATATTTTTCTGCGGCATCTGCCATTCCTTTGTATATAGATTGTAAGTCTTTCTCGTGCCATCGAGAGGGAATCGCAATGGAAACTAAAAAATACTTTGGAATCCCGCCCATTGCGGCAATATCACTAATGTTCACTGCCAAACATTTAAAGCCGATATCAAAAGGCTCCATTGTTTTACGTAAAAAATGAACCCCTTCGACCATTGTGTCTGTGCAGACTATTTGCTGAAAACCTTTATTCGGTGTGTAAACTGCGGCATCGTCACCTATTCCGACAACAAGGCCTTCATGAAAATAATGTGCTGGCCGAATACTTCGGATAAACTCAAATTCATCCTGAATTGACATATAAAACCTCTTTCTTTAAAAGATGCTCTCCTAAAGAATCCAATTCAATCCTCTTGTATAGTTTACCGCATATGTTTAGCTTATCCAAGATATTCATAAAATAAAAAAACGAAACGTTCAACGTTTCGTTAGTTGTTCGTATATTGTTGTAATGGCGGTCCCGACGGGAATCGAACCCGCGATCTCCTGCGTGACAGGCAGGCATGTTAACCGCTACACTACGGGACCATTGGTTGCGGGGGCAGGATTTGAACCTGCGACCTTCGGGTTATGAGCCCGACGAGCTACCGGACTGCTCCACCCCGCGATAATTTAAAAAGCTTATATTCAAATGAATTGCCTGGCAGCGTCCTACTCTCGCAAGGGACAAACCCTCACTACCATCGGCGCTGAAGAGCTTAACTTCCGTGTTCGGGATGGGAACGGGTGTGACCTCTTCGCCATTGCCACCAAGCAATTTTTTTCTATTCATTGTTCCATTCAGTTCGATGGACAACTAATATTATAACTTTTTGATCGCAGTTGTCAACACTTTTTTGAATATCATTCTTTCAAAACTAGATAACGGTTCCTTCACGAATAGATGCTCTTACTTGGTTAAGTCCTCGATCGATTAGTATCCGTCAGCTCCACGTGTCACCACGCTTCCACCTCGGACCTATCTACCTCGTCATCTTCAAGGGATCTTACTCGCTTTTC